>JBPCTY010000047.1:0-83345 GCA_051011415.1 Acidimicrobiia bacterium
GAGTCTCGGTGCGTGGTCCTCGTCCGATGTCGTGATGCACAAGGGGATCGAGGGATTCGATCACTATGGAATTGATCGGGCCTTGTGGTTTGGGCTTCCTGGTCTGGCGAAGTGGTCAAAGAACGGAATGCGCGACGGATCGAGCAGTCTCATTCCGGATGGGACGGTCGGAACCTTCGACAGTATCGATGACTTCAACAAGCTGGATGATGAGGCGAAGGACAACCTCCGAGCCGTGATTCTTGACCACGACAACGATCCGATCGCCCAGGTCTCATTCAGGCTTGCAGTCAAGCAACCACTCTGGTTGGAACCGGACGTTCCGAAGGGACGCAACGTCCCAGAGGGCATGACGTGGGTTCCTCTTCTCACCTTTGTACAGGTCGCCGTTGATGCAATGAACGCGATGAAGGTGATCCCTGGTGAGTTCAAGTCGTTTGGACACGACTACCGGGGTGACACTGCAGCGTTCGTGCACGCTGGCTATCGATTTGATCCCGTCAGCGACGAGCAGATGGCAACAGTGAACAAGACGCTGAAGCAGCTCGAGCTCGAGCGCGGTGAGCGCATCAAGCGAGCGAAGGAACTTGCAGCTGAGATGGATGAGGACGCTCCGACTCGCACCCGTGGGCCGCGGTATCTCCGCGATCGGCTCGTAGGCGACGAAGAGACCGAGCCAATGGAGGCCACCCCCGGCGAGCCTGCTGGTGACTACCAGTAGGCCCACCGGGTCCTTTCGACATGGAGACGTAGTGCAGTCGTCGCTGGATGATCTGGCCAACCTGGTCGGTGTGTCACGGGCTTGGACCGATGCCTGGGGCCAGCCACAGGTAGTTTCGGACGAGCACCTCGGCCGAGTGGTCGAGGCGGTTATCGGACGAGAACTCGCGAGCAGCAGTGACATCGACGATGCGCTCAACGAGCTGAGTGAATCTCACATCGATGTGCCTCCGGTGATCGTGTGTTGGGATGGCGACCCGGCACCGCTGATGAACCTTCCCCAATCACACGATGTAGAGATTGCGTTTGAGGATGGAATCTCAATGTCACTTGCAGAGGTGACGCAAAGCTGGACCGTGCTTCCAGTCGGCTATCACCAGCTGATGGTCGATGGCGAGCATTCGTCTGTGGTGATGTCGGCGCCGACTGCAGCAGCCTCGCTTCCTACAGGTCTGTCTGGAGTCATCAGTCCTATCTACTCGCTCCGCTCAGACACGGACCGTGGAATAGGAACCCTGAGGGAGCTGCGCATCTTCGCCGACATGCTGAACCGCGAGGGGATTGACGTCGTTGGAACGCTGCCGCTTCTCGCCGCCTTCGCTGATGACCCGTCGCCCTACGCCCCGGCATCGAGGAGAGCGTGGAATGAAGCCTTCCTTGACGTCGATCGTGTGCCTGGCACACATACGGCACTTGCTGCGGACGGCGCTGACGCCACCCGGGTCGACTACTCGGATGCGCACCGTCGAGTGGATTCCTGGCTCGATGACTATGTGGCGATCGTCGCTGAGACCCCTGGCCTTATCGATGAAGTTGAAACTTTCGGCAAGGGCAATCCCGATACCGCACGGTACGCAGACTTCAGATCAGCGACCGACAGGCATGGCCGGGACTGGCGAGCATGGAGCACAGCGATCGACGTGGATCCGCATAGGCGGCTCCACCATCTCACCGCTCAATGGCTGATGGACCGTCAGATAAGGCAGCTCGATGCAGATCTTGCGTCGAGGGGTCAGCTGCTGTATCTCGATCTTCCCATCGGTTGCCACCCCGATGGCTATGACATCTGGACACAACCCGACCTCTTCGCATCGGCTTCACTCGGTGCCCCACCCGACACGCTGTTTGTGGGAGGTCAGGATTGGGGACTGCCTGCTGTTATTCCTGCGGTGGCAAGGCTGGACGGGCATCTCCAGTTTCGGCTCGCCCTGCGGCATCAGCTCGAGGCAGGCGGACTCTTGCGCATCGACCATGCGCTCGGTTTGCACAGGTCGTGGTGGGTGCCCCACGGCATGGCAGCAAGTGAAGGCGCATACGTTGCACAGCCAACTGATGAGCTCTTTGCGGTTGTGTGCATCGAGTCCCACCGATCGGGAACGCCGGTAGTCGGGGAGAACCTGGGCACCGTGACTGCGGAGATTGAGCGTCGCCTTGATACTCATCGACTCGCTGGAATGGTCGTGGCTCCCGATGCGAGCGCTGACGTCTCGGAACGCGACGTTGTTGCCGTGTCGAGTCACGACACCCCGTCAATCGCTGCGTGGCTGGCGGGGTCGGACATTGATGACATGCGGGCCCTCGGTGTATTCGATGAAGAAAGAGAGGTCATCGAGCGAGAGCAGCGTGCGAGAGCAGTGGATGGCCTCGGACAGCGTTTTGGCTCGACCGATCCCGGCATCGTCGTTGACGGTCTCTCAGCCTGGATGGCCGCTTCGAGCGCCGCCGTCGCACTGATGACTATGGACGATCTGGTCGGTGAGCGACGACGACAGAACGTCCCAGGAACCTATCGGGAGCGACCAAACTGGACCGTCCGCCACGATTCCTCGTTGGAGTCGCTTTCGCAGAACGATGCCTTCCGTCGTTCGTTGGCCGCTGGCCGGCGATCCTCGTGATGTACCCACAAATGAGAATCCGCCGCGTTCCAAGCCGCTTATAGGATTCAGTACCTCAACTCTCTTCCGGCGAATGCACAAGGAGCCGTTTTGGCCCGTATCACCCGATCTCAGCTTGAAGCTCTCCTTGTGCGCGCCGCATCGAACTACTCATGGACGTGGGATGTTGAAACGCAGGCGCTATTCGCACAGTTCCCTCAGGCGACGGGAGCTTCCCATCCACTTCAACGAGTGCTCTCCTTCACGGATGCCGACTACGACCGATTTCTGAGCGACGAGTCCTTCGTTGCAGCTGCCAGACAGGCGGCAGATCGTGTCCCCGTTGTCGATCCCAATCCGTCTGCAGAGATCGCCTACTTCTCGCCGGAGTTCGGGGTATCCGAGACTCTGCCGCAGTACTCAGGCGGGCTCGGAATCCTCGCAGGTGACCACCTCAAGGCAGCGAGCGACTTGGACCTGCCACTCGTCGGTGTCGGGTTGTTCTACAGAGACGGATTCTTCCACCAATCGATCAAGTCGAATCGTCAGCAGGAGCACTACGAGCGCGTCGATCCGTCGTCGCTCGGTCTTGAACAGATGCCTGGCATCGTTGAGATCACGATGGACGACCGGATCGTCAAGGCAAGGATCTGGCGAGCGGACGTTGGCCGGACCAAGTTGTATCTCCTTGACACGGACGTCGAGCTCAACGACGAGCGTGGCAAGACCGTGTCAGACCGTCTCTACAGCGGCGATCGCGAGCACCGCATTCGACAGGAGCTCCTCATGGGGGTCGGCGGAGTGCGCGCCATCCGTCAACTCGGCTACGAACCGGATGTCTTCCATCTCAACGAGGGACATGCGGGATTCCTTGCGCTCGAACTCATCGGGGAACACGTGGACAAGGGTGCGTCGCTTTCCGAAGCCATTGAGGCTGTGAAACAGCGCATCGTATTCACGACTCACACGCCCGTACCAGCAGGAATTGACCGATTCCCACACGATCTGATGGACCGGTATCTCGGTGTGTGGTCGGAACGCTACGGCGTGTCGATCGACGATCTACTCGAACTTGCACACATGCCTGGGGATGACACGTTCAACATGGCGGCGTTCTGTCTCAGGCTTGCAAGCAGGGCAAATGGTGTCTCAAAGCTTCACGGCGAGGTTTCAAGGGATATGTTCGGGGAGGTCCCCGGTGGTGAGCGCATCACTTCAGTCACCAACGGTGTCCATGCGCGCACTTGGATCGCACCCGATCTGCAAAGGGAGCTTGATGCGACAATCGGGTCGCAGTGGGATCGTGGCGGCGAGGGTTCGTGGGATGGCGTGGATCTCATTGACGACGACGCCTTGAGATCGATCCGGAGGGCCGGTCGCTCAGCGCTGATCGACCTTGTGACAGCCCGGATGGGACCGCAGCATCGACTCGACCCTGATGTGCTCACAATTGGTTTCGCACGTCGGTTTGCGACCTACAAGCGCGCGGATCTTCTCCTCAGAGAGGTTGAGCGCCTCAACGAACTGATCGCAGACGACCAACGGCCGATCCAGTTCGTGTTTGCAGGCAAAGCGCACCCTGCCGATGAGCCGGGGAAAGAGCTTCTGAGCCACGTACTTGAGTACGCACACTCTTCCTCGGCAAATGGACGATTTGTGTTTGTGCCCGACTACGAGATGGCAGTTGCTCGTGCGATGTATGCCGGATGCGATGTGTGGCTGAACAACCCAATCCGACCGAACGAGGCCTGCGGGACGAGCGGTGAAAAGTCGGCCCAGAATGGTGGTCTCAACTTCTCCGTTCTGGACGGCTGGTGGGACGAGTCCTTCGACGGTGAAAACGGCTGGGAGATCAAGACGTCCGATGCCGAGAGCAGTTCCGAGCGGGATGCAGAGGAGGCCGACGGTCTCATGACCGTGCTGTCGACCGACATCGTTCCCCTCTTCTACCAGGACGACGTGGCACCTAGTGCGGCTTGGCTGACCAAGATGCGGCACAACTGGAAGTCACTTGGGCCGTTCGTTTCCGCTCGTCGTATGGTCGGTGAATACGACGCTCGTCTGTACCGACCCCACGAGCGGTGAGCAAGACCATCTCACCCGGATCCGCATCCGAACTCGGAGCGACCTTCGACGGCGACGGAACCAACTTTGCGTTGTTCAGCCGCAACGGCTCGGCGGTGGACCTCTGTCTGTTCGACGAGCATGGTGTGGAATCCCGGATCCGGTTGCCCAACCGAACTGCCGATGTGTACCACGGGTACGTGATGGGGATCACTCCCGGGCAACGCTACGGGTTCAGAGTGCACGGCGAGTGGGATCCAGCCGCCGGCCATCTGTTCAACTCCAACAATCTGCTGATCGATCCATACGCACGGGCAATCGATGGCACGATCGATTGGTCTGCACCGGTCTTTGCATATGAGGCGGGCAACGTGATGCAGATGAGCGAGTTTGACGACGCGGCCGCAAAACCCAAGGCCGTCGTTGTCGACGATGCCTTTGATTGGGGCGACTCATCGTCACCCAAACGGAGGCTCTCGGAATCGATCCTGTACGAGACGCACGTAAAGGGCCTCACAAAGCTGCATCCAGAAGTTCCAAATGAGCTGCGCGGGACATACGCCGGCATGGCGTGCGAACCAGTCATTCAGCACCTCGTTGAGCTCGGGGTGACTGCTGTACAGCTGATGCCGGTCCAGCATCACGTCAGCGAACATGACCTCATTGCCAAGGGGTTGACGAACTACTGGGGCTACAGCACGATTGGCTTCTTCGCACCACACGGTGCGTATGCGGCGACGGGAACGAGCGGTCAACAGGTCGCCGAGTTCAAGGGTCTGGTGAAGGCCCTCCACGATGCGGATATCGAGGTGATCCTCGACGTTGTCTACAACCACACTGGTGAGAGCGGACCTGCTGGCCCGGCACTGAGCTTTCGAGGCATCGACAACCTGTCGTACTACCGGACTGACCCCGCACGCCCACACCAGTACGTCGATTACACAGGCACCGGCAACACGCTGAATGCAAGCAATGGCGTGGTGCGTCAGATGATCGTCGACAGCCTTCGCTATTGGATCACCCACATGCGGGTAGATGGATTCAGGTTCGATCTCGCCGTCGCCCTGGCCAGGGACCCTCATGACTTCACTCAGGCCGCCGAGTTCTTCGATCGGCTGCGCCGAGACCCCGTGATCAGCACAGCTCGCCTGATCGCAGAGCCATGGGATACAGGTCCCAACGGATACCAGGTTGGCGGCTTCCCTCCACCTTGGAGCGAGCTCAACGGCGAGTACCGCGACGATGTCCGAGAGTTCTGGCGCGGCGATGACGGTGCCCTTGGCAATTTCGCCTCCCGGTTCACAGGGTCCTCAGACATCTACTCACCGGGTGGTCGATACCCAGAGTCATCAATCAACTTTGTGACATCTCACGACGGGTTCACACTGAAGGACCTTGTGAGCTACAACGAGAAGCACAACGATGCCAACGGTGAGGACAACAGAGACGGCGACGGACACAACCGTTCATGGAACTCTGGTGCTGAGGGAGCGACCGAGGACCAAGAGGTGATGAACCTGCGAAAACGGCGATCACGATCGATCCTCACGACGTTGTTGCTTTCTCAAGGAGTGCCGATGATCGGTGGCGGCGACGAGATCGGGCGGACTCAACACGGGAACAACAATGCATATTGCCAGGACAACGACATCTCTTGGTATCAGTGGGAAGATGTTGAGGACGATCTCCTTGCGTACACCCGCGAGCTGATCCGGATCCGATCCGAGCATCCGGTCTTCCGACACACGGCCTGGTTCAACGGACGAGGGGATCGGGACCGGCAAGAGATCGCTTGGTTCCGGAACGACGGAAAGGTCATGACCGAACCCGACTGGAGGAAGGGCTTTGCCAAGTCACTCGGCGTGTACATCAACGGAGATGCGATCGCTTCGATCGATGACCAAGGCAACTGGACGCACGACGACAGCTTCCTCATCTTGTTCAACGCACACTCCGCCCCGGTACGGTTCGTCATGCCCGATACCTTCGTCCACCACAAATGGCAGGTCGTTCTCTACTCGGCAACTGGCCTGAGCGACGCCCTGCCGACGACCTCTCCAGAACAAGGTGATGTCGCTGGGTGGTCAGTGGCCGTGCTGAAGCGCGAGCAGGAGGCAGTCTCGTGAAGGTGCTGTTCGCCACTGCGGAGCTGACGCCGCTGGTCTCCGTTGGTGGGCTGGCAGAGGCCAGTAGCGGAGTCGTGAAAGCGCTTCGCGAACTCGGTACCGACGTTGAGGTCGTGATCCCGGACTATGAAGGGTTCGTACTCAAAGAGGAGAATTCACTGGACCTCTATGTACCAACCTGGGCGTCGCCGGCGTCTGCTCGCAGCGGGTTCGCAGAAGGGTTTGGTGAGGTCACGGCGATCGACGTACCGGGCATCAAGCGACCGAACCCATATGTTGACGACACTGGAATGGGATGGCCGGACAACGCAGATCGGTTCTTTGCCTTCTCCGCAGCCGTTGCCGCGCTTGCCGACGTTCGCAAGCCGGATGTTGTGCACCTGAACGACTGGCACACGGCGGCGGTGCTTGGCCTGATGAACGGCGCCACGCCAACGGTGCTGACAATCCACACGCTTGGCCATCAGGGTTGGACATCGGCAGGATGGCTCGATCGCCTCGAGCCATCAGACGCATTCGAACGGCACAGCGGCACCAACCCGCTCGCCGGCGCCATCGCACTTGCCGATGCGGTCGTTGCCGTGAGCCCGAACTACGCCAACGAAATCCGCACCCCGCAGGGGGGCGAAGGTCTTGACAAGCTTCTCAACGGAATCGGTGATCGCCTCGTGGGAATCCGGAACGGGATCGACACCACGGTCTGGGATCCGATGACCGACGATGCCATCCCTGCCATGTACTCGGCTGATGATTCGTCTGGCAAGGAAACCGCTCGCTCGCGGCTCATCGCAGAGCTGGGATGGGAGGACGACGGATCGCCGATCATCGGCATGGTGACGAGGCTGGTTGATCAGAAGGGAGTCGAGTTTGCGCTCGAGTGTGCTGAGTTTGCACGAGGCGTCCCCTTCAAGCTGGTTGTTCTTGGATCGGGTGATCAGTGGCGTGCGGATTGGGCGAGACACGAGGCAGCCAACCAGCCCGATCGCATCTGGTTCCATGACGGCTTCGATCCGGCACTCGCACATCGCATCTTCGCCGGAGCGGACCTCCTGCTCATGCCAAGCCGGTTTGAGCCTTGCGGGTTGGCGCAGATGCAGGCGATGGCCTACGGGACGATTCCCATCGTCGCTCCGGTTGGGGGACTCGTCGACACGGTGCGAGACGCAGACAGTGATCGGAAGGCTGGCACCGGATTCATCATGGATCGAGTCGATACTGCAAGTACCGCGGACGCAATCCACCGGGCGGTACGTGCGTGGAAGCAACCGAGGCGGAGGGCTGCGATCCAGCGGAGAGGCATGGAAATCGACTGGTCGTGGCGCGAGCCAAGCCAGCAATACCTCGCCTTGTACGACGAGGTACTCAGCCGTAACTGATCTCGGTTCCCTTTTGGACAGCGATCACTCCGCCATCCGAGACGGTGAACTCTTCTCGGTCCCTGTCAATGTCTTCGCCGATGATCCGGTTTCGCGGGACGATGATCGACTTGTCGAGGATGGTGTTTCTCACGACGGCACCCGAGCTGATGACAACGTCATCGAACAGGATCGAGTTCTCGACGACCGCACCGGGTTCGATCCGGACATTTGGGGAGATCACCGAATGCTCGACGGTTGCCCCAGTGATGATCGCACCCGGCGACACCATCGAGTTGGCAACCTTGCCGGCCCCGTACTCGCCGTGCCCAACAATCTTTGCGGGTGGCAGCGTCATCGGGTGGGATGTGTGCACGGGCCAACGGTGGTTGTACAGGTTGAAGATTGGGTGGGGATCGACGAGATCCATATTGGCTTCGTAGTAGGAGTCGAGCGTCCCGACATCACGCCAATAGTGTCGATCCCGGGGTGTTTCCCCCGGAACCTCGTTCTCTGAGAAGTCGTACACATGGGCTTCGCCCGATTTCACAAGGGCGGGGATGATGTCGCCTCCCAGATCCCGACTGGACTGTGCCGATGCCGCATCTGCGTTGAGGATGTCGACAAGCACATCTGTTGTGAAGACGTAGTTCCCCATCGAGACGAGGGCTGAATCCGGGTCATCTGCAAGACCCGGAGGGTTCTCAGGCTTCTCGACGAACTCGTTGATGCGGGTCGATTCAGCATGTTTGTCGATTACGCCGAACTCCCGAGCTTGATCCAGTGGTGCTCGTATCGCAGCCACGGTGACTCCCGCTCCGCTGTCGAGATGGGCCTGGAGCATTTGGTTGGGATCCATGCGATAGATGTGATCGGCACCGAACACAAAGATGTAGTCCGGTCGCTCGTCACGAACCAGGTTCATGTTCTGGAAGATCGCATCCGCCGACCCTTCGAACCATTGGGGTCCCAGCCGCATTTGTGCAGGAACGGTTGTCACGTAGTTGCCAAGGACTGTCGACATGCGCCACGTGCGAGAGATGTGCACATCGAGGCTGTGGCTCTTGTACTGGGTGAGAACGACGATCCGTCGATACCCTCCGTTCACAAGGTTCGACAGGGCGAAGTCGATCAGCCTGTATTGGCCTCCGTGTGGCACGGCAGGCTTTGCCCTCACAGCCGTAAGTGGCATGAGTCGCTTGCCCATGCCGCCGGCAAGAACGATGGAAAGAACGCGGGCCTCTCTGGAAATTCGTCTCATGGCGGAATTCTCGCATACTCAGGACCGACCCCGCCGCGGTTCGCTGGACCAGCGGACATCGATGTAGGTTGACCCTGTGCACGCCGATCCGTTTCCGCTCCCCGATGACGACCGCTGGTCGTTCAATGAGGGGACACACACGGGACTGCATCGTGTGCTCGGCGCACATGTTGGCGAGGGAACAACGTCGTTTCGCGTATGGGCACCATCTGCTGAGCGAGTCGAGCTGATTGCAGAGGGCACGTCATGGGAGGGTGTGGACCTGCATCCTGACGAAAGTGGTGTGTGGCACGGACTCATGGCAGGGATTGCAGACGGAGACGTCTACAAGTACCGAGTGACTGGCGCAGACGGGCAGGTCGTGGACAAAGCAGATCCGGTCGCGTTCAAGGCAGAAGAACCACCTCGTACCGGCTCAGTCGTGTGGGACCTCTCGTACGAGTGGGGCGATGCACCATGGATGTCCGAACGTGGACAGAAGAATGCGCTCGATGCTCCGATGTCGATCTACGAGCTCCATCTGGGCTCGTGGCGGTACGAACCAGGCGGTTACAGGGCTATCGCACAACAGCTCGTTGACTACGTAACCGAACTCGGTTTCACCCACGTCGAGCTTCTTCCGATCATGGAACACCCGTTCTACGGATCGTGGGGGTATCAGACGACGGGATACTTCGCGCCTACCGCCCGATACGGCGATCCCCAGGACGTCATGTTCCTCATTGACCACCTGCATCAGAACGGCATCGGGGTGATCCTGGATTGGGTGCCATCGCACTTCCCATCCGATGAACATGGTCTCGCCCGCTTCGATGGAACCCATCTGTACGAGCATGCCGATCCGATGCAGGGGTACCACCCGGACTGGGACAGTCTGATCTTCAATTACGGAAGACACGAGGTTCGAAGCTTCCTCTTCTCAAGCGCATCTTTCTGGCTCGATCGGTACCACGCGGATGGGATCAGGGTGGATGCCGTGGCGTCAATGCTCTATCGCGACTACTCACGCCAAGCAGGAGAGTGGGTCCCAAACGAGTTCGGTGGCCGAGAGAACCTTGAGGCGATCTCACTGTTGCAACACCTCAACCGCTCGATGTACGGAGAGCATCCGGGGATTGTGATGGCTGCAGAGGAATCGACTGCCTTCCCGAACGTGACGGCACC
Source organism: Acidimicrobiia bacterium (assembly GCA_051011415.1). Taxonomy (GTDB): domain Bacteria; phylum Actinomycetota; class Acidimicrobiia; order Spongiisociales; family UBA5794; genus SZUA-442. The sequence continues at coordinate 10,565 of JBPCTY010000047.1, forward strand.
CGTCGAGTTCGGTGGGCTGGGGTTCGGTGAGAAGTGGGATATGGGTTGGATGAATGACACTCTTGCGTATGTCGCTCGCGACCCGGTACACCGTGCGCATCATCACTCGGAGCTCAGCTTCAGGATGGTGTATGCGTTCAATGAGAACTTCACGCTTCCCCTGTCGCACGACGAGGTTGTCCACGGAAAGGGCTCACTGCTCACTAAACAACCAGGCGACGATTGGCAACGGTTTGCTGGCTTGCGGCTTCTGTACGGCTACCAGTGGTCCCAACCCGGTAAGAAGCTGCTTTTCATGGGTGGCGAGTTCGGTGTGTGGGACGAGTGGGACCATGAAAGTGAGCTCGAGTGGGGTTTGCTGGAGTTTGAGCCGCATCGCGGGATCAAGGACTGGGTCTCCGATCTCAATGAGTTACTGGTGTCTTCGCCGCAGTTGTACGAGCTCGACAATGACGGGTCCGGCTTCCGATGGGTGGTGGGCGATGATGCACCGAACAGCGTGTATGCGTATCTGCGGATGGCAGGTGACGGCTCGCCTTTGCTATTCGTCGCGAACTTCACACCCGCTCCCCGAGACGGGTACCGGATCGGTGTTCCCCGCAGCGGGGCATGGGAGGAAGCGCTCAACTCGGACGACACCCGCTACGGGGGGAGTGGGGTCCTCAACGGCGTGGTCGAAGCGGACGCGATCTCGTCGCACGGATATGACTGGTCGGTTGAGATCACGGTCCCACCGTTGGGTGCAGTGTTCCTCAAGCCAGCGGTCGGCTAGCACCGAAGACTGGTCACGCGGTCCAGTCCAGAATCACCTTGCCTGAGTTGCCTGATCGAACGGTGGTAAACGCTTCTTCGAAGTCTTCGGCGACGAAGTGGTGCGTGATGACCCTTGAAACATCGAGGCCCGTCTGAAGCATTGCCAGCATCTTGTACCAGGTCTCGAACATTCGCCTTCCGTAGATGCCTTGGAGCGTCAGCCCCTTGAAGACGATGTCGTTCCAGTCGATTGGTGCCTGTATCGGAGGGATTCCGAGCAAGGCAATGTCGCCTCCGTTGTTCATGTGAGTGATCATGTCGTGAAGCGCGGATGGCACCCCGGACATTTCCAAACCGACATCGAAACCTTCCTTGAGGCCCAGCTCCTTGACGGCTGAATCGAGCGATGCGGTCGTGACGTTGAGTTCAAGGTCAGCACCCATCTCTTCGGCCAGCTCAAGCCGGTAGTCGTTGATATCGGTGACCACGATGAACCGGGCTCCGACGTGTCTGGCGACTGCCACCGCCATGATTCCAATCGGACCAGCCCCCGTGATCAGCACGTCCTCGCCGACGAGGTCGAAGTGCAGCGCCGTGTGCACGGCATTCCCTAGAGGATCGAGGATGGCCCCGATATCGTCGGACACATCATCGGGGAGCGGCTGGATGTTTGCCCCTGGCACTGAGACGTACTCAGCGAACGCTCCAGGCCGATCGACACCGACACCGATTGTGTTGATGCACAAGTGCCTTCGCCCGGCCTGACAGTTGCGACACCGTCCGCAGACGATGTGCCCCTCGCCGGATACTCGCTGACCGATGTGAAGCCCATCGACCTCTGAACCAAGCTGCTCGACGACACCCATGTACTCGTGTCCGATCGTCATGGGTGTCGGAATCGTTCGTTGTGCCCATTCGTCCCATGCTTCGATGTGAAGATCTGTGCCACAGATCGACGTCCTATGCACCCGGACCAGGACATCGTTGGGGCCGATATCTGGGGTTGGGACGTCACGAAGCCAGATACCGGATTCCGGACGTGCCTTGACGAGCGCCCGCATCAGGCTACGACTCCGAGTTCTCGTCCGACATCGGTGAAGGCATCAATTGCTGCATCGATATGGTCATCGCTGTGAGCCGCGGACATCTGCGTTCGGATTCGCGCTTCTCCCTTTGGAACCACTGGAAATGAGAATCCGATGACGTATACGCCGCGGGACAGAAGTCGGTCTGCCATCTCAGTCGCCAGTCGTGCATCCCCGAGCATCACCGGAATGATGGGATGGTCTGCACCAATGAGAGTGAAGCCCGCTGCCTCCATGCCCTGGCGGAACCGGCGCGCATTGCTGTGAAGCCGCTGGCGAAGATCGGAGGACTCTCGAAGCACGGCAAGTGTCTCAAGCGTCGTGGTTGTGATCACGGGTGCAAGGGAGTTCGAGAACAGATACGGACGGGATCGCTGTCGGAGGAGCTCGACGAGTTCACTTGGTCCTGCGGTGTAGCCCCCCGAGGCACCGCCAAGCGCCTTTCCGAGGGTTCCGGTAACAATGTCGACTCGTTCCTGAACCCCCCAGTACTCGGGTGTCCCAGCGCCCGTATCGCCGATAAACCCGACCGCATGTGAGTCGTCAACCATGACGATGGCGTCGTGGGCATCGGCGAGATCACATATCGCCGGCAGGTTGGCGATGATTCCGTCCATCGAGAAGACCCCGTCCGTTGCGATCATCTTGAACCTGGCGTCGGACGCTTCCTCGAGTTGTCGTTCGAGGTCGGCCATGTCGTTGTTCGCATATCGGTAGCGGGCGGCCTTGCAGAGTCGCACGCCGTCGATGATCGATGCATGGTTGAGAGAGTCCGAGATGATTGCATCCTCTGGGCCGAGGACCGTCTCGAACAGACCTCCGTTGGCGTCCCAGCACGACGAGTAGAGAATCGCTGCTTTCGTGCCGAGCATGTCGGCAATCCCCGCTTCGAGCTCGGTATGAACCGACTGAGTGCCACAGATGAAACGCACCGATGCCATTCCATATCCATATTGATCCAGTGCGTCTTTGGCTGCTACGACCAGACGGTCATCGTCGGCAAGCCCGAGATAGTTGTTGGCGCACAGATTGATCACGGTGGAGCCGTCGTCCAGATCGATCTCGGCGCCCTGCGGCGATGCGATGATCCGCTCAGACTTGTACAGCCCGTTGTCTTTGATCTGTTCCGTCGTGGCAGCAAGGTGTTCAGCAAATTGTGTGCTCATGGAACCTCCACTCCGAGTTTATGCAGACGGAACGATGCTGCCCGGCTGCCCGTTCCATCGTGCGTATCGCTAGCGTTGGCGTGTGACCGACGAAGCCCCAGAGCAGCAGGCAGAAGCCAAGCCGACGTTCGGCAAGCAGCAGATCATCGCTGGCATTGCCACGGTGATCATTCTCATCATCGTGTTCGTCGGAGTTCTCCCACAACTCGGTGATTACGGGGCTGCATGGGAGGCCATCAAGAATATGGCGGCCTGGGAGCTCGGCCTGATCGTCGTCGCTACGGCAGCGATGATCTTCATCTACGCCTTGCCATTCCCTGCGGCCATGCCAGGGCTTCGGTACTGGCCAGCGTTCAAGGTTCGGCAGACCTCGTTCATGATCAGCAACACGATCCCTGCTGGTGGCGCGTTCGGGCTTGCGGTGCAGTTCGGGATGCTGCAGAGCTATGGATTCAAGGCCGCACCCTCAACGGCAACCATCGGCATCACGAGTGTCTGGAACACCTTCGTGACCCTCACCTTGCCGGTACTTGGGTTGCTTGGTCTCGCCATCGTGGGGCAGTCCAATGGGCAGGCCACGACGATCACCCTGATCGCAACGTCAGTCGTCGTGATTGGCATCGTCGTGTTCGGGCTGATTCTCAGAAGCGAGGAACTCGCTCGCAAGATCGGAGGATGGTCGGACGGTGCGATCCAATGGTTTGCCCGGCTGATCCGCCGCGAGATCGACGTTGATGCCACGAAGGGAATTGTTGACTTTCGTAGCTCGATCATCGATGTGGTGCGAGATCGATGGGGTCTGATCACTCTGGCCAATGTTGGGCAACAACTCGCCCAGTACTCCATCTTGTATCTGGCTGTCGTCGCACTTCAGGGCAGCTGGGTGGATCCGATCGGTCCATGGGAAGCACTTGCCGCCTTCTCGTTTGGTCGGCTTGCGACGTTCATCCCGGTTCCACCCGGGGGTCTCGGCACAACCGACGCTCTGATCACGAGCATCCTGGTTGCGTTCGGGCTCGACAACAACACAGCCCTTGCGGCAACCATGATCTGGCGTGGAGCGACCTTCTTCCCGCAGGTTGTCATCGGTGGTATCACCTTGATCGCGTTCCAGGCAGAGAAGAACCGGCCGGGCGCCGTTGCAGCGGCAGATCCGCCTTCGGACAGTTCGTAGGTGATGCATGGCTGAGCCGCTCGCACAACCGGACAGTTGGTACTCGCTTGCAACCGGCGATGTCCTCAATCGGTTCGACTCGGATGCGGAACTCGGCCTGAGCGAGAACGAAGCAACGGAGCGGCTTGCCGACTACGGCCCCAACGAGCTGGAGGCTGAACCCCCGCCTTCACGTCTCCAGGTGATGATGCATCAGGTCGTTGACCCGATGAACCTCATGCTGATCGGTGTCGCAGTCATCAGCCTTGCTCTCGGTGAGATCTCGACTGGTGTTGTCGTGGCACTTCTCGTTGTGCTCAACGTTGCGCTTGGGGCGAACCAAGAGATGAAGGCAAAAGCAGCCGTCGACGCCCTCGCAAAGCTGCAGGTTCCGATGTCCGTTGTCATTCGCGGTGGAACGAATGTTGAGGTAGCGGCGGCCGACATCGTCCCCGGTGATGTCGTCCGGCTTGAGGCCGGCGATCTGGTACCGGCCGACGGTCGGATACTTCGGTCTGCCACCCTCGAAACACAGGAGGCGTCTCTCACTGGGGAGAGCGCTCCGATCGCCAAGGACGCCCAAATCCTGTCAGGGGACGACGTGCCCCTCGGTGATCGAACCAACATGGTGTTTCAGAACACATCCGTGACGCGAGGCACCGCGTCATTCGTTGTTACGGAAACAGGCATGGCAACGCAGATGGGCCGCATCGCATCGATGCTGTCATCGGTTGAGCGCAAGCGTTCCCCACTCCAGCGCGAACTCGACTCGCTGACAAAGGTGCTCGGCGTGATCGCATGGAGCGCGGTTGCGGTGATTGTCGCGATCGGCCTTGCACGGGGTCTTGAGTTCTCGGAGGTCATGCTGCTCGGAACGGCGATGGCAATCTCAGCGATTCCAACGGGTTTGCCCACCTTCGTCCAGGGCATGCTCTCCTACGGATCCAATCAGTTGGCTGAAGCCCAAGCCGTGGTGAAGAACCTCACGGATGTTGAGACGCTGGGATCGACAAGTGCCATCAACTCAGACAAGACCGGCACGCTGACGATGAACCAGATGATGGCGAGCGTGGTCTACCACGGAGAGAGCTGGTTCCAGGTCGAAGGCTCTGGCTACGACAAGCACGGTTCCATTCGCAGTGTCGCAGGAGAGCCAGACCACTCCTTCACCGGCCTCGGATACGGTCTCACTCTCTGTTCCGATGCAACGGTGAGCGACGATGGCATGGTGATCGGCGACCCGACAGAGGCAGCGCTGGTCGTGCTTGCCGCGAAGCTTGGTATCGACGCCGAGGAGAGCAGACGGGCCTATCCGCGCCTCGCCGAGGTTCCGTTCGATTCGAGCTACAAGTTCATGGCAACGGTCCACACCGTCCCCATCGCGGGGGAGCAACGGACGATCCTGCTCGCAAAGGGAGCGCCAGATGTGGTGCTTGCGCGATGTGCGACCGTGTCAACCAAATCTGAGCATGTTGTTTCGATCGATGAGATGGGCAAGAGCGTCGTGGCAGCGAACAACCGGATGGGCTCGCAAGGCCTCAGAGTCCTGGCCATGGCGTGGCGTGTCATCGAGGACCGTGATGTCGAAGCGGCCCTCGCAGATCCGATGTCGTTTGTCGAGGACCTGAGGCTGTCATCGTTGATCGGGATCATCGACCCGCTCCGCCCGTCGAGCAAGCATGCCGTCGCCGTTGCACACGGGGCAGGAATCGATGTCCGCATGATCACCGGCGATCATGCCGTGACAGCGAAGGCGATCGGCGAGGAACTCGGTCTCGGTCCGGGTGCCATCAGCGGTGCTGAGTTCCGTGACATGTCGGACGAGGAGATCATGGAGAACCTCGACGACATCCATGTTCTCGGGAGGGTGACGCCTGAAGACAAACTCCGGCTCGTGCAGCTGATGCAGTCGCAGGGACTCATCGTGGCGATGACTGGCGACGCCGTAAACGATGCGGCTGCGCTGAAGCAAGCTGACATCGGTGTTGCGATGGGATCAGGGTCCGAGGTGACCAAGCAAGCAGCAAAGATGATCCTCACGGACGACAACTTTGGCACCCTCGTACATGCAATCGAGCTTGGTCGCAGCATCTATCAAAGAATCAGCCTCTACGTGCGGTACCAGATGTCCCAGCTGCTTGCGCTTGTGATCCTCTTTCTCGCCGCAAGCCTCTTCAATATCGCTGGCGGGGTCGCTCTGACGCCGCTCATGGTGCTGTATCTCAATTTCCTTGTTGCGTCGGCCCCGGTCGTCATCATCATGATTGAACCGGTCAGTTCCGGTCTGATGCAGCGTCCGCCCCGCGATCCGTCTGTACCGCTCACCAATCGGTGGGAGGTGACCCGGTGGCTCATCTATGGATCGACCCTCTTCCTCGTCACCCTGGCGCCTCTGTTGTGGGGACCGGACACACCTTCACCGACCGAGCCGTCTGCCTCGATGACGATGGCGTTTGCAGTTATGGCATTCGGAACCCTTCTCACAGGTATGGCGGTACGTCGGGATCCAGAGAGTGGTCTACTTCCACCGGTGCTGCAGGCGATTGGAATCCTGGCGATCCCTGCTGCGCTCACGGTCATTGCAACGCAGTGGGACTTCCTTCAACGACTCCTTGGCACGCAGCCGCTCACGTCAGATCAATGGCTTGTCGCGATTGGCCTTTCGCTGATCGTGCTTGTGGTCGTTGAGACAGAAAAGGCAATCAGACGGTTCCGTCACAAGACAGAGCCTGAGATACCCGCGGTAGAGGTCATCGAGGGACCAGCGCACCAGGCAGCGATCTAGCTCTAGGTGTCGTTCTCCAGGGAGATAACCGACTCCCACATCGCCGTGCGGTCACAGTCGATGCAGACCTGTCCGATGCGACGTTTCGACCAAGCGGAGGTCCGCACATACGCTTTGGACCATGCGGGTGTGTCGAGGCCGCAAAGGGTCTTCACCGGCTTCACCCATACGCCGTCTTCCTTGTCGTAGCTGGGGGCTCCGAGATGCATGACTCCACCGAGCGAGGCGCTGTGGTATCTCCTCATTCTGACCTCCTGGTCTGAGCCAATTCAAGCAGAACGACGAGCATCTAGATGTAGCCCTCCCGGTCTAGCCACTGCATTGCGAAGAATCCTTCGCCTGCGGGAATGTAGAAGGTGCATACGCGGAAGACGACGGCAGCTGCAAACGCTGAGTCGGGATCGACGCCGAAGAAGACGAGGAACGTTGTCATGACAGCTTCGGCGATGCCAATCCCACCTGGCACCGGAACGAGTCCTGCGAGCAGGTTGGTAGCCACCGTCGCAACAAGACAGGTGACGAACGGGAGTGGCGTTCCGATTGCCTGGAGTACAAACCACAACACGATTGCCAGGACGATCCGCGATGCGAGGTTGCTCAAGAGGAGGCCGATGATCCTGCTTGGCGTCTTGACCACCCCCATAAGCAGGTCCCACGCATCTTTCAGAACCGGTACTACCGCGTCGCGCAATCTCTGGATCCTGAAGATGGCATAGCCGATCCCAAAACAGAGAAAGAGAACAATTGTGATGATCAATCCCCAGCGAAGCTCATCGAGATCCGTGTCAATGGAGAGATCTGCACTCAAGAGGGCGAGCAACAAGATGGTTGCCTCGACGAAGAAGCCAGAGATGCCATCGATTGCGCCTTGGCTAACGGCGGTGGTTGTCGGAACCCCGTACTTCCGGAGAAAAGCGGCGTTCATCGCAACTCTTCCGGCAGCACTCGGAATGGCCAAACCGATCCACTTCACCGATACCTGAAGTACAACGAGCGGTCGTAAGACGATGTCGTATCCGGTTGCGTATCGCATGCCTGTCGCTTCGGGGACGAATACGAACTGCCCGATGAAGAAGCCCAAGATGATCAGTATCCATGTCGCGTTTCTCACGACATCCCAGACCGCTACGAAGTCGATCTGTCCGAGCATCCCGATGAGGGCGTAGGCGGCGATAAGCGATAGCACCGGCTTGACAAGGTCTCCAGGCCTGACCCGTCGCAGCCGCTCTGGGGCAACTGGCTCTGTTCCGGTCTGATCGACGACGGCAGCGGCGATCTCGCGGAGGATGAGCTTGGGATGCTTTACCGTCTGCTTCTGTGCGTGGCTGAGAGCTGGGACCTGGACATACGGAAGTGCAGCGATCACTTTCTCAGACCCGAGTCCGTTGACCGCAGCCGCTACCGAGGCTTCAGCCCCAAGGTCAACCGCTGTAGAGAACAAGAGTGAAGCCACGTCGATATGGCGGAGCCGTTCGGTCGCATGAAGGTTTGCGGAGGCGAAATCAAGGAGTATGGCCCCCTCGTCTTCCTTGCCGAGGGCATGGGCGGTGAGATTTCCATGGGCGATCTCGGCTTCGTGGAGTGTCCCAACCATGCTCCAGGCCGCTGCTAGATCATCGGTGTCGTTGAGATCGACCATTGAGCTTGGCGCTGTCGTAACGAGGACTGCCGTGTCCTCCCCCACGATGCCAACGGCGAGCACATCCATGGTGCCAACGCCGTTCCGGCGGGCAATCAGGGTTGATAGCGCTTCGTGCTCGACCCGCTCTCTGCGTCCAAACCCGTGGGAGCGTGGTTCGTCTCGATACCAGATGCTGCGCCACATGCGGTTGAGCAGCTGGGAGTCTGCAGCATCGCGGCCGAGCGCCTTGACACGAACCTCGGTTCCGTCCGTTGTTCTGGCATCGAGCGTGCGTCCGTCCCAGTTCTGATGGGCCGTCAGCGAGAGATCGGAGACATCGAGACCGACGTCTTTGAGATCCCGCATGAGCTCGTCATACGTCGGATATCCACCGGGGGATCCGAAGATGAGGAGTACGACGCCCGCTGCGCCGACGCCGAGACCCATCGCACCGATTGCATCGCCGAGTGGTGCGTACTCCAGTCCGATTGTGGCAATGGTCGTCAGACCAACTATCCACCACCCGAGCTTTGCCATTGGCTTGGCAAGCGACGGCGCCGTGACAGCTGCCACTGCCGAGACAAACACCAGCCGGACGGTCGGGAACCGAGAAAGCCCGTCGCCAAACTCGGGCAAGATGGCGGGCAGTTCCCCGTACAGCCGCTGATGGGTGAAGAGGATTACAACGAGAGCAATGGCAAGAGCCAGGCCCATGTCGCGCACGACATCGAGACGCGCCTTGCCCTTCACGCCAGCGAGGATTAGCAGGAACACGATCCACAGCAGCGCTGAGAAGAAGACGAAGCTGTAGACCTGATCGAACCACTCGGGCACGCTCGTGAGCAAGTCCGTGATTGCGGTCTCAAGCGCAAGCAGCCGGTCGGCGCTGGACAATGCCCAAAGGAACACGAGTGTTCCGATAGCCACAACCATTGCATCGGAGGCCCGCCGGGCTCTCGGTTGATGCGGCGCGCCCGCAAAGTATCTGCTCACGGACGGCACCCTACCGTCCACCGCACAGGGAAGCATTGCGTTGCAGTGGTTAGGGTCTGGGTATGTCTGACGATTCGCAACAGCCTCCCGCATCGTTTGGAACGGCGCCAAAGGGAAGACTCTCAGCGAAAGATCGCAAACGGTCGATCATCCTCGTCGTTGTCGGACTCGTCATCGCCGGATTCATCTTCCTCGTCATCCTGCCTGAGGTCATCGACTACGAGGTCGTGTGGGAAACCATCAAGGCCCTTTCGCTGGCTCAACTGTTGATCCTGATCGCAGCGGGCTTGATCTATTACATACCCGAGGGCTGGCTGTACGCGGCGGTCATGCCAGGGATGTCGTTGTGGCAGGGGATAAAGGCGTGGGTTGCCTCGACAGGTGTGGGTACGACTGTGCCTGCCGTCGACCTCGTCGCCAGGTTTGGCATGTATCGGAGCTGGGGACACTCAATCGACGCATCGATGCGTGGTATCTTCCTCTCCGGGGCCTTTGACTGGGTCGTAAAATTCTCGCTGCCAGTCATCGCCGTCATTGTGCTTGCCATCGGTGGAGTCGAGGGCCTCGAATTCTTGACCCTGATTGCGGTGATCGCAGGCGCGTTGCTGGTCCTGTGCGTCGGTGTACTCGTCGGGCTGGTGCGGTCTGAGCGGTTCACGCATTGGGTTGCGGCCCGCGTTCAGAAGCTTGCGGACTGGGCCCTGGCGAAGCTCCGCCGCAACTCAATGGTGGGGCTGTCAGACCGTGTGGTCTTCTTCCGCAATGACAGCGTGGATATTGCCCGAACCCGAGGTGTGTGGGCGTTCGTCGCATCGATTCTTGGGAAGCTGTGGCAGTACGTGATGCTCGTCATGGCGCTTCGTATGGTTGGGCTGGACGACAGCATTCTCTCGTTGCTTGAGATCTTCGTGGTGTGGGCGATCGTGTTGCTCATCACGATGATCCCGATCACGCCTGGCGGTATCGGGATCGCCGAGCTGTTCTACATCGGCCTCTTCACCCAGATCGCCGGAGAGGAGTACTCAAGCATCATTGGAGCCGGAGTGATGCTGTACCGGCTGATCCAGTGGGCGATGCCGATACCGATTGGATGGGCGGTCTTCCTCCGCTGGAAGCGCAAGGTCGACCGAGGGGATCTCCCGGATCCGTTCAGTCTTTCGACTTCCGGCTAAGAGACGGACGCCACTTGGAACCGCTCGAGTCTGCATCGCCGGGTCGAGCCTCGTGCTTGTCGTACTCGAACTCGTAGACCACGTCGTTGTGCTGGACGAAGTTGCCGACAAACGCAGTGATGAGGGCGGCGACTGGAAGCGCGACAAATGCGCCGATCGGTCCACCGATGGCTCCTCCAGCTAGGGCAGCTCCAAACGCGACGGCCCCGTTGAGTGTCATGGTGTCGGAGGAGATCTTCGGACTCAGCCAATAGTTCTCGATCTGCTGATACGCAATGGCATACCCCAGAACGATCAGGGCACCGACCCAGCCCGAGACAACCAGCGTGACCAGGATCGGCACAGCCGAACCGAGATACGTGCCGATCGCGGGAATGAATGCTGCAACAAAGCCGCCAAAGAGGGCAAGTGCCACTGAGGCTCCAACCGGAACGCCCACCAACACCATGGTGAAGAAGAAGCCCGTTGCGTTGATCATCATCAGGATGAATCGTGAGTAGAAGTAGCCGCCTGTTTGGACAATGGCCTGATCCCAGGTCCAGCCAACCCTTGCCTGCTCGTCCTCGTCGAGCAGGCTCAACACTGTTCGCTGGAAGCGTGGTGCATCTGCGGTGAAGTAGAACGTGAACATAGCGATCGTCGCCATGTCGAAGATGAGGCCGATGCCAGACGTGGCGATCCCAAGGATGTTGCCCGCAGCACCCTGCAGCCACGCCAGGATCTCGTCTTCGATATCGGTCGCCACATCGCCGTCGAAGCCGCCCTCAGGAATCTCGAATCCAAACGTTTCATTCAGCCACGTTCCAAAGCCCTGAATCCACTCAGACCCGCTCTCGCCGATGGCGCCTGCCAAAGCGGCAATCGCTGGAATGAGCACCAGGACCAGCACGATGAAGCCGATCATGCCTGCGAGATAGATGACCCCGACCGCTGATCCGCGTTTCCAGTCCCAGCGGTGCACGATCCGCATGACCAGCGGTTGCAGAGCGAGGCTCAGGAAGAAGGAAAAGGCGACCAGAGCGATCAAGTGACGTGCCTGACCCATCATCCATAGCGTTGCGAGTGTGATGAGCACCGCACCGATGATCTTCCAGATCGCATCCCCGCTGATCGTGACCTGAACGTTCCGACGGTCCTCCGACTCGGTGTCGGGCGGGGGCGGTGTCGCTGAATCGCTCATGCGCACAATGTAGCGATGCTCAGGGCTGCACGCTGATCTCTGCGTTCTGGACCTATGAACTCTTTGGGAACAGGCGTGGGTCGTGAGGCCTCGGGCGTAGCATGCGTGGATGCCTGAGAACGATCGCGAATTGGTGCTCGTCGTCGACGACGAACCGATGGTGCGTGAGGTGGTTTGCACCTACCTCGACCGTGAGGGATATGCGACCGTCGAGGCGACCGACGGGATGCAGGCGCTCGAGTTGATGCGCGACAAGAGTCCGGACCTCATCTTGCTCGACGTGATGCTGCCAAAGCTCGACGGATACTCCGTGCTCAGCCAGCTGCGAGAGCACACCGACGTTCCCGTGATCATGCTGACCGCCCGAGATGCAGAGGTGGACCGCGTGCTCGGGCTGGAGCTCGGAGCCGACGACTACGTCGTGAAGCCGTTCTCTCCTCGTGAACTCGCTGCGCGCGTCCGATCGGTTCTTAGGCGAACATCTCGCCCCGCGCCTGACCCAGTGATTCTCGAGTATGGCGACCTGCAGATTGATGGGGGTGCCAGGCAGGTGTCGCTCAACGGGGAGGGCATTGACATGCCGCCGATGGAGTTTGATTTGCTCTTCTACCTCGCTTCGGATCCCCGCAGAGTGTTTTCCCGGTCGGAGCTACTCGATGAGGTGTGGGGGTCCCAACCCGATTGGCAGGATCCTTCGACGGTGACCGTGCATGTGCGGCGGATCCGACAAAAGATCGAGATTGACCCGGACGATCCACAACGGCTGCTGACCGTGTGGGGCCGCGGGTATCGGTTCGAACCATGAGGCTGGTGCTGGGTGCGGTCGCTCTTGTCCTGGTCGGTCTGGCGATCTTCGAATTCTCGATGCAACCGTCGGGTGCAGAACGTGCGGAACTCGCACTGATCTTCATCGTAATGGCGACAATCACAGGGCTGGCAGCCCTTTTCCTACCGATGATGGCTGGCCGCAACAAGCGCTTGGTTGCGACGCTCTTCACCTTGGCGCTTGTGTCCGTTGGGATTGCGGTAGTCGGACTCGTGATCGCAGCCAGTCGCATGTTCTTCTCGGAGCATGATCTCGCCCTTCTCCTGGTGGTCCTCGGCTTCGGTCTGCTCGCGGCACTCGGTTTCGCGGCATCGGCAAGTCGTTCACTCACTGGCGACCTCAAAGACATGGCACGGACCGCTCACGATGTCGCTGCTGGGGACTTCTCCGCCCGGACAAGTGTCGACCGAAGGGACGAGGTCGGCGATCTCGCTAGAGACCTCGATGCGATGGCTGAGAAGCTCGAAGCCTCGGCAGCGGAAACCGATCTGGAGAACACGCGGCGGAGAGCATTCTTTGCCGCTGTGTCACACGATCTGCGAACACCATTGTCCTCCATGCAGGCTGCGGTAGAGGCGCTGCGAGACGGAGTCGCACCGGATCCGGACCGGTACTTTCAGTCGCTTGAGAGCGACCTGTCTGCGCTCAACTCGCTTGTGGATGACCTCTTCTTGCTATCGAGGCTGGAGTCTGGTGATGTATTCGTCGACGTTGCGCCAACAGATCTCAGCGACGTCGCTGATGAAGCCCTTGAGGTGCTGCGACCTGTCGCACACCGCAAGGACCTTCATCTGGAGCTGGTTGCCGAGCGCCGGGTCGTCCTCCAGACAGGCTCGGATGCGGTTGGCAGAGTCATTCGCAACCTTCTTGAGAACGCGATTCGGCATGCCCCGGCTGCATCGACCGTCCAGGTGACTGTCGATGGGGGAGACCCTGCGGTCGTTACGGTCCACGACGAAGGGGAAGGATTCCCACCGGACTTCATTGACAAGGCGTTCGATTCGTTCACCCGTACCGACGAAGCGCGAACTCGGGCGGCGGGTGGAGCGGGCTTGGGCCTTGCGATCGCAAAGGGATATGTGGACGCTCTCGACGGAAGCATCTGGGCTGAGCCCGGACCGGGCGGGACCGTTGCTTTCAGCATTCCGTCCGGAGCGGCTTCATAGAGCCAGAAGCGCGACCGCCAGCAGTGCAAACACGATGCCGACGACCTGCACAGGTCTCGGTCTTTCCCTGATCACAGCGATTGCTGCAATGACCGTGAATGCCGGGTACAGGGACACGATCACCGTGTTGAGACCGAGCGGTCCGGTTTGCAGCGCAAGAAGAATCGCAATGTTTGCACCCATGTCGAATGCACCGGCGACCGCGACGGGAACCGCCGGCCTTCCTCGAGGCACTGCAACCACACCGAGTCTCCATGCTGCGAAGAATGCGATCGGCAGGCTGGCAAGCCGCGCACCGACGAGAGGTACGAGCCCCGAGTCGGTGGAAGTTTGACCAAGCACAACAAAGAAGGTGGCGAAGGCAAACGCAGCAAGCAGTGTGTGGCCGATGACCGACTTCGAAACGGGTCCGGATTGTGGCGTTGCCACCACAAGGACAATCGCGACAAGGGCAGCTGCGATGCCAACCCACTGCGGGGTCGTCAGGGATTCACCCTGAAGAAGACCGATCGTGAGAGGGATGACGGCAGTAAGCGTCGCCGTCATCGGTGACACGATGGACATCGTTCCCTCGGCAAGGGCGCGGTAGAGGGCGTACACGCCAACGACTCCTGCGAGCCCAGCGATCGATCCAAAGACCAAGTCTGATGTCGTGACCCCGGTCCATCCAACGATCACGATGGCTGGGAGCAACAAGAGGGAGCCGATGAGCTGGCTCCATGCGACGACCCTCCACGGGGCGAAGTGGCGCGAAGCGAGGCCGCCGGAGAAATCGGCAACCCCGTAGAGCATTGCTGATGCGAGTGCGTATAACTGGCTCACGGCGCCCGAGCGTATCTGAGAGGCATCACTGGTGGCAGCGTGAGCACCCGTTCGCCCGGTTGTGTTCTGGCTGGACCAAGATGAAGGCATGACCCCGCTTCGCCGATCTCTCGCCGTGCTGTTGTACGGGTTTGCGTTGCTCGGCATGCCTGGCGCTGCGCTCGGCGTGGCATGGCCATCGATGGCCGACGACCTTGCGCGAGACCTCGGTGACCTCGGTGTGCTCACGCTGCTGACCGGTATTTCGTACGCGCTCGTGAGCCTTGTGAGCGGCTCGCTGACAAAGCGTGTTCCTGCGGGTCGACTGCTGGTGCTTGCCGCTGTTCTCGCAACGGTCGGTCTGGTCGGATATGCCGCTGCAAACTCGTTCATCGTCTTGGCGATCGCGGCGATTCCGATCGGAATCGCAGGTGGCACGGTTGATGCAATAGGGAACGCCCACGTGGCGGTTCGGCACGGTTCGCGGGCGATGGGATTTATCCATGCGTCGTTCGGTTTTGGGGCGATGCTTGCCCCACTCATGATGACGGCGCTTGCCGCGATTGGAGCTGCGTGGAGAGTTGGTTTTGCCCTCCTTGCCGTTGCCCAGATCGTGCTTGCGGTTGGTTTCTTGATCACTCGTGAGGCATACCGGATGCCGATGGAGGGCCGGAAGGAAAGACCCGAACGAACGGGCTCCTATCGCCTGCTTGGTCTCTCCGTCTGGACGTTCTTTGTGTATGCAGGCGTCGAGGGCTCGACGGGTTTCTGGGCGTTCACGCTCCTTAGCGAGGGGCAGGGTGTGAACGCTACGGTCGCCGGTCTCGCCGTCGCTGCACACTGGGGAGCGCTGTTTGCTTCCCGTCTGGCACTTGGTGTCGTAGGGGATCGAGTACCTGCGGATGTGACCGTGACGCTTTCTGGGATCTTTCTCGTCGTCGGTCTTGGGGCGATGTGGTGGAATCCGTCTGCCATCGTTTCCATTGGAGGCCTCGTCGTCGCCGGGTTTGCCAGCGGACCGGTGTTCCCGCTCGAAGTAATCCTGACAACTCCGAGGTTCGGGGAACAGTTCACGCCGTGGGCCGTCGGATATCAGCTTGCCGCTGCGACGACGGCGATCGCGTTCGTACCAGCGATCATCGGCATGCTGGTCAATTCCTTTGGCCCCTTGGTGATCGCCCCGGCCCTAGTGATACTCGCGATTGCCACGTGGGCGAGTCTCGAGACGCTTCGCGTCGCAGGTGCAAGGGAGCGCTTTGTCCACGTGTGACCTTCGGGAGGCTGGGGCGCCACCTACGCTCACGCTGAGATGAGCCCCGAAGAACTCGTTCTCATTGCAGCCTCAGTGCTTCTGATCGGGAGCGCAGACGTGTTCGGTGGCTTTGCGTCGCGAACCTCCGCCCCCCTCGCGGTAACGGCATGGTCGCAAGCGGCAGGAATACCTGTCGTGATAATTGCAGCTGTGGCGGTTGGCGGTGAACTCATCGGTCGCGACCTCGCACTCGGCTTCGCTGCGGGGTTCGGATCGGCTCTCGGCGTCGCAGCGTTGTATCGAGGCTTCTCCGTCAGCAGTGTTGGAATCGTTGCACCGGTCGCCGCCACTACAGCTGCAGCCGTTCCCATTGTCGTCGGGTTCATCTCTGGCGAGCGTCCCTCCACGATGGTGGCGATAGGGATTCTCGTTGCGATTCTTGCGATCTTCGCAGTGAGCTACGTACCAGGTCAGAACGTACACGCTCTGGTTGCCGTTGGCCACGGCGTTGCATCCGGCCTCGGATTCGGGTTCATGGTGTTCGCCTATGCCGCGACATCATCCGACTCTGGCCTGTGGAGCCTCGTGGTTGGAAGGACGACGGCTTCTGTTGTCCCCGCGATTGCACTCATTGTCCTGGGGGTGAGCTGGAAGATCGCTCGCTCCGCCCGTCTTGCGACCGCCCTTGCGGGCGTGCTTGCCTCGCTTGGGCTTGCCGCCTTCGTTGCGGCTTCACAGACGACGGATCTGATCCTTTTGGGTGTCGCCCTTGGCCTTTTCCCCACAACCACGGTGATCCTCGCCGCGGTGTTCCTCAAGGACAAGCTTGTGTGGTCGCAGTGGTTCGGGATCGCCGGTGCAACGGTCGCGGTCGCTCTGATCAGTATCGGCTAGCTGGGTTCGTCGGTCCGGCTCGTCGTCGTCGCTAGGTTCACAACGATGGCCACTCCCGAATCGGTTACGAGGACCTATTACGCACTGACCCTCTCTGCGACGCTTGCATCGTCGTTCATCTGGGGTGTCAACACGTTGTTCCTTCTCGATGCGGGTCTGACCAATACGCAAGCCTTTGCCGCGAACGCCTTCTTCACCCTCGGCCAGGTTCTGTTCGAGATTCCCACGGGCGTCGTTGCTGACGTCCGAGGGAGGAAGCTCTCGTTCCTTCTGGGAGCTGGAACTTTGCTGCTATCAACGATCCTGTACCTCGTCATGTGGCAGACCGGTGCGCCGTTCTGGGGCTGGGCGATCGCCTCGATGTTCATCGGTCTTGGATTCACCTTCTTTTCTGGTGCAACCGAAGCGTGGCTCGTGGATGCGCTCGCGTTTACCGGGTACAAGGGTCACCTCGACACAGTCTTTGCAAGAGGCCAATCGTTCACCGGTGTTGGGATGTTGATCGGTGCGATCGGCGGCGGCTTCCTTGCCCAGGCGACCAGCCTCGGTGCGCCGTACGTCGTCCGCATCGTCCTGTTGGGCGTCACAATGTTGATCGCAGCTGTTGCGATGAAGGACCTCGGATTCACGCCGGTTGAGGGCAAGGGCCCTGTGGACGAGGTGAAGACGCTCATCGAGCATTCCATCGAAAGCGGGCTCAAGAATCCACCTGTTCGTTGGATGATGCTCGCGCAGCCGTTCACCTTTGGTGTTTCGATCTATGCGTTCTACGCGGCTCAGCCCTATTTGCTGGAGCTCTACGGTGATGACACGGCGTATGGCGTAGCGGGGCTTGCGGCTGCACTTTTCGCTGGAGCTCAGATCATCGGCGGCATCACGGTGCCGTACGCCCGAAAGCTCTTCACCTTCCGAACGCAGTATCTGCTTATCGCAACGCTGGTGAGCGTGGTCTCGTTGATAGTGATCGGATGGAGCTCGAACTTCTGGATTGTCGTTGGCATGTTCGTCGTCTGGTCGATGACCGCGGCAGCCGCGATGCCGATGCGGCAGGCGTATGTCAACGGTGTGATCCCGTCCGATAGACGCGCAACCGTCCTGTCTTTCGATTCACTGATGGGTTCAGCGGGCGGCGTCGTGACGCAGCCCCTCCTGGGCCGTGTTGCTGACGTGTGGGGATACTCGACGTCCTACATCGCGGCAGCAGGAATCCAAGCCCTCGCGATCCCGTTCATATTCATGGCGAGACGAGAGAATGCTCCGTCAGATCCTCTCGTAGGAGATTCCGAAGCAGATGTTGAGTCCTCGGAAGCCTGACCATCGGTGGTGGCTACGCTGGCTCCAACACAGGGAGACGCAATGAGCGACGAGACAACAGCGAACGGTGACGGTGAAGGGTCTGAGGAGCTTGACATCGTGCTGGACCAAGCCGATGCCATGGTCCACATGGAGACCGAAACCAGCGAGATCGATATCGATGGCGACGGTGTCGCAGACGGTCTTCGTACGGTGAGCACCGAGGTTCGTGAGATCGATATTGATGGCGATGGAGAACCCGACATCGTGGAGACGGTCACGATCGAGCAGACAGCCGTGGATGTCGATGGCGATGGCGTGGTTGACGTCATCACGACCGTTGAGACGGCTGAAACAGAAATGGACTTTGACGGCGACGGTGTCGCAGACTCCTACGAGGTGACCGAAGTGCGCACGGTTGCTCACGACCTCGACGGTGATGGCATCCCCGATGTGACTCGGACCGATGTTGTGACGGCCTCAGGAATTCTGCCTGACGACGACGGTGACTTGCAGGACGTTGAAGCGAGCGGTGTCAGGCTCTATGGCCTCGACACAACAGGTGACGGAGTCATCGATGAGGTTGTGGCCGAAGAACTCGATGTCGAAGTCACGACCGACGACGACTAGCAGGCGTTTGCAACTGTCGGGTAGGGATTGACGTACGTCCCACCGATAATCATGCCCAGGTGCAGGTGAGCGACGCTTGCGTTGCCCGTCGTCCCGTTGAATCCAATGTGCTGGCCCCGTGACACCCTTTGGCCGTTCGAAAGCCCTGGTGCGTAACCAGACAGATGTGCGTAGTAGTAGGTGACGCCGTCATCTCCGTTCACGTACACCTGACGACCACCCTGATAGTGCGAGTTGAGGCGGACGCTTCCGTTTGCCATTGCGTAGAGCGGGGCTCCATACGACCCGATCATGTCGGTTCCCTTGTGAGTTCGGCCACCTGAGCGGGGATAGCCCCACGAGTTGATGAAGCTCGATCCGGGAAACGGGCAGCTCGAGTTGCGCGTCGCAGCTGGGATTCCCGCGGCTGGGCCAGATTTCCGCGCCGCAGCGACTGCGGCGAGTCGTCGCTGCTCAGCCTTGTACCTCGAATACACGGACGCATAATTGGCCTCCGCATCGGCATGAATCTTTTCCGCCCTCGCCTGGATCTCTGCAAGTGCGGTGACTGCTTCGGCCTGCTGCGCCTCGAGATCGGCGACCTCGTCCTCCTTGACGTTGAGTTCATCAGTGAGCCTGTCCATCTGACGGCTCACGGCGGCGAGCTGGTCGAGTTGGCTGAGGTCTCTGGTCGTTGCGGCGTCGTAGAGCGCTTGAGATGTGATCAATTCTTGGATAGAGGTAGCGGTGAATGCGGTGGTGACGAGGTTTCTGCCGCCTGTGGTGTAGGCCTCAAGCACAAGCAACCGAGCCCGCTCCTCAAGGTTGTCGACGTTGTCGCCATACTCGACGATCGCATCGCCGAGTCGTTCGATCCGCCACCGGACGTTGTAGAGCTCGCCGGTGATCCGCTCAAGATCCTCGATGCCCGCGGAGAGTTCCTCATCGGCCTCTCTGAGTGCGGCAAATGCGCGTTCTTCTGCCGACTTTGCGTTTTCGACATCGGTCTTGTTCTGCGCTGATGCCGGGATCGGGGCGACAGCAAGCAGGCCGAGGAGGAGCAGCGGCAGGAGGACACGGGGAATTCGCAAATACATCATGCGGAACAGCAAAGGCTAGTGGCAGCACCTTGATAGCGGCCAGCCGATATTGCAGATTTCGCGCAAAGCGCACTGCCACGGCCGAGAGCTGTTTCCGGCGGTACGCTGCGTCTCGTGCAGAACGATGTGTCCTTCGCTCCACGGCGCAAGACGATGTCTCCGATCACGGGTGGCATTGTTGCGCTCACCTACCCCACGGTTCTGGTCATCATTTCGCTGAGCACCGGATTTCGGCAAGGCGGGGATATGGCGGACTTCGCTGCAACTCTGGCAGGTACTTTGCTGTTCTTGGTAGCTGCCCCAACAGCCTGGGTCCTCTCGTTCGACTTCATCGACGTCACTCGATTTACGGTGCTCGTGTTCGGGATCGTCACATCGGCGCCGTTGTGGTGGATTCTCGGGGTTTCCATCGCCAGACGATCGGAGTCGGTTGTGGAGTGGTCGAAGGCATATGCCTTTGCCTGTGTTGGGTGGACAGCCGCGAATCTCATTCTCTTCGGTGTGATCGCGGGGCTCTCTTCGTAGTGGCAATGATGGCGTTGCGGTAGGTTGTGCCCATGGATGTCTTTGAAGCCCTTTATACGACCCGAGCAATGCGACGGGTGAAGCCTGATCCGGTGCCAGATGAAGTCGTGCGAGCCATGTTGGATGCTGCCATTCGGTCACCATCCGGCGGGAACTCACAGAACTGGCGATGGCTGACGGTCACGGACAAGCAGACGATCGTCCAGCTCGCAGAGCTGTATGCGGATGCATGGCAGATGGCGCTTGATGTGATGTACCAGGGAAAGCTTGATGCTGCGGAAGCTTCTGGGGATCAACAAACGGTGCGAGTCATCTCAAGCGCGCAATGGCTTGCCGACAACTTCGATCAGGTGCCATTGGTCGTGTTGCCATTCCACCGCAACGACCCATCGGGTTCATCGATCTACCCGGCCGTGTGGAGTCTGATGCTCGCCGCACGGGCGCACGACATTGGCGCGACGCTGACGACGGTGCTCGGCATCTTCAAGCAAGAGGAAGTCTGTGACCTACTCGGTGTACCAACGGAGAAGGGGTGGGTCAACGCTGCGGCAGTGACGTGCGGCTATCCACTTGGGCGCTGGGGTGTGGCGAAACGTGCACCGGCCAACGATGTTGTCTTTGAAGAACGATGGGGCGACGAACCAGACTGGTCGATCGAGGAGCCGCTCTGGGGTTCACCCGCCGCTCCCTGACGGTCAGGCTTTCCGCAACGAGTCGAAGTCCACACGATCGAGTGCACCGACGATGACGTCTCGCGCAGTTTCATAGGTCGCAAGGTCGTAGCCATATGGGTCGGCGACCTCCGATGGATGATCCAGCAGCCGGATCGAGCCCTTGGCGAGTTCAGGGAACACCGACCTCGCCGCGATCAGGTGCGTCTGATCCATCCCGAACACAAAGTCTGGTTGCGATACCGCTCCGAGCGGCCGTGCACGGTGTGCTGCCAGATTGACTCCGATGGCAGCGCTTGCCTCCTGAGCATGGTCCGTCGCTGGCTGACCCGGTCGAGCCATGGTCCCCGCGCTTGAGAAGGAGAAGCCAGTCGTTGAGTCAAGCCGATCCCGGGCGATGTACTCAGCCATGGGTGATCTACAAATGTTGCCTGTGCACACGAACAGGATGCTCGTTGTCGATTCCACGGCTAGCGGCGGTTCGCCCGGAACTTCGCAGACTGTTCGACGAATGCGGTGAAGAGACTGCGTGAAGGCTGATGATCGGCCACGCTGAGGAACTCTGGGTGCCACTGCACCGCGATGAGCGGCCATGTGTCATCTTCATGTTCTATCGCTTCGACAGTGCCGTCCGGTGCTGAAGCAACGACCTTGAGACCAGATCCGAGTTCCTCGACGGCCTGATGATGGATGGAGTTGATCTGATGTAGCCCCTCACCGATGACACTTGCGATGTGGCAATCAGGTTCCACCAGCGCCTGGGAATGAGGCTCGTACGCACCTTCGCCGGTGATGTCGTGGCCGTGGGCACCTCGGTGTGAAGGGAGATCCTGCACCAGTGTTCCTCCGAGCGCGACGTTGACGATTTGGAGCCCTCGACATATCGCCATCGTCGGGAGTCTTCGGACATGGGCGCTCCGAGCGAGGGCTATCTCGAAAGCATCGCGCTCCTCATCGACCCCTTGAACGGCTTCATGGCGGTCCGCGCCATACCGAGACGGGTCGATGTCGCCACCGCCGGTGAGGAGCAAGCCGTCGACCGTGTCCATAACTGCCTCGATGTCGTGTTCATCGACGGGAATGAGCATGATCGGCAGCCCTCCGCCTTGCCTGACGGAGTCCGAGTAGGTGTGGGTCGTGAGATAGGCAAGCACCGTGGTTCCGGCTGCTGGGACGCGCTGTGGGCGGGCGCTGATACCGATAATGGGGTGCATCCCCAGAATTCTAGGAACGAATCTGTTGTCAGTCGACCGGCGTCAGCGGCTCAAACGCTCTATCCTCGCGGCGTTGGTGCGGCACACGGGTGTTTCGCACGGAACATCCAATCGCAATATTGAGGTTTCACACGTATGGGTTCGCTGGTCAAAAAGCGCCGCAAGAAGATGAGCAAGCACAAGTACCGAAAGCGCCTCAAGGCCAACCGGCACAAGCGCAAGAAGTAGCTCGCTGAGAACGCCTCCCGAAAGGGGGGCGTTCTTGTATGCACTATCGGGGGAGCGACTCGTCTGGTCGGGGTGTTCTTCTGCTTGCTTGCCCGGGTGCTCTGTCTGCGAGAGATCAGATGAGAGTGACGGCTGCTCCGAAGATGCCGATGCTGAGCAGCAAGATTCCAAGCTGAATGATGCCGCGAACCGCCGGCGACGTCTTCTTTGCTGTGAACTGATGTACTGCGGTCAGCACAACCGCGAGCAGGATCAGCGTTCCCTTGAGCTCGAATTGCTTCCACGGCAGACCGATCTCGGTGTACATCCACACTCCAGACACCAGCGCAAACCCCAGGGCGGTCCACGACACCACGCCGAACCGACGAGCAGTGGCTTGAAGCACCGCGCGGTCGTCAGTCGTCTTGCGGATGGCGCTCACGAGAAACGCAAGAACGATCAGCCCACCGGTCCACACCGCTGCGGCGATCAGGTGCACCCATTTGACCAGCTCGAGGGTGGTCACGACGGAGCGTCGCCCTCCAGGAACTTCACAATCTCATCAACGAGGGCGTCGGTTCGCTCGGGATCGAGTCCTTGCAGCTGGGGCTCATCAAGCGACTCAGACGCGCCGCCAAGCAGCGATCCGAGGAGAGGTTCGTCGTAGCCGTCGAGTTCCTCGAGGTACTCATCGATCTCTGCACCCGAGTTCTCAATTGCTTCATCGACCTTCTGCGTGTATTCGGCATCAACGGCAATCAGCTCGGCGGTATCGACATGGAGGTTCGTGATGTCGGCAACCTTCTCGACGAGCGTGAGCACACCCTTCGGGTAGGGGTTGCCGGCCAGATACGGAGGTGTTGGGGCCCACATACTCAAAGAACGGATGCCAGCTTCCCTGCACGCACCTTGGACAACGCCGAGTATCCCGGTTGGCCCCCGATACGAGGAGGACTGCAGCCCTGAGCGAATGACGCTCACTGCATCAGAACCCACGCCTGACAGTGTGACCGGTTCGCGGTGCCCAACCGCTCCGACGAAGGCACCCATCATCAGAGCTTCTTCAACGCCAAGCTCAGCGAGCTCTTCGACGACGCTTCGTGCGAATGTTTTCCACTGGAAGTTGGGTTCCTGGCCGCTTACGACGACCAAGTCCCTTCGGTCTTCCGGGCGGTGAACGGCGTGGAAGGTGACCCTTGGCCACTTGAGTGACTTCGTGACACCATCGCGAATATCGATCGTTGGGCGCTGTTGCTGGAAGTCGTAGAACTGATCGGGCTCAAGTTCTGCAAACAGGTCAGTGGACTCGTGTGCGTCGAGAAGGTACTCGGCGGCCGTCGATGCGACGTCACACGCGTCGTTCCACCCACCGAACGCGACGATTGCGATCGGTCTGCGGAGTTGTGGTGCGTGGTGGCGTCGGATCACATCCATGTGCGGGAGGGTAACCAACGGCTGCGATAGATACCGCGTGAGTTCGGTCGGTTTTCGCGGTCTTGCGTCTCGCTACTGCTCGACACCCTGGTGGCTGAGCCGGTCCGCCAGTTCAAGGTCTGTGTTCACTGGCAGATCGCATACGTGGCCGCGACACACGTAGGCCATGGTGCCCCCACCGCTCGTTCGGTGTGCCAGGAGGGGGATGTCGTCCGTAGGTTGTGTCGTTGCGGCCAGCACCACTTGTGGTCGGTAGGTGTCCCACACCACCTTGGACATCGATGCAGCCTCACTTCCGACGATTGCCACCTCGTCGACACCCGTCAGGTGGGTGAGCCAGATCGCAAGCGCATACGCACCAAAGGATGGATATCTGAGGGCAGCGGGTGCCAGCCTTGCCATGGTCTCTTCAAGCAGTTCACCTGAGCCTTGTTCGCCAGTGAACGCTGCATGCATGAGGAGCGCCTCCATTGCCATCGAGTTGTCAGACGGTGCTGGGCTGTCCTGCACGTTGAATGGCCGGGCGATCAGGCTGCTGTCGCTCGCTGTTGCATAGAAGCCTCCTCCGTCTGCGGCGAACCGTTCGCGCAGTTCCGCAACACTTGACTCCCCCAATTCGAACCACCGAGGGTTCATCGTGACTGAGTAGAGGGTGAAGTAGCCGACAGCGACGGCTGCGTGATCCTCGGCGAACGCGGCATGGCCCGGGCGATCGCGCCATGAGTGAACGAGGGTTCCATCCGGTGAGGATGTGTCTGCGAGGAACGATGCAATGCGTTCAGCACGCTCGAGATATCGTGCGTCGCCGAGGATCGCTCCCGCCTCCGCAAACGAGCGCATTGCGAGTCCGTTCCAAGACGTGACGATCTTGTCGTCGCGGGACGGCGCCACCCGATCCCGACGAGCAGCTATCAACGTCGCATCGACCCGATCCTTGGCGGCTGTGAGCTCCTGCTCGTCGAGACCAACCGCCTCGGCAGCCCGAAGCAGCGGAATTTGTCGATGAGGATTGTTGCTGCCCTCGAAGTTCCCAGTCTCGGTGAAGCCATAGATCGATGCCGCAATTGGCAGATCAGGACCGAGGAGCTCGGCGAGTTCGCCCCACGACCAGACAGCGAACTTCCCCTCCTCGCCTTCTGAATCTGCATCCTCCCCAGAGTGAAGTCCACCGACAGGATCCGCCATGACGGTGTCGAGGTAGTCAAAGGTGGTTCTCGCAACTTCGAGGAACCGCTCGACTCCCGTGAGCTGCCATGCCCTTAGATAGAGCCTCGCCAGCTGAGCGTTGTCATAGAGCATCTTCTCGAAGTGAGGAATCAGCCACTGGGCGTCGACCGAGTACCGAGCGAACCCACCGAACAAGTGGTCGTTGATTCCCCCGTCTGCCATCGCGTGGAGGACCCGAACGAGCATCTCCTTGCTCAAGGCCGACGCTTCGTTCGATGGCTCCATAGATGCACGACGTAGCAGGAGTTCGAGCGTTGGTGCCTGGGGGAACTTCGGCGAAGTGCCAAACCCGCCGTTGACCCTGTCGAATGTTGCGTGGATTCTGCCGATGGCCTGGTCGATATCGGCCAACGATGGGGCCTCCGTGCCAGTGTCGGGGTGTTGTGCGATGGCCTCCGCTATCGAATCAGCCTGGGCAGCCGCACCCTCGCGGTTGGTCTGCCATGCGTCAACAACCGCCTCCATCACATGCATGAACGACGGGTGATGACCCATGGATGTCTTCGGGTAATACGTTCCCGCAAAGATCGGCTTTGCATCAGGAGTCAGAAACACGGTCATTGGCCAACCGCCGCGTCCTGTCATCGCAGTCACTGCATCCATGTAGATCCGATCGACATCGGGCCTTTCCTCTCGGTCGACCTTGATCGAGACGAAGTGCTGATTCATGTAGGCAGCTGTGGCCTCATCTTCGAAAGACTCGTGTGCCATGACATGGCACCAGTGGCATGTCGCATACCCAACCGACAACAGAACAGGCACGTCCCCACCTCTTGCGGCGGCGAACGCTTCGTCGCTCCACTCCCACCAGTCGACCGGATTGTCCGCGTGCTGTCGTAGGTACGGCGACGTTGCGAGTGCGAGACGGTTGGTCACGGAGCCCTCCAGTTGTCGATCCGCAAGTTGCGAACGGTAGGCGGCTCGGGTGGGCGACAATACGACGATGAGCACATCGTCGTTCGCCCACAGGCGCGCCACCGATCCAGCGACGCTGGAGCGGCTATTCGGGTCCACAGACGTTCTGCCGCTGTGGATCGCCGAACCGACCCTTCCTCCACCTCAGGAGGTCTCGGCGGTGATGCAGTCGCGAGCACAAACGGACTTTTTTGGCTACGAGATTCGACCCCATGAGCTTCGCACGGCCTTTTGGAGTTGGATGGAGGCCCGACACGGTTGGGCAGGCGATGGTACGAAGACATCGTTCAGCCCCTCCGTTGGAGCGACCTTCGGCACAGTTATTGAGCTTGTCACCGAGGTTGGTGATCGGATCATTCTCCAGCCGCCTGTGTTTACCGACTTCAAGCCGGCGATTCGGAGAAGTAGACGTGAGCCGCTCACCAATCCTCTCGTCCTGGACCGAAAGCGATACGGAATCGATCTGGAGCATCTTGCGAAGGTGGCTTCCGATCCTGCGTCGAAGCTTCTGGTGTTGTGCAACCCGCACAATCCCGTTGGACGGACATGGACGCGTGGCGAGCTTGCTGCGGTGGCAGTCATCTGTGCGGAGAACGACGTCGCTGTGTTCGCAGATGAGGTCCACGGCGATCTAGCGCTCTTTGACGGGGAGTATGTCCCATTCGGCTCGGTTGAAGGCGCCGGCGCCGTACGTTGGCTGTCGTCTTCGAGCCCGATCAAGTCGTTTGGCCTGGCGGGCGTGGCAGACACGATGGCGATATCGAACGACGAGCACCTCACGACTGAGTTCAGACGCTTTGGCGAACGTTTCCACCTCGTTCGAAACCACGTGTTTGGTGTGGCCGCGTCAATCGCGGCGTATCAAGTGGGTGGACCGTGGATTGACGAGTTCCGTGGTGTGATCGAGGGCAACGTTGCTCGGCTTGCCGAGGGGCTGCCTGAACCCTTGAGCCTCGTACCGACCGAAGCGACCTATCTGGCCTGGATCGACTTCCGCGGCCTTGGCCTCGACGTTCCAGAGCTCTCGCGTTGGCTGGTCGACGAGGCACGCCTTGCCCTTAGCCCTGGGCACTGGTTTGGCCGTGAGGGAGCGGGCTTCGGTCGCATGACCATCGCATCACCTCCCTGGGTTATCGATGATGCGGTTAGTCGGCTCGGGGATGCGGTGGCACGCCTCTCCTAGGCGGCAATGGACGCCTCAGATCGTGTGATACTGACCCTCCCAATCGAGCAAAGAGGAAGACTTGTCTAACACAGCAGACAACCCGACAGTCGTACCACCGAGGGTGGTCTTCCTGTGTGTCCACAATGCCGGTAGGTCACAGATGGCCGCTGGCTGGTTGCGTTCGCTCGCCGGCGACCGAGTCGATGTGTTTTCAGGCGGCTCCGACCCGGGAGAACAGGTAAATGCTGCTGCCATCGAGGTGATGGCCGAACGAGGGATCGACATTGCCGGAGCGACGCCTCAACGGTGGACGGATGAGATTGTTGCGTCGGCTGATGTTGTGATCACGATGGGCTGCGGAGATACGTGCCCTGTATTCCCCGGCGTCAGGTACGAGGACTGGGAACTTGAGGATCCGGCGGGCCGCTCGGCTGATGCCGTGCGTCCGATTCGCGATGACATTGAGCAGCGGGTTCTCCAGCTGATGGATCGTCTCGGCGTCGCTCGGGTCTAGTCGGTGCGACCAGGTCGTTACGAGCGGTCAGCTTGCGTCATCGTCGCTCTTTGACGACTTGGAAATGCCTGCGACCCCAACGGCAGCACCGATAGCAACTCCGATCGCAATCCACACGGGGCTGTCGGTTGCGGCGAACAAGGCCGCTCCGACACCGGCGCCAATCGCAACGCCAACGCCTGCGCCGACGGCCTTCTTGTCCGGCTGTGGTCGGTCGTCTTCTGGTTCCATGGACGAGATGCTATCGAAACCGTCGCAGCCGAAGGGAGTTCGCAACCACGCTGACGGATGAGAACGCCATTGCGGCGGCAGCGATCATTGGATTGAGGAAGCCGAGAGCGGCGAGCGGGATTGCTGCGGTGTTGTAGGCAAAAGCCCAGAACAGATTCTGACGGATGATGTGCAGCGTCTTCCTTGCCAACCGGATAGCGACAACCGCTGTCGATGGATCTCCAGACATCAGCACGACATCCCCGGCCTCGATGGCGACATCTGTGCCCGACCCGACTGCCATCCCGAGATCCGCAACAGTCAATGCCGGGGCATCGTTGATTCCGTCTCCAACGAAAGCGACGACCTTGCCTTCGCTTTGGAGCTGTTCAATTGTGTTGGCCTTCTGAGCTGGAAGAACCTCAGCGATGACAGATTCGATACCGACCTCATCGCCGATGGGAACGGCGGTTGTGGCTGCGTCTCCTGTCAGCATCACGGTTGAGAGTCCGTCCTCATGCAGCTCTGCGATAGCGGGGCCCGCCGAATCTCTAACCGCATCCGCAACGCTGATGACTCCACGAACCTCGCCGTCCCAACCCGCAAAGAAGGTGGTGTGTCCCGCTGCGGCCACTTCATCGAACCGCTCCCTGATGTCGTCGACACCATCCCAGCCCAGTTCGTCGAACAGATGCACAGTCCCGGCAGCAACGACGTGTTCCTCTACGGTGCCAACCGCACCTCGTCCCTGCACGGCAGTGAAGTCGTTAACCGAAACCAGGGAGAGATCCCGTTGCTCGGCGCCCAGAACGACGGCACGCCCGATCGGATGCTCGGACCCGGTCTCGAGTGAACCGACAAGCACCAGGAACCGGTCGAGGTTCTCGTCCGTCGCAACGGCTGAGAGGGTCATCGCACCCCGGGTGAGCGTTCCCGTCTTGTCAAAAATGACTGTATCGACACCGGTAGCGCGTTCAAATACCTCGGCGTTCTTGAAGAGCACCCCAAGCTCGGCCCCCCGTCCCGAGCCGACCATGATTGCAGTCGGTGTGGCAAGGCCAAGCGCACATGGACAAGCAATGATCAGCACTGCGACCGCATTGCTCATGGCATTGGATACATCTCCATCGCTGAGCATCCAGCCAACGAACACGGCAAGCGCGATGCCGAGCACGACAGGTACGAACACGCCGGAGATCCGGTCGGCGAGTTTCTGCACGGGAGCCTTTGTCGCTTGCGCATCCTCGACCAGGCGCATGATCTGACTGAGGGCGGTGTTCGGCCCGACGAACTCAACGTCGACTTCGAGCCTGCCTTGCTGATTGACCGTTGCCGCGAACACCTGATCGCCCGGACGCTTTGTCACTGCAACGCTTTCTCCGGTGAGCATGGACTCGTCGACGCCTGATGCACCCGACGCGATCGTTCCATCTGCAGGAATCTTCTCCCCCGGCAGCACGATGACCGTATCTCCGGGTGCCAGATCGAGAGGATCAACCATTGTCTCGACACCGCCTCGAAGCAGCCTCGCTTGTTTGGCGCCAAGCTCAGCAAGCTTTGCAATCGCTGTGGAGGCCTCACCCTTTGCCCTTGCCTCGAAATATCGCCCGAGCAGGATCAGGGTCACAATCATCGCCGCGCTCTCGAAGAACACATAGGCGCCGCCGTTCGAGAGATGATCGGCACTGATCACCGACTCAGCGCCTTCCGAAAACAGAACGACAGTTGAGTAGCCCCAAGCGGCAAGGGTTCCAACCGAGATCAGGGTGTCCATTGCAAGCGAGCGTGACGTCACCTGCTTCCACGCAGCCCTGTGAAACTGCCATCCGAACACCCACACAACGATTGTTGTCAGGACGAACTGAGCCCACGGGTTCCAAAGGGTCTCGGGCCCGAGCATGGCAAGAACCATCACTGGCACCGAAAGAGCCGCTGCGCCTATGACGTTGCGAAGCTGATACCTCGCCTCGGCATCCAGTCGGTCGGTAATCGATCGCCTGTCGTCGTCTGGACCGATCTCTTCGATGTCGTACCCGATCCGGGCGACAGCGTTTCGCAGGGACTCAAGGTCGGCTTCGTCTGTGACCGTTGCTCGCGCGTGTTGGCCTGCAAAGTTGACGACTGCTGACTCGACACCATCTTGCTTCCCGAGGACCCGCTCGATCCGGACAGCGCAGGACGCACAGGTCATGCCCTCAACGTCGAACCGTACGGTGTCGGTCATCTCGTCAGCGTGCTACTTCGTAGCCCTGGTCATCGATAGCCGTGATGATCGCCTCGAGCTCGACTGCTGACTCGTCGAACGTGATGTCGACGACGCGTGCGTCGATCGTCACCTCAGCTGAGGCGACACCGTCCATTGGAGCCACGGCCCCTTCGATTGCGCTCTTGCAGTGGGCACACGAGATGTCTGGCACGTTGAGCGTTACTCGGGTCATCCTGATCCCTTCGATGCGGGGGAGTAGCGGATCGTCTCCATGAGCTCGTCGACGACCTGCTCTGACCGTCCTTCTTTGACATGCTCGACGACGCAGGTTTCGATGTGGTTTTGCAGGAGGATCCGGTTGACCCCTTCAAGCGATCCCTCGAGTGCGGACACCTGCTTCATGATGTCCGGGCAGTACTTCTCTTCCTCAACCATGCGGATGACCGCATCCATGTGTCCACGAACGGTCTTGAGCCGATTGAGTGCGGCGGTCTTGTGTTCAGGTTTCATGCCGGAAGTATACCCCACCCCCAGGGGGGTAGGGGCGAGATTGTGAGTGTCAGGGTCGGAGAAGCATGCCGATGCGTCTCGAGGTAATGACGGAGCCAACAAGCCCGATCGCCAGCAGGTAGGCGATGTTGATGATCATCGTCCAATGAAGAACGCCAAGAGTGAGCCCACGGACCAGCTGGACACCGTGGTAGAGCGGCGAGAACCATGCAATGACCTGCATGACCGGTGGGTAGACGTCCAATGGATAGAAGGTTGCTGAGAACAAGAAGAGCGGGAGAGTGATGAAGGTCACCAGGTCAAGATCCTGCCACGTGCGCATCCATGTGGTGCCGGCTGTGGCGATGGCACCGAATGCGAACCCGATGAGAATCGTCGCGGGAAAGGCAAGGATGCCAAGGGGCGACTCGATGAGGCCCATGACTGCCATCACCACAAGGAATGCGAGGGAGTACACCGCACCACGGGTGAGTGTCCAGCCGATTTCACCCGAAGCAACATCGTTCGGTTCAACTGGCGTGGCCAGGGCGCCGTCGTAGATCTTGCCGTACTTCAGCTTGAAGAAGATGTTGGTCGATTCGAACACTGCACCGTTCATTGCCGATGCAGCCAGCATCGCTGGAGCCACGAAGGCTGTGTACGAAACTGGCATGCCACGGAAGGTGACTTCGCCGGCGAGCTGCCCGATACCGACGCCAATGGCAAACAGATAGAAGACCGGCTCGAAGAATCCCGAAAGCAACACCGGCCAGAATGACTTCGTGGACATGATGTTCCGCTCGATGAGATAGCGGCCCCTCCATCGCCGCGGGAGCGGCGGAATGACGCGTGCGGTGAGTGTTCGGGAGGTCATGGTGTGAGCCTCTTCCGCATCGGGGGAAGCGACAGGAACGCAGGGATGATGATCAACGCGGTCAGGTACGTGAGCGAGATCCATGGCGTCACGGCCGGGTCAGTGCCAACGACAATGGCTCTAGCGAGTTCAACACCGTGATACATCGGAGTGATCAGGGCAACGGGTTGCAGCCAATCAGGCAGCTGACTGATCGGGAAGAAGGCTCCCGAAAACAGGAACATCGGGATCACAACGAATCGGAAGTACATGGGCAGCGCGGCCATGTCTTCGAGTCGCACGGTCATTGCTGTCGTGATCGAGGCCATGGCCATACCGACGAGCAGTGCGGGTCCGACGGCCAGAAGGGACTGAAGGAGTGGTGCAACGCGGAAGATGGACATCACGATTGCGAAGATCACGGACACCATCAACACCCTCGCCGCCGACCACAGCAGATGCCCCCACAGCAGTCCGTTGACGCCGATCGGGGTAGCGGTGCGTGCCTGCCAGGTCTGCGCCCACTTGATGCCACCCATGACTTTCCAGGCGCCTTCGCCGGCTCCGGTCTGCATCGCAGTGCCGACCAGCAGGCCCGGTGCCAGGAATGTCAGGTATGACACCCCTTCGAGTCCTTCTGGCAGGTTGGCGTCCACGAGGGTGCCGAGGCCAACACCCATGGCGAGCAGGTAGAGAATCGGGTTGAGAAAGCTGGAGAAGACTGACCCGCGCCATGTGCGTCGGTAGACCCGGGCCTCGGCCTCGAAGACGCGAACCGAAAGAGGGGTGGCCATCTATTCGACCAGGGTCCGACCGGTGAGTCTCAGAAACACATCCTCAAGGGTCGATCGTCTGGCGAGGACCGTTTCTGGCTGCAGATCGTTGGCCTCGGCGACGGTTCCGATGAGGTGCTCTGCATCGTCTGTGTAAACGAGCGCACGGTCTGCGAGGATCTCGGTTCGCTCAGCGAGTTCCTCGATCCGTTCCGTAATCGTCTCAAGCACTCCAATCGGAAATCTGAGCTCGACGACGTCTCGGGGCGTGTAGGTCTCGATGAGCGATTGCGGAGAGCCTTCTGCAACGATTTGTCCCTTGTCCATCACGACGAGCCTGTCGCACAGCTGTTCTGCTTCGTCCATGTAGTGCGTTGTGATGATCAGGGTGACGCCACGTTGCTTCAACCGATAGAGCCGATCCCAAAGCACGTGCCGTGCCTGTGGATCGAGCCCGGTGGTCGGCTCGTCGAGAATGTAGAGGTCGGGTTCGTTGATGAGTCCACGGGCGATGATCACCCTTCGCTTCATGCCTCCCGACAGTGCAGATATTCGCTGGTCCCGCTTGTCCTCAAGTTGGACGAACTCAAGAAGGTCGTCGATACGATCGCGGATCGTCGACCGATCAAGGTCGAAATACCTTCCGTACATCATGAGGTTGTCGTAGACGGTTAGTTCCTCGTCGAGATTGTTCTCTTGTGGGACAACCCCAAGGCGACTTCGGAGCCGCGGCCCTTCCTTCATTGGATCAAGCCCAAGCACGGTGAGCGACCCTGAGGACACTGGACTCACCGCACCGATCATCCGCATTGTGGATGTCTTGCCAGCACCGCTCGGCCCGAGAAAGCCGAACGACTCGCCTTCGTGGACTTCGAAATCGATGCCATCTACGGCGGTGAAGTCGCCAAAAGTCTTCGTGAGGGAGCGCCCCTCTATCAATGTGGTGGTCATAGACGCAAAACGATAGTGGTCAGGCGAGACGCGTCTCTCCGGCAGAAGCCAGATCAGTTTGAGCAACTCAGAACGCGGTTATGGTCGAGCAACCCACCGCAATACAAGGAATGTGATGCGCATCAAACCAAATGCAGGCGTGGCTGTCGGGCTGGCCGTGGTCTACATGGCCATCTTTGGAGGCGTGTTCTACGCATCCGGCGTCGAATACGACGCGGTGACAGATTCGGCAGAGAATGTTCGGGCCGGGCTCGTCACCCCACTCGCCGCTGGTGCGATCGCACTGGTTGCCATCACTTTCTTCCTCGGCTGGTGGAAGCCGGCGCTGCGTGAGCGGTCTCGCGTGCATGGGTGGCTGATCGCGATTCCGATTGTGATGGTGCTCACCCTTCTCGTCGGCATCGACTACGGCAACCTCGGAGAGCTTGATTCCGAGCTCTTGTTGTGGATCGGCATCGGATCGCTGCTGGTCGGATTCAACGAAGAACTGATGTATCGCGGGCTCGCCATCGTCGGGTTCAGAGGTTCTGTATCAGAGGGATATGTGTGGCTGTGGACATCGGTGTTGTTCGGGTTGCTTCACAGCATCAACTTCCTGCTCGGCCAGGGTCTTGGTGCCACCCTCCAGCAGGTAGTCGTCACTTTTGCCATTGGCTCGGGGATGTACATCGCGAGAAGGACAACCGGATTGATTGTGGTCCCCATGGTGATGCATGCGCTGTGGGACTTCTCGAGCTTCACGCAGTCCGAAGGTCGCAGCATCTCAGGCCTGCTGTCCTACGTCGCACTGCTCGCCGTGATCATTGGGCTCATCGCCGGTCGAAAACACCTGTTTGCGTCCACAGAATCGGAGCAAACTGTCTGAGTCAGGTCAGGTCGTGAATCCGTTGGCTGCCATCCACTCGTCGTTGAACACCTTCGACAAGTAGGAGCGGCCAGAGTCGGGAAGGATCACGACGACGAGATTGTCGGGAGATTCCGTAGCGACCCGGATGGCTCCAGCCACCGCCATGCCACATGAGCCGCCAACGAGGATGCCCTCTTCAACGGCAAGCCTTCGGGTCATGTCGAACGCTTCTGCGTCATTCACCATCTCGTATCGATCGGTGAGATCAGGGTCATAGGTGGAAGGCCAGAAGTCCTCGCCGACTCCTTCGATCATGTAGGTGGTGACGTCGTCGTCGGTGGCCGCCGTGTAGATGGACCCTTCAGGGTCGACTCCGACGACAACGAGGTCTGGGTTCATGGTCTTGAGGTACCGGGCATTCCCAGAGATGGTGCCACCGGTGCCGACACCCGCAACGAAGATGTCGATCTGACCATCTGTCTGTTGCCAGATCTCAGGTCCGGTTGTGTCTACGTGCGCTTGTGGGTTCGCCGGATTGGAGTACTGGTCGGGTCTGTAGTGCCCGGGCTTCGATGCGAGCTCGTTTGCGACGGAGTAGTACGAGCGGGGGTCCTCTGGCTGCACATCCGTGGGGCAGAGCACCACCTGCGCGCCGTACGCGCGCAGCAGATCCTGCTTCTCCTTGGACTGCTTGTCCTGCATCACGCAGATGAGGTTGTATCCGCGAATGGCGGCGATCATGGCAAGACCGACCCCTGTGTTGCCACTGGTTGGCTCAACAATCGTGTCCCCTGGCTGGATCCAGCCGTTCTCTTCGGCACGTTCGATCATGCCGAGCCCGATGCGGTCCTTGATGGAGCCACCTGGGTTCATGTACTCAATCTTGCCAACGAGGTTCCCCGGGGGGTGGAGTCTTGAGAGCCGGACCAGCGGTGTGCCGCCGATCGCCTCAACGATGTTGTCGTGGATCATGCGCTCAGGTTATCTGCACAACGTTGGACGGTGGTCGAATGACACCCATACTTCGTGGCCTTGCCCAGCGACTGACGAGTATCGTCCTCGCATGACCGAAGATCGTTTTGAGACCCTTGCGATACATGCCGGGCAGGAGCCTGAGCCGACGACCGGTGCGGCTGTCGTGCCCATCTATGCAACGTCCACCTATGTGCAAACAGCACCGGGCGAGCACACGGGGTACGAGTACTCGCGCACCGACAATCCAACTCGTACCGCCCTCCAGACCCAGATCGCCGCTCTCGAGGGTGTGGGGGAGGCCGATGAGGGCGGTTGTGTGGCAACCTCGTCCGGCCTTGCTGCAACTGCACTAATCGGCTATTTGCTCAAACCGGGTGATCACATCCTGTTGCCCAACGATGCATACGGGGGAACCTTCAGGCTGGTTGCACGTGTCATGGCAGAACACGGCATCGAGTGGTCAGCAGTGGACATGACCGATGCAGCGGCGCTGGCATCGGCGGTTCGGCCCTCGACAAAGGTGGTGTGGGTTGAGACGCCAACGAACCCGCTGCTTCGTGTCGTGGACGTCGACATCGTCGTCGCTGCTGCGTCCGGCGTTGGTGCCTGGGTTGTTGTCGACAACACGTTTGCAACGCCATACCTCCAGCAGCCCCTCGCCCAGGGAGCACACATGGTGGTGCACTCCTCAACCAAGTACCTCGGAGGTCACTCGGACACCGTCGGGGGAGCGATTGTCACCAACGACGGAGATCTTCATGAACGGCTCCGCTATCTCCAGAATGCGACGGGCCCTGTGCCTGGGCCGTTCGATTGCTACCTCGTGCTGCGTGGCATAAAGACACTCGGGGTCCGGATGGATCGACACGTTGCAAACGCGACGCTTGTTGCCAACTTCCTGGACGATGACCCAAGGGTTGCCGAGGTCTGGTACCCAGGGTTGCCGTCCGACGCCGGACATGCGGTGGCTTCGCGGCAGATGTCGGGATTCGGGGGCATGGTGTCGTTCCGTCCGATTGGTGGCTTGGCAGCAGCGAACGAGATGGTGACGCGGACGAGGCTCTTCTTTCTCGCCGAGAGCCTTGGCGGTGTCGAGTCGCTCATCGAGGTGCCAGCAGCCATGACACATCTCTCAGTCGAAGGAACAGACCTCGAGGTGCCGGAGGACCTGGTTCGCCTCAGTGTCGGCATCGAGCACGCCGACGACCTGCTGTCCGATCTTGATCGTGCTCTGGGTTGATTCGGTACGCTCGTCTTCGCATGGATAGCGCCACTTGACAGACCCGAAGCTCTATGAACTCGGCTGGAGCGATGCGTGGGAAACCAAACGCGCAGCGTCACGTGTCTTCGGCCAGCCGGCAAGGGTGGTTCGTCACGACGCAGTGAAGGTGCTCGTCGCAACACCTGATGCGGTCGGCCAGGTCACATTCCCCAAGAAAATGAACCTTGCGGTTGGCGATTGGGTGCTGATCACCAACGAGACTGTTTCAGCAGTTCTTCCGAGGGAGAACGCCCTTGAGCGTGACAATGCTGAGTACGGGACACAGGTCATCGGCGCAAACCTCGATTTGGTCTTCGTCGTATTCGGTGCCGACCGTCCTCTACGGCAGCGAAAGGTGATGCGGTTCGCAGCATTCGCCGGTGACATCGATGCCACTCCGGTCGTCGTCATCTCAAAGAGCGACGTTGCAGGTGACGTTGACCAGATCCACAGCACGATCGCATCTTGGCTCCCTGGCATTGAGGTCCTCAGCGCGTCAGTGCGAACTGGTCAGGGACTCGACGTGATCGTCGAGCATCTGGCTGGCAGGACGGCAACTTTCATCGGGGAATCAGGAGCAGGAAAGTCTTCCCTCGTGAACGCATTGATGGAAGACGAGGTTGCGTGGATCGGCGAAGTCCGTGAGGGCGACGCAAAAGGGCGCCATACGACAACGCACCGAGAACTCCATCGTCTTCCCGGGGGTGGGCTTGTCATCGACAATCCCGGCATCAGGGCGCTTGGTCTCTCCGCAGACGGTGGCGGGCTCGAGTCGGCGTTCGAGGACGTCGAAGACCTCTCGACGCAGTGCCGTTTCCGCGACTGTGCCCACAAGTCGGAACCAGGCTGCGCTGTTCGCGCCGCGATCGAGAGCGGGGAGGTTTCCGAGGACAGGTGGAAGGCCTATCTCCACTTCGTCGATGAGCAATCCGAAGCGGCGGCTCGGTCTGAGGATCGAGAGCGTCAGGCTGATGTACGTCGCGAGGCGGCGGCAGCTCAGCGTGCACGGGAAGCCAGGGACGACGAAGACCGAGAGTTCTAGCGCTGTACGTGTGTGATCCCGGTCAGGGGTTGACGCCGATCTTGTGTATCTCGATGACTCCGTTGACTCGAATCTGGTCGTCTGGCAACGGATACTCGGTGCGGTCGGTGTACTTACGGGCGAGATCGTCGATCAGCCATCTCCCATCCGCCTCGAATGTGGTCACGGCGCCTCTGAGCACGTAATTGCGATAGTCGTCGCCGATTGTGGTGAACGAGAGGCCGACTCTGGGATCCCTGCGAATGTTTGCTGTCTTGATCCTGCCCTCCGCAGTAGAGAAGAGCAGCGAGTCTCCGTCGCGTCCGATCCAGATCACCGAAACCTGGGGTGATCCGTCGGGCATCACGGTCGCCATGTGCACGAACACCTTGTCGTCGAGTG
Organism: Acidimicrobiia bacterium; assembly: GCA_051011415.1. GTDB lineage: Bacteria > Actinomycetota > Acidimicrobiia > Spongiisociales > UBA5794 > SZUA-442. The sequence continues at coordinate 48,274 of JBPCTY010000047.1, forward strand.
CAGACTTCACTTCTTCTGGCAGCTGCAACATTCCCTCCCAATCGTGTGAAAGCCGACGTTATCTGATCCGCCTAGCCTCCTTGTCGTGGATCTTCAGCTTGCAGACAAAGTGGTTCTCGTCACCGGCGGAGCAGGTGGCATCGGTGCGGCCATCTGCCGGGCATTCGCAAACGAGGGGGCCCGGGTCGCCGTCCACTACCACTCCAGTGATGACGCAGCCAAGCGCCTCGCTGACGAGATCGGTGGTGCAGCTTTCGCTGCTGACCTCACTGACGCCGCCGAAGCGGTTGCGATGGTCAACGCCGTCGTCGGGCACTTCGGTGGTCTCGATGTGTGCGCGGCAAATGCCGGTTGGTATCCGAGCGAGGACAAACCGATCTGGGAGGTCGAGCCCGATCGATTTGCGACGGTTATCGACAGAAACCTCACCGTTGCCTACACAACCGCAAGAGCGTTTCTCGGGAGAGCCGCGATCACCGGGCATGGAGCCTTGATCTTCACCTCTTCCACGGCTGGCCACTTCGGTGAGGCTGGTCATGCGGACTACGCAGCTGCCAAAGCTGCGCTGTCCTACGGGTTCCTCAATTCACTCAAGAACGAGGCCGCCCGCATCGGTGACGGTGTTCGTGTCAACGCCGTTGCTCCGGGGTGGACAGTGACGCCAAAGCGAGAGGCAGCCGGAGTCGACGAAACGCATGTGGCCAAGGCAACATCAACGATGTCGCGAAAGCAGCTTGCAACGCCCGACGATGTTGCACGACAGGTCGTCGTGCTCGCTTCGGATGTCGTAAGCGCTCATCAGACAGGTCAGGTCGTGACTGTTGCCGGAGGAATGGAGGGAAGGCAGATTCCATGATCGATATCACTCGCCTCAGAGCGGAAACTCCAGGTGTTGAGCACGTTGTCCACCTCAACAATGCCGGGTCCGCATTGATGCCTTCGCCCGTGGTTGACATGATCCTTGGCTATCTCGAGTACGAGGTGCTCAACGGCGGCTATGAGGCACACGCCAAGTTTGAGAACGAGATCGACTCTGTCTACGGCTCGCTCGCCACGCTGATCAACGGTCATTCGAATGAGATCGCTCTCTCCGACAACGCAACCCGTGCGTGGGATATGGCGTTCTACGGAATGGGACTTGGCGAGGGCGACCGGATCCTCACGACAACGACCGAGTACGTGTCGAACTGGGCGGCCTACCTGCATCTCCGCGACACCCGAGGCATTGTGGTTGACGTCGTTCCCGGCACGAGCGACGGGGAGATTGATATTGATGCACTCGACTCGATGATTGACGGTTCAACAAAGCTCATCACCCTCAATCACATTCCCACGAATACCAGCGTCGTGAACCCTGCTGTGGCAGTGGGCAGCGTTGCGAAGGACCACGGTGTGCCGTTTCTGCTCGATGCGTGTCAGTCCGTGGGTCATCTGCCCGTCGATGTTGAGGAGATCGGTTGCGACATGCTGGCTGCGACATCACGGAAGTATCTGCGGGGTCCCCGTGGCGAGGGATTCCTTTATGTCCGTACCGGATTCCTCGACATGCTGTCTCCACCGTTCGTTGAGGAGTTCAGCGCCCTGATCATCAGGCCAGATTCCTATGTCTTGAAGCCGGATGCTCGACGCTTTGAGACATGGGAGAAGAACTACGCCAACGTGCTCGGGATGGGCGCAGCTGCGGACTATGCGATGAGCATCGGCATCGAGAGCATTTGGGCTCGGATTTCGGCGTTGGCAGCGTCCCTGCGTGACCTTCTGGCCGACCTCGAGGGATTGGTACTCCACGACATCGGTTCCACGAAGAGCGGGATCGTCACCTTTTCTGTGGATGGCCGGCCGAGTATCGAAGTTCAGGAATTGCTATCGGAGCGAAAGATCAATGTGTCCGTGACCACCAGCAGGTCTGCTCCGATTGACATGCACGAACGCGGACTGGACAGTGCGGTCCGTGCATCGGTGCACGCCTACAACTCCGAGGCCGAGATCGACACCTTCATCGATGCGATGTCGGTCATCGCGTCCTAGGTCAGCCAGGGAACGGTTGACCGTTCCGGAAGGCATCGATGAATGCCTGGGCCTCATCCGTTGGCACGACATAGGCTCGTCCGTCGCTGCCCTTGTGATTCCGCACCGGCACTGTCGCTGAGTCGATATTGCCGGATCGGAGGGTGAGGGCATCGCGTCCCAGATCAGCCATTCGGCCGAGGGTCAGTCCCTCGTCTGCGGTGATCTGATCGGCAAACGTCGGCAGGAATCCAGCGAGGTTGAAAGCACTCGACGGGCTGGTGACCTGATCGAACAGTGCGATGAGAAGCTGCTGCTGACGACCAGTTCTAGAGATGTCGCCCCCTCCGGCGGACTCCCACTGCCCGTTTCGCAGCTCCTGATACTTGCGTGAACGTGCGTAGGCAACGGCCTGTTCTCCGTTGAGAGTCTGTCGCCCGGCATCCGCTTGGAAGCCGGACGTGGTGTCCCGTCCTGGGTAGGTGAAGTCGATCGTCACACCACCCAGAGAGTCCACGACTGCTCCAACCCCTGCGAAATCGATCTCCATGTAGTGGTTGATCGGAATGCCGACTTCCGACTGAACGGTCTGCACGAGCAGGTCGGGCCCGCCAACGACGTATGCCGCGTTGATGCGATTCGTGCCGTGGCCCGGGATGTTCGCTTGCCAGTCTCGAGGAATGCTGAGCATCTGGATCGACTGACCGGGGACCAGGTGGGCAAGCATGATCACGTCGGTGCGGCGGCCAGCGAACTCTCCGAACTTGTCGTCCCATTCGTCTGGCAGCGTCGACCGATCGTCGACCCCGACAAGCAGGAAGTTCACGGGCTCGCCTGAAGCAACTGCCGTCTCGAGTGAGGTCAAGTCATCAGAAGCGATTCGCTCGATCTTGCCCTCTGTGTACTGGAGGTATCCGTAGCCGGCGAAGACGCCGGCGACCGCGACGAACAGAAGGAACAGGACAAACTTCTGGAAGAAGCTCCACCGTTTCTTTGGACGCGGCTCGCCGGGTTGCGGCGTCTCTACACGCGGGATCTCTGGAAACGTCTCGGTAACACGGGACATGGGCTCTGGAGGTTAGAGACTGACCCCTGATAGCGAACTGCATTGGCGGCTTCTGCAGCGACAGACACGCACGAGCCAGCTGAAACTGTGGTCAAGACGCACTGTACGATCACACTATGTCTCGAAAGATCCATTCTCAAGACGTAACCATTGGGCCGGCGAGAGCCGGAGCCAGGGCGATGCTCAGAGCAGTTGGCCTTGGCGAGGATGATTTCGGTCGTTCGCAGGTTGGCGTCGTATCAGCTGGCAACGAAGTGACCCCGTGCAATGTGACAGGCCCGAAGCTGGCAGGTTTCGCAAAAATCGGCGTCCGCGAAGCTGGTGCGGTCGGTCTCGAGTTTGCAACCATCGCGGTATCTGATGGCATTTCGATGGGTCATGAAGGCATGCGTGCCTCGCTGGTTTCCCGTGAGGTCATCGCTGATTCCGTAGAGCTTGTCATGCATGCCGAACGCTTCGACGCAATGGTCTCAATCGCCGGTTGCGACAAGTCCCTCCCTGGCATGCTGATGGCGGCGGCGAGGCACAACCTCCCGTCAGTGTTTCTGTATGGGGGGTCGAGTCTTCCAGGCCGCATCGATGGCAAGGACATCTCGATCGTGGATGTCTTTGAAGGAATCGGTGCACACTCCGAGGGAAAGATCGATGATGATCGTCTGCTTGCGATAGAGCAGAACGCATGCCCTGGCGCCGGCTCATGTGCCGGCATGTTCACGGCAAACACGATGGCGTCAGTTGGTGAAGCAATAGGAATGTCCCTTCCCGGGTCGGCATCTGTACCTGCGGTCGATGCGAGGCTCGACGATTACGCAAGGCAGTCGGGTGAGGCGGTCGTAGCGCTTCTCGAGGCGGATATCCGACCGAGAGACATCATGACTCGCAAAGCGTTCGAGAACGCGATCACCGTGGTCATGGCGCTTGGAGGCTCGACAAATTCTGTGCTTCACCTGATGGCAATTGCGCACGAAGCAGGTGTTGAGCTGACGCTTGAAGACTTCGACCGGATTTCTCGACGCACCCCACACATTGGAGATATGAAGCCGTTTGGTCGATATCACATGGTCGATCTCGATCGCATCGGTGGCGTACCCGTGGTTCTCAAGGCGCTACTCGACGGCGGATTCCTTCACGGCGACACCATGACCGTCACCGGTCGAACGATGGCAGAGAACCTTGTTGAGGTGGCGGTCCCCGCTGAGCAGGACGTGCTCCTGCCAATCGAGGCTCCGCTCGCGTCGGAGGGAGGAATCGCTGTGCTGCGGGGCTCTCTCGCTCCTGAAGGGGCGGTCGTAAAGATCGCGGGGATTGAGCTCGATGTGTTCGAAGGAAGGGCGAAGGTTTTCGACGACGAGCAGCATGCGCTCGAGGCGCTGTGGAACCACGAGCTTGAGAAGGGTGACGTCGTGGTGATTCGCTACGAAGGGCCGATGGGTGGTCCTGGAATGCGCGAGATGCTTGCAATCACTGCTGCCATCAAGGGTGCAGGCCTTGGCAAGGACGTGCTCCTTATTACCGATGGCCGATTCTCCGGCGGAACGACCGGTCTATGTATCGGGCATGTTGCACCTGAAGCTGCTCATGGCGGCCCGATGGGACTTGTGGCGACGGGCGATCTCATCAGGGTTGACATTCCGAATCGATCGCTTGATCTTCTGATAAGCGACGCAGATCTAGCCGATCGTCGTGAGGCGTTCGAGCCTGCCGCACCGAGGTACACAACCGGTGCTCTTGCGAAGTACGCGAAACTTGTCGGCTCTGCCGAGACGGGTGCTGTTCTCAGCTAGAAGATGATGTCGAGGCCGGATGTAGCACCTGCTCCGTACTACGTTGGCACTATGCAAATCTCACTCGAATACTGCGCAGCCTGAGGCTATACCGACCGTGCCGTGAGCACGGTTCAGGAAGTTCTTGGCAAGTACGAGCACCACATCGACGGTGTGACTCTCATCCCGTCCCGCGGTGGTGTGTTTGAAGTTCTGGTAGGCGACACTCTCGTTTACTCGAAGAAGGAGACCGGTCGACACGCCGAACCAGGAGAAGTCCTGGTTGCTGTGACTGAAGTGCTCGGGCCAGTACCGGAACAGGCCTAGAACTCAGCCTCGAGTACCCGGTGTGCGCAGGTACCTTTGCGCCATGCCTTCTGGTCGCTCGAACACCATTCTGATCGCGGATCTGCTGTCTCACGATGGCCCGCACCTTCGCGTGGCCGATGACTTCGTTCGAGCCCAGTGCACGCAATGCGGAGACGCGCTCACACACGATCCTCGTTACGACGAGTGGGGTGCGTATTGCACCGACTGCTGGAGCTCTACGGGTCACCTTCGCTGAGTTCAGTCGACCCAGGCTGGTGCATTCCTGTCGAGCGTGATCGGCTCGCCGTCCACATAGGTCGCGAGCACTTGTGCGTCGTGGATTGCTTGAGCGTCCGCCACGGATGGATCTGTGTCGAGGACCACAAAGTCGGCCGGTGATCCAATGTGAAGCGGAGTCGGCTCATGCAACGATCGAGCTGCACCTTGTGTAAAGAGGGCGAGTGAGTCCAACGGCGCAAGTGCCTCGTCCGGCAAGATGCCATATCGATCGATGGCAGCAGCCATGCCCCAGAGCGGGTGGGGCGGCTCTACCGGGCTGTCCGACGAACCAGCCAGCGGAATGCCGGCGTCTGTCATCGATCTGAATGGGTACACCCACCCCCTGCGGGACTCTCCGACCCGTTTGAACAGCCAATCAGACTCCGATGCGAGAAAGGCCGGCTGGACACAAGCGGTGGTACCCGATTGTGCGAACCGGACGATCTGCTCGGGACTCAGGATCGAGGCATGTTCCATTCGGAGTCGGTCCGGATCGGCTCCTGCGGCGATGAGTGTCTCGAAGACATCAAGCACTCCATCGACGGCCCGGTCCCCGATGGCATGGATGCACACCGATCCTCCAAGGTCGATCGAGTGCTGAGCGATAGCGGCGTCCGCGGCTGTGAGGCGATACGTACCCACTCCAGAATCGTCTGCGAACGCTGAGTGCATTGCCGCTGTGTGACCACCGAGACTCCCATCCGCAAATCGTTTCACCCCGTGCCAACGAAGACGGGGGCCGGACGTCGTGAGCACGTCGGCCGCGTGTTCGAGCATGCGAGGGTCGTCGGTGATGGCGATCCCGAACACGTTGATGGGTAGTTCGCTTGCGACGGATCTCCAAAGCTCTAGCTCTGCCTCCAGCTGCTCGGAGGGCTGCTCCCCGTAGCCCATCATCGCTCCGATCGACGTGATACCGAGACCAGCCAATCGATGAAGGCCCGCAATCAACTGCGCCGGTTGGAGTCCTTGGCCGCGGGCGAGTGCTGGGGAGATGAGGCTCGCAGCGGTTTCCCTGAGGACACCTGTCGGCCTTCCCGCCTGGTCACGGTCGATCGACCCACCGTCGGGGTCGTCCGTGGCAGCAGATATACCGGACTGGTCCAGCGCAAAACTGTTGGCGACAGCGATGTGACCGCAGTACCGGTAGATCACCAGAGGTCGGTCAGGCACTGCGCGGTCGAGATCGGCTCGACCGGGCAGACGACCCTCTTGAAGGTGCTCATCGTCGAGGCGGGTTGCTACGACAGGGGACTCTGGGTCAATCGTGTCAGCGAAGGCCGCAATACGTTCGATCATGTCGTCGATCGACGTTGCATTCTTGAGGGAGCAGCCAGCAAGAAGTGATGCATACGGAGCGGCATGAATATGGGCGTCCCTGAAGCCAGGGACGATCGTGGCTCCTGGGAACTGCTCTTCAGATCTTCCGGAAGCAAGCAGATCATCACGCTCACCAATTGCAGCAACGCGGGCACCGTCGATAAGGATCGCTGAGCCCGCTCGTCCTGCGCCCGTTACGACTGATTGTGCGGATACGACCTTCACGGTTCAATCAAACCGAGCGGCATGTACGACTCAACAACGGTCCGGAAGTCTTGATGGATGTGGCCGTTTGATGCCACGACCAGTCCCATGAATGGGGTCGAATCCCGGCCTATCGGATCGGTCACAATGCCGCCGGCTTCCCGCACAAGAAGAAGTCCAGCCGCCCCGTCCCATGGAGCGATGCCAAGCTCCCAATAGCCATCGAACCGGCCGGCGGCAACCCACGCAAGATCGAGAGCGGCCGACCCAAAGCGTCTGAGTCCGTTCACTTCTCTCAACATCTCCCTCACGACAACGGCGAGTTCATCGGCTTTCTCGTCGTGGTCGTATGGAAACCCGGTTGCGACTACGCACCGTTCGAGTTCCTCCTCGGTTGAGACGCTGACGACATGGCCATTGAGACGCGTGCCCTCGCCCTCGACAGCTGTAAACAGCTCATCTCTAAGTGGGTCGTACACCGCGGCGACCTTGGCGATGCCTCCCTCATAAAGCGCAATTGAAATGGAGACCTGTGGAATCGAGTGGACGAAGTTCACCGTTCCGTCGAGGGGATCGACGATCCAGAGCCTTCCATCTGCCACATCGCCACCGCTCTCCTCAGCCAGGATCGCATCGTCTGGTCGATGGATGCGAAGAAGGGAGATGATCTCCTCCTCCGACGCATGGTCGACTGCCGTCACCGGGTCGAACTTGCCCTTGTACTCGGGATCAGGTGGCGAGCCGAAGTACTTCGCCACGACTTCTCCGCCTGCTTTTGCTGCTGCTATCGCAACGTGAAGATCGTCCATGATGAAACAGTAGACAGACCGCAGACTGGTGGCGTCAGAGAACTCAGAACTGATTGCGACGCCCGTCTCTATCCTCTCGGCCATGGTCCCCGTTCTCCTGGTTGCGCTGAGTGCCGTCCTCATGTGGGCATCGTTTCCTCCGCTGGGGATTGCTCCGCTTGCATTCATTGCCCCCGTTCCTCTGTTTCTTGCGATACGACGCGTCGAGCGGCTGTCCGTTGCGGCCGTGCTCGGGTTTGCGTGGGGCGCAGCCTTCTTTGGCCTGCTGCTCAACTGGCTCATGGTCCTGGGGTTTGTTGCGTGGTTCCCACTCTCGATCTTGATGGGGACCTTCACGGCGGCGTACGTCGTACTGATTTGGGTCTTCAGGCTCTGGCCTCCTTGGCGCTGGTGGTTGATTGCCGTCGGTGGATGGGTGGCGTTGGAATGGGTTCGAGGGCGCTTCCCATTCGGCGGGTTCCCTTGGGGCGACATCGGCTATCCAGCAGCGGGTCTTCCAGGAGCAATTGGCGCGGTGCAGTGGATTGGTCCGGCTGGGTGGACGGTGCTTGTGGTGTCGTTCGCAGCGGGGCTGACGCTCGTGATCGAGAACAGGAAGGACTGGCGACCCGTTGTCGATTCGGCGAGCGTCATCGCACTGCTGGTGATAGCAGGCGCATTCCTCTCCCCGTCTCCTGCTGCGCAGGTGTGGCGCACCGCCATTGTGCAGGGAGGTTCGCCGTGTCCCCAGACGCGTTGTCAGAACGAGAACGAGCGGATCTATGAGCGTCACATCGAGTTGACGAAGGAGATTCCGGAGGGCTCGGTCGAGTACGTGATCTGGCCGGAGAACTCGACGGGAACTCCATATGAACCAGAGAACAACGATGCTGTACGGAACGAAATCATTGAGCAGGCGCGAAGGCTCGATGCCTACATTCTCGTGTCGGGCACCAGGCTTGAGGGCGACCAGCAGTTCTACAACGTGAACATCCTCTACTCCCCTCAGGGGGTGAAGGTTGGCGAGTACCTGAAGCGCCACCCTGTGCCGTTTGGCGAGTTCGTGCCGTTGCGGGGTCTGTTCGATTTCGTGCCCCAGCTCGACCGAGTGCCTCGTGACATGGTGCGGGGAACCGAGCCGATTGTGTTCACCACCGAGCAGGGGGTGCTTGGCAGTCTGATCTCATTTGAGGGGTCCTTTGCGAGGTCCATGCGTTCGACCGCACGTGCTGGGGCTGAACTGATGACGGTGACAACCAACACTTCCACGTACGGCAAATCGCCTGCGACCGATCAGGCGATTGCGATGGTCAGAGTCAATGCGTCAGCCGCTGGCCTGGACACGGCATATGCGTCGATCACGGGGAAGTCAACCTTCCTCCAGGCGAACGGCGATCGTGGGCGCTCGACCGAGCAACTCGAAGAGCAGGTGCTCTATGGAACGCTCCAGTTCAACGCCGATGTTCCGACCCTATGGGTGCGATTTGGGGACGTCCTTGCGTGGGTTGCGATGATCGCTGGCCTGCTCGCAGTCGTCGCGCGAGGTCGCCGTGATCCTGCGTCAGCTGATCGCGACGATCGTCCCTCCTGAGTTGGTTTTGCACGTTCCCGGTAGTGGTAAGTAGACTCTCGGCTCCCGAGATCTTTCGGTGCCGTCCGCGCGGGCATTTTTGCCCATAAGGACGGTTCCTTACTGAAGTACGGAAGAAAGGTACATACGTACATGTCTGACATCCTCAAGGCTTCGCGGCCCAAGGGTCGGTCTCGTCGTCCGAAGACGTACGACGAGGATCGGCAGTGCGCTCACGGTGAGTGCACGACCCAACTCTCGCGGTACAACCGTGCAGAGTTTTGTCACACTCATCGGCCAGTGCGCTACCCGCGTCTGCGCGGTGTCCTGACGAGCGAGGAATAACCCGCTCACACGGATTGCACAACCATGAAGAAGAGCCCCGGTTCCGCCGGGGCTCTTCTGTGTTGTTGATGGAGTCGAAGCATCGCTCGGAGCGGCGCACCGATGTAACCCCTCAGGACTCGTAAGCAGCGATTCCTTCGGCGAGAATGTCGATGCCTTGATCCAACTCCTCGGTTGTCACGTTGAGGGGTGGAATGAAGCGAATGACGTTCCCATCAGGTCCGCAATTCAGGATCAACAGACCCGCATCCAACGCATGGTTGTTGATTGCATCCCACGCCGCAGGGTTCGGAGTGTTGCCTCCATCGACAAGTTCGATCCCGATCATCAGTCCAAGTCCCCGCACATCACCGATCGTGGCGTGACGGTCCTTGAGAGCATTCCATCTGGCGAAGGCATGCTCGCTCAACGCAGGCACACCTGGGACGACCTTCCGAAGCTCAGCAACGGTCGCCGCTGATGCTGCACACGACACAGGGTTGCCACCAAAGGTCGTTCCGTGTGAGCCAGGTGTCCACTGGTCAAGAAGCTTCTCATTGGCTGCCACCCCGGACAGCGGCAATCCGTTGGCGATGGCTTTGCCGAGCACGAGGACGTCGGGTCGGACGTCGTAGACCTGGCTAGTGAACCAGTCGCCCGTGCGTCCGAACCCGGTCTGGACTTCGTCCATGATCAGCAGTATTCCGTGCTCATCTGCAATCGCTCTGATCGCATGAATGAACTCCCTACTTGCTGGGTAGTACCCGCCTTCTCCTTGCATCGGCTCGATCAGGAAGGCGGCCACTTCTGTCGGGGTGACCTCGTACTTGAACAGCATCTCGAGTTCACGCAGAGCGTGTGCATTCGCTTCTTCCTGGGATACTCCCCATCCGAACGGATGGGGATACGGGACGACGAAGGTCGAAGGAACGAGTGGCATGTAGCCCTGCCGATACTTCGCTTTCGAGGTCGTGTAGGTAACCGAACCCATGGTTCGACCGTGGAAGCCCCCACGGAAGGTGATGACTCCCTGGCGTCCGGTCGTCTTTCGAGCGAGCTTCACCGAGGCTTCAACTGCCTCCGCCCCGGAGTTCAGGAACAGCATCTTGTCAATCGTGTCAGGCGCCACGTCGAGGATCGCTTCGGCGGCCTCGACGAGGCTTGCGTACATAAACGATCCGCCGGCATGCCAGACCTTGTTCAACTGTGCTTGAGCGGCAGCCACAACCGCGTCCGGTCTGTGGCCGAGGTTGGTCGTTGCAATCCCGCAGGCAAAGTCGAGGTACTGCTTTCCGTCGGCGGCTGTGAGCCAACTTCCCTTGCCCTCGATCATCTGATGGTCGCTGTCGGCAGCGATTACGGGTGCAATTACGTTGTGGAACCTGTCCTGTACTTGTGTCACGAGTTTCTCCGTTCTGTGTGGTGGTTTGGGATGACGCGTAGAACGGAGCGTCTACGGAGAGGCGAACAGGTCGCTGCGGTGGTTGCGGGGTGTCCGAAGCATGCAGCGATAGTACCTCCTGCCACGTCTGTGGAATAGTCCGAGTTGGTATTGGCTACTCGCCCGTGAACTTCGGATCCCGCTTTTCGAGGAACGCCATCGTGGCCTCGATGAAGTCGTTTGATGTGATGAACGACGAGTTCCACAGTGCCATGTAGTCGAGGTTCTCGGCAACGGTGCGTCCCTCGCCTGCAGACAGAACGGCCTTGGCACCCTGCACGGCAAGTGGGGAGTTCGCTGCGATCTCAGCGGCGAGCGCCGCTGCAGCTTCCTGCACCCCGGCTGGGTCGTCGGCCACCTTGCTCACAAGACCCATCTCGAAGGCTTCCTGAGCGCCGAAGTCCTTGCCTGTGTAGACGAGTTCTGCAACGCGGCCTGGATCGACGATGTTCGGCAATCTCTGGAGTGTCCCGACGTCGGCAACCATCGCGATCTTCGTTTCGCGAATCGAGAACACCGCATCGGCTGAGGCGTAGCGAATATCGCACGCAGTGATGAGATCAACTCCGGCCCCGATACATGGCCCATGGATAGCCGCGATCACTGGTTTGGCGCAAGAAGCGATTGATGTGAAGGTTCGCTGAAGCCGTTTGATCGAGTTGAACAGCGCAAGGCGTTTTGCGACATCGGAGGTCGGTTGCGAATCGCCCTGTGGATCTGCACCACCTGATATGAACGATGGTCCAAAGGCCTTGAGATCGATACCCGCCGTGAACGCTCGACCGCGTGCAGCGATGACGACGGCACGTGTCTCACTGTCTTCTGAGAGAGCATCCATGATCTTTGGGAGGTCCTCCCAGAAGCCCGGTGCGAAGGCATTCAGTGACTCTGGTCGGTCGAGCCAGACGGTTGCGACGTGTCCATCGAACTCAACGTCGATGACGTCCGATTGGGGGAGAATCTCACGGGTCATTGCGTCACAGGCTAGGTCGTGTGTTGCATCTGAGAGACCCGGTCTACTTGTGGAGATGGAAGGGCGGATACTCGTCGGTGAGCGCAGCGATCCACGCCCAGGTCCTGGCCCACCACCGATGGAAGCCGACGAAGTACCAGTGCAGAGACAACGGCAGCCGACCATTGATCAGGATCATCAGGTATCCAAACCATGCAGCAAACAGCGTTCCGACTGTGAGCCAGAGCAGGATGAACAGGTGCGGGACAGCGAGCAACGTCCGGATCAGCAGGATGCCTGCGAGTGCAAGCCACTTGTTCTGCGGCTCTGGCGCTTCAACAACGTACACCTGGGCAGGGTGGTTCTCGTCTGTTCCGTACGTGGGGTACACGTCCGTAGTGCTGGTGAACCAGGCAAAGACGCGGCTTGTCCACTCAAGAAAGATGAGTTCGAAGTTTTCCACCCAGAACGGCTTGCCGCCTTGGAAGAGGATGTACCAGTAGCCGATCCAGACGATCACCTGGACGGCAAAGGCGTAGAGCATCAGAAGCAGCAGATGCGGGATCAGCAGCAGCGCCTTTGCGAACAGGATCAGGCCGAGTGCGGCTAGCCCCCTGGAGCGGTACTCGTCATCCACGGGGACCTGGAAGTCCACGGGATATGCGGCCGGCTCAGTCATTTCCACCTCGATCGCTGGTAGTCGGCAAATTCATCAGTCAACAGTCTTCTGGTTGAGTTTCCCATACGTACGTAGAAGTCGGCAGTACGGCCGCCCTTCTTCTCGTCGAGGTAGACAGGGAAGTCGCTCGGAGCGGCATCGACGAGGACAACATCTTCACCGGCATATTTGTCGAAGTGGACCGAGACGAATGCGAGCGCCGGCTTACCAATTGTCTTTTGTAGGTGATCAATCAGCCACAGCTCATATCGGTCATTGTCTGGTGCCTTCATCAAGGCGAGGTCGTTGTCGAGGCCGAGCGCCTTGCCGTCGTCGTCCACGCCGATCACAAGCGTGCCACCTTCCGCGTTGAGAAATCCGGCGATCGTCTTGGCAATGACCAGTTCAATCCGATCGTCCTTGGCCTGCGTGTGAACGTTCCACCGTGCCGACGACTTGAACTCAACGGTGGAGGACTCGCCAGCTTCGATGAGTTGTGAGGTTGTCAGCTTTGGCTGCACGCGGAATCCAAAGTGGTCGGCAATCCAGGTGAATATGCCAAGGACAAGTACTGACCCAGCGATGCCTCCGACGATGGTTCCGAGGTCTATGCGATCGAATTCGTCTGATCCCACGATCAGGTTGACGCCCATCGCACCGACGGCAGCCCCGATCATGCCGATGATCGTGGTTTCCGCAAGCGACAGGGGTTGGCGGCCAGGGAGGATGAAGCGAGCAATCGTGCCGAAGACGAGGCCGGCACCGAGAATCGCAAAGATGAACAGCGGTGTTTGCACGACGGGGAGGATACCGGTGGGAACGCCCGTGACCCCTTGGGGTCAGATCTGGCGGCTAGCGAATCTCGACGCCGCGCTCGCCCTCTGCGATGTGACCTATGACTCCTGCGGGAACATCGCTCGTTTCGAAAGCCCGAAGCGTTGCATCGACGTCCTCTTCGGCGACCACACATACAAATCCGATGCCCATGTTGAACGTGCGATACATGTCACCCGCCGGCACCTGCCCTACGTGCTGGAGCACCTTGAACACATGCGGAATCTCCCACTTCGCACGCTCGACCACAGCTCTCGAGCCTTCAGGGAGGACCCGGATGACGTTGCCAGGGAGTCCACCTCCGGTGATGTGTGCGAGCCCGTGCGGCTTGACCCTCGCAAGCATGTTGACGATCGCTGGCGAGTAGACGACAGAAGGATTGAGCAGTACGTGGGCCGTTGGCGTGTCGGTGTCGGGGAACGTCCCGTCGAGCGGCAAGCCTTTTGCGACGATGGCACGCACAAGTGAGAACCCATTGGATCGGAGGTTTGGGCTGTTGACGCCGATGATGATGTCGCCAGGGGTCACCAGTTCTGGATCAACCTCCTCGCCCATTTCGACGATTCCCAGGGCGGTCGCGGCGATGTCGAATTGTTGGGGAGCCATGACCCCGGGATGTTCTGCAGTTTCTCCTCCGAGCAACGCTATGTCGGACTCAGAGCATGCTTCGGTGATCGATTCGACGAGCGTCTCCACCATGTCAACATCGAGCTTGCCGACCGCTATGTAGTCGGACATAGCGATTGGCTGCGCTCCGGCGGCAGCAAGGTCATCGGCGACCATGGCCACGAGGTCATACCCGAGACCCTCGAGGAGTCCTGCTTGGCGTGCAAGATCTGCTTTTGTCCCGACACCGTCGGTTGACAACATGAGAACCGGTTGTTCGTATCCGACCGGGATCTGAAGACCCGCAGCGAAGCCGCCGAAACCGCCGACGACTTCGTCGGTCCAGGTCGACGTGACTCTCCAACCGATACGATCGATCAGCTCATCCGCTGCGCTGAGGTTGACGCCCGCGCTTTCGTAACTGGTCATGTGTGCTCCAGCAGGAACTTGCTGTCGGTTATGGGAATCTCGGTGGGGTAGTCACCGGATAGACAAGCGTTGCACAGACTGTCGGGCTGAGCGCCCGTTGCTTCGATGAGTGCATCCAATTCGAGGTACACGAGTGAATCGACTCCGAGGTGTGCTTCTATCTCTTCAACAGACCGATCCGCCGCGAGCAACGTCGACCTGTCTCCCGTGTCCATACCGTAGAAACACGGCCAGCGATATGGCGGAGAGGAGATCCGAAGGTGAACCTCGGTCGCGCCTGCTTCGCGGACCATCGACACAAGCTGCTTGGTCGTTGAACCACGCACGATCGAGTCGTCGACGAGCACAACTCGCTTGCCATCAACGACGCCTGGCATTGCATTGAGCTTCATGCGAACGCCGCGCTCCCTCATCGCTTGCGCCGGCTCGATGAATGTGCGGCCCACGTAACGGTTCTTGACCAGGCCGTCGGTGATAGGGATTCCGCTGACTTCTGCGAACCCCTGTGCTGCTGGAATTCCGGACTCTGGGACGGGCACCGTGATGTCGGCGTCAAGCATCCCTTGCGCCGCAAGCTTGCGACCCATCTCTTGGCGAGCTGCGTGGACCGTATGGCTGAGCAGGGTTGAATCTGGCCGAGCGAAGTAGACGAATTCAAAGATGCACAACCGCGACTCCGCTTCAGCGAAGGGAAAGCTGCTGTGGGGGCCGGTCTCGTCGATCACGACCATTTCACCCGGAGCGATTTGTCGAACGAACTTGGCTCCCAGGATGTCGAGCGCCGCAGTCTCCGAAGCAATGATCCAACTCCCGTCGAGCTTGCCGAGGCACAGAGGCCTGAATCCATGTGGGTCGCGGACGCCGACGAGCGACTGTTTGTCCATCACACCAAGAGTGAATGCACCTTCGAAGGTTGGCAGTACTCGAGCGAGAGCTTCACCAAGCGTGAGGTCGTTCTCTGTCATCTCGGCTGCGATCGCCTCGGTCATGAGCTCCGAGTCGGTGGTGGCAGCAACAGGACCGACGCTGGATGCCAGTCCTGCAGTGTTGGTGAGGTTGCCGTTGTGTGCGAGCGCGATTCCGTTCGTTCCGAGGTGGCGGAAGACCGGTTGGCTGTTCTCCCAGCTATTTGAACCCGTCGTGGAATACCGAGTGTGGCCGACGGCGATGTCGCCAGGTAGGCCGGCGAGGACGGATTCGTCGAACACCTGGGCGACCAACCCCAGATCCTTGTAGACAGTGATGTTGTCGCTGTCACTGACCGCGATTCCCGCGCTCTCCTGGCCTCGGTGCTGGAGGGCGAACAGACCGAAGTAGCTCAACCTGGCCGCATCGATATCAGTTCCGTATACACCAAAGACGCCGCAGGCTTCGCCTGGTCGATCGAGCAGTTGGGGGTCGCTGAGAGGGCGCTCGCTCACAGCGGGCAGTGTACCCGCCAAAGTAGAAGGCGAATCAGACAGTGATCGTGACGGCAATAGCCACCACAGCGACGGCGAGAGCGACGGTTGTGCGGATGACCCGAGCGTTGGGTTTGCCGACAGCGAGCACGCTCCAGAGGAACGCGATCAGGAGGCCAGACGCAAGCCCACCCATGTGAGCTCGCCAGTCGATCCCCCCGACGAAGAGGGGGAGTGCAAGGTTGATCGCAAGGAGAACGCCGAGCTGATTGAACATGGCCCTTCCCCCAGGGGAATGCCGCATCTTCCATGCAACAAACATCCATGCACCCAATAGGCCGAATATCGCACCGGATGCGCCAACAGATACCTGGTTGGTTGGACCGAAGACGTACGACACCATGCCGCCTGCACCAGCAGTGGCGACGTACAACGCGGCGAACGCGGCTTTGCCCACCTGCTGTTCCAGCCTCGGTCCGAACAGGTACAACGCATACATGTTGAACAAGATGTGCATCATCCCGCCGTGGAGCAGAGCCGCAGTAAAGATCCGGTACCACTGGCCTTGGGCGACAAGCCAGTTTGCCTGGCTCAGGTTTTCGAGAAGCCATCGATCGATCTCAGGGGAGAGCAGGCCTGCGACGAAGATTGCAGATGTCAGCCCGATCAAGCCGAGTGAAACTGGGGATGACTGGAACGATGGCCGCCCCGTCGTGTGCCGTGCGTGGACAACTCGCGCACCCGGTTGGGGTGTCGCGCATTCGGGACACTTCTGACCGACGCTTGCGTCCTGAGAGCACTCGACACAGATCGGTTTTCCGCACGTTGTGCACGACAAGCCGGTGATCCGGTCGGGGTGTCGGTAGCAGGTAGTCACGGTTGAGTCGCTCATCGTCTTGGAACGGTAACGATGCCGATCAGAAACCTGTTCGGTCTTTCAGTCATTTGTTGTTGAAGATGGAACGAGATGTGAGGACTGCGATCCCGTTGCTCGGGTCGATTCCTACTTGAGCTTGCCGAGAGCCGGCGGTCTTCGTTTCCAATGCTCCGTTGCTTGCTGGAAGGCAAACGCTGCCCGCAGAACATCAAGATCGGCTCGGTGTCGTCCCACGATTTGGAGTCCGATGGGTAGGCCGTCGGGAGTGAATCCTCCCGGTACAGAGATAGCCGGGAGCTCAGTGGCGGAGATGTAGTAGCAGCTGGCGAACCACGACGTGTAGTTGTCCATCATGACGTCATTGATCTGTGTCGGGTATTCCTCGGTGACCGGAAATGGCGGCACAGCCGACGTCGGCACGACCAGGAAGCGATAGGTGTCCAGAAACTTGAGGACTCGGTTGCGGAGCCGAGTCCTGGCTTCGACGGATCGGCCGATGTCGATCGGCGAGAGGCCAAGCCCGTATTCGACATTCCAGTGGATCGAGTCCTTGTATGAATCTGGGTCTTTTTTTACTGCATCCGCAAAGTCGCGTGCATACACGTAGCCCCGCCACACGGAGAACGCTTCCTCTGCACCCTTGAAGTCGGGCTCGGCGTCGTGGACATCGAAGCCAATGTCTTGCAGCACCTGTCTCGCCGGTCTGAGCGCCTCAGTGACTCGGCTGTCGATAGGGAGTCCTCCAAGGTCTTCGGACCAAGCGATGCGCTGACCGGACCAATCAGCTTGCAGAGGTGTTGCGAAGTCTGCACCTGGTTGGTCAATCGAGATGGGAATCCTTGGATCCGGGCCTGCAGTTGCCGCCATGAAAAGCGCCACGTCCTCAACTGTGCGCGCAATCGGTCCGTGTACTGAGTGGGTCGCCCATGCATCCTTGGTTGGCCAAGTCGGAACTCGTCCCGGGGATGGTCGAAACCCGACCGTGTTCGTGAAAGAAGCCGGATTGCGGAGCGATGCGCCGAAATCCGAACCGTCGGCGATCGGGACCATGCCTGCGCTCACCGCAACCGCCGCACCGCCGGACGAACCCCCAGGGGTCCGTTCCAGATCCCACGGATTGAGTGTCGTACCGAACACCTCGTTGAACGTCTGGCTACCAGCACCGTGCTGTGGCGTGTTTGTCTTGCCAACAGTGACCGCTCCGGCATCCTGGGCTCGCTGAACGATGAGAGCGCTTCGTGTCGGAACAAAGTTTGCATACACAGGTGAACCGAAGGTGGTCCGTATGCCCTTGGTCTCCTTGGTGTCCTTGTGGGCAATGGGGAGCCCCGTCAGAAGTGGTGGAACTCCTCCCGCAGCGAACCGTGCGTCGGCCTCTCGTGCCATCTCTCGAGCGAGGTCAGGGGTGTAGGTGACGATTGCGTTGAGTGTCGGGTTGGACGCTTCGATCCGTGCGAGATGAGCCTCCAGAAGCTCGGAAGCAGAGATCTCTCGCCGTCGCAGGAGGGCTGCCTGATCGACGGCCCGACTCTCAAGGAGCTCAGTCAACGACACCGCAGCCCTAGCTCATCCGACGCGGGAGTGCATTGCTCCAGATGGCTTCCGCTTCCTCAAGGTCGATCGATCCAGCCGCCCCGAAGTCGAGAACGGTGCCACCGATTGTGCCGATCTTCCGATGCGGTTCCTCGGTTTCGAGCGCATCAGCGTCGACTGCGACGATGAACCGAAGCGGGGTCTCATCGAACAGATCGGAAACGTTCCCACCGTCCACGGAGAACCCGATCCCTGACTTGATGGCAATCTCCGCGAGGGCAACGGCGAGGCCGCCTGTCGAGATGTCGTGGACGACCGGAGCGTGTGCGGCAAGCGTCGCAGCAGCAGAGACTGCGTGTCTCGCCGCATCGCCGTCGACACCCAACGGTCTGCCGCCGAGGTTGTCGTTGATAATTCGGTCGATAGCTGACGCTGCAAAGTCGCCTTGGGGCTCCTGCCCCACGACCCACAGCGTCATGCCCTCTGTTGCACGATCGAGCCGCGGAGGTGCTTCTGGCATCGGGTCACAGAACCCAAGCATCCCTACGACGGGCGCGGGGTAGATGTCGACGCCGTCCGTCTGGTTGTAGAACGACACGTTCCCTCCGACGACAGGGACATCGAGTTCCTCGCAAGCTGCAGCCATGCCCTCAACTGCCTCGACGAACTGCCACATCACGCCTGGCACCTCGGGGTTGCCGAAGTTCAGGTTGTCAACGAGTGCGTATGGCCTCGCACCGGTAACAGCAACATTGAGTGCCGATTCGTACACGATTCGTTCGGCGCCTCTTCGTGGGTCCAGGTAGGTACGAAGGGAGTCCCCGTCAGTTGAAACCGCCAGACCTTTTTGGGTGCCCTTGATACGGAGCAGTGAGCCGTCGTGTCCTGGTTCGACGATCGTGTTGAGAAACAGCATGTGGTCGTACTGATTGGAGATCCATGAGCGGTCGCCGATTGCTGGGTCGTCGAGCAACACGCGTAGGACGTCCCCCGCATCGCCCTTGGGAGTGACGTATCCCCGGTCCCAGATGTCGTCGAGATAGTCGGGGCGATCGTACGGACGGTTGTAGATAGGTGCGTTGTCGGCAAGCGATGCGGCTGGGACGTCTGCGACGAGTTCGCCCTTCGAGAAGACGCGAAGCTCTGGGCCTTCGGTCACCGTTCCGATCGACGATGCTTCAATCTCCCACTTCTCGGCGAGCGCGAGCACCTCCTCCTCGTTTGCGGGAGTGACAATCGCAAGCATGCGCTCTTGCGACTCGGACATCAGGATCTCCCCGGGATTCATGTCCTTCTCCCTGAGGTGGACCCTGTCGAGATCGACATCCATGCCCATGCCGCCGTTTCCGGCTGTCTCTGATGTCGCGCAGCTGATGCCAGCGGCACCGAGGTCCTGGATTGCAACCACAAGCCCCTTGTCGTACAGCTCGAGACAAGCCTCGATCAGCTTCTTTTCTTCGAACGGGTCGCCCACTTGAACGTTCGGCCGCTTCTCTTCGTCTCCCTCTTCGAACGAGGCCGATGCGAGTATCGAGGCGCCACCGATGCCATCCCTCCCGGTTGCATTGCCGAGAAGGATTGCGATGTTGCCTTCGCCGGATGCGGCCGACAGGACCAGTTGCTCAGCCTTCAGAAGACCGAGCGCCATCACGTTGACCAGCGGATTCTTGGCGAAGCGATCAGCGAACTCCACCTCGCCACCGAGCGTGGGGACTCCAACCGCGTTTCCATATCCGGCGATACCGGAGACGACACCCTCCAGGAGGTAGCGATTCTGAGGATCGTCGAGCGGTCCGAAGCGGAGCGGGTCCCAGACTGCGATCGGCCTCGCTCCCATGGTGAATACGTCTCGAAGGATGCCTCCGACGCCCGTTGCGGCACCTTGATACGGCTCGACGAAACTCGGGTGATTGTGGCTTTCGATCCGAAGTGCGGCCAGCCAACCATCGCCGAGATCGACGACTCCAGCGTTTTCGCCTGGTCCGACGACGACCCAAGGCTGATCCGAAGAGAACTTTCCAAGATGCGATCGAGAGGACTTGTACGAGCAGTGCTCGGACCACATGACCGAGTACATCGCAAGCTCGGCTGCGAGTGGTTCGCGCCCGAGCAGCTCGACGACTTCTGCGTATTCAGCATCTGTCATTCCGAGGGCGATGTGCGCCGGAGTCGCCTCGACGGTCATGCGTCGACGGTTTCCATTGAGGCAACGAAGCTGTTGATCAGCACCATGCCGTCTGCTGATCCAAGGATCTCTTCTGATGCCCGTTCGGGGTGAGGCATCAACCCAGCAACGTTACGGCTCGAGTTGGTGAGCCCAGCGATCGAGTGGGTCGAGCCATTCGGATTCGTTGCATCTGACACGGTGCCATCGGCATCGCAGTACTTCAGGATCACGTCGCCGCTCGACTCGACACGGTCTGGGTCATCGACGACGAAGTTGCCTTCGTAGCTGTTCAGCGGAATCTGCAACACCTGGCCGACGGTGGCGCTGCGGGTAAGAACCGAGTCGGTTGATTCAACCCTCAGGTGGACCGGTCTGCAGATGAACTTGAGATCGCGGTTGGCAACAAGGGCACCAGGGAGGAGACCGGCTTCGCACAGGATCTGGAATCCATTGCAGATGCCGAGGACGGGACGGTTCGCCTCGGCGAGTCGCTGGACCTCGGCCATCACAGGTGAGAATCGGGCGATGGCACCGGTGCGGAGATAGTCGCCATGCGCAAACCCTCCGGGCAGCACGACTGCGTCGGCTCCCGAAAGGTCAGTGTCTCGGTGCCACACCAGATCGCTGTCAGCGCCGGCGCCGTGGAGAGCATGCACGATGTCGTGTTCGCAGTTCGTGCCGGGAAACACGACGACGGCGACTCTCACGTGACTTCCTCGATTGAGAACGACTCCATCACTGGGTTCGAGAGAAGTTTGGAACACATCTGTTCGACCTCGGCCCTCGCTGCGGCAGAATCGTCGTTGTTGATCTCGACGGTCAGAACTCTGCCGAAGCTCACGCTCTGCACCCCATCGAAGCCGAGATCCGAGAGTGCCTTCTTGGTGGTGGTGCCTTCAGGATCGGAGAGCCCTGGTTTACGGGTGATCGTGATCCGGAACGTGGTCATCGGCCACCGGAAGTCTCGAGGTAGGAGTCGAACGATGCTCCGGTGAGGAGTTCGTACGCCTGGATGTACCGATCTGATGTTTCCTGGACCACCGATGCAGGCATGGTCGGCGCTGGCGGTGTCTTGTCCCAGTCATCGACCGTCTCCAGCCAATCTCGAACGGGTTGCTTGTCGAAGGACGGGACGGGTGAACCTTCGCTCCACCGGTCAGCTGGCCAGTAGCGGGAGCTGTCGGGGGTGAGCACCTCATCGATGAGGATGATCTCGTCTCCGAACATTCCGAACTCGAATTTCGTGTCGGCGAGGATGATTCCTCGGTCTGCGGCATAGTCCCTGCCTGCCCCGTAGATCGCCATCGATCGGCGTTTGAGTTCGTCGTAGAGGTCATTACCAACGAAGTCCCTCGCCTCGGCTTCGGTGAGATTCTCATCGTGCCCACTCTCTGCCTTGGTCGCCGGTGTGAAGATCGGTTCTGGGAGCTTGCTTGCCATTTGCAGGCCGTCGGGAAGATGCTCAGTGGTTGGCCCTCCGCCGGACTCGTACTCCTTCCAGCTCGATCCGTACAGGTATCCACGGATCACGCACTCCATCGGGATGACCTCGGCGGCGTGCACGAGCATCGCACTTCCGGCATATGACGCTTGTTGCTCTGGCGTGAGGAAGTCCATCGAGCTGGTGTCGGTGGAGATGAGGTGGTGCGGGGTATCGAGAAGGTCAAACCAGTGCACCGAGACTCCGGTCAGCACTTGTCCCTTGTGGGGAATGTCCTCGTCCAGGACTACGTCAAACGCCGAGATGCGATCGGAAGCAACGATGAGCAACCGCTCGTCGTCGATTCGAAAGATCTCGCGGACCTTGCCCGATCCAATGTGTTCCAGCGCCACGGCGGAGATGGTAATCACAGCTGGTTGGTCTCCCAGCCAACGATGGCAGTCAGCTGCGTGGTGCTGTGCCGTCACGATCCGGCAGCTTTCTAGCCTCGGCATATGACCACCACAACGAACCCTTGGGGAGATGCACCAACGCCGTTTGAGGCGATGGGCGGAGAACCAGTTATCAGAGCGGTGGTCGACCGCTTCTACGACCTGATTGATGCCGATGCGCCGACACTGCGGGCAATGCTCCCCGCCGACGACTCGGTGTCTCGCGACAAGCTCTACGCCTATCTCGTCGAGTGGACCGGTGGGCCTGCTTTGTATTCGCCAGAACGCGGCCATCCACGAATGCGGATGCGTCACGCACCATTCGCGATCGGCGAACAAGAAGTGATCCAGTGGTTGGCCTGCATGGAGCAGTCGCTTGACGACAACGACGTCACCGGTGACGTTCGTGCGTTTCTCGATGAGAAACTGGACGCGCTCGCACACCACATGCGCAACACCTGAGGCGTTCTGATCTGGCTGTCGGTTGGAGCGACAGACCTACCGGTGAACGGCTGTCACAGTGTGGACGATTCGAGCCTGTCGAACACCACATCAGCGTTTGCGAGAAAGCGCTGAGTTCCGAAGCACTCGGAGAGTGTTGCCTCGTCGAGCGGAACATCAGTGTCGGAGGAAAGCCGCTCTTGCAATGTTCCACCCTCGTCCCAAGCCTGCATGGCGTTCCGCTGCACGATCCGGTAGGCCTCGTCGCGGGTCATTCCCTCGTCGATGAGGGCGAGCAGGACTGCCTGGCTGTACACAAGGCCTCTCGTGGATGCCAGGTTTGCCGCCATGCGGTCCTCGTCGACGACCAAGTTGTCGATCAGTTTGGTGAGGCGCCGCAAGGCATAGTGAAGAATCGATGTCGCATCAGGCAGTGCGACCCGCTCAACAGACGAGTGCGAGATGTCTCTCTCGTGCCACAGGGCGACGTTCTCAAGACCGGCTGACGCATAGCCTCTGAGCAATCGAGCAACGCCGGTTAGGTTTTCCGATGCGATCGGATTCCGCTTGTGCGGCATTGCCGAAGATCCCTTTTGTCCCTTGCCAAACGACTCTCGCGCTTCTCCGACCTCGGACCGCTGAAGATGCCTGATCTCGGTGGCAAAGCGTTCAACCGTGGATCCGATGAGTGCCAGCACCGAGAGGAAGTGTGCATGCCGATCCCTCGCAACAACCTGTGTTGAGGCTGGCTCGATATTGAGACCGAGGCGGTCGCACACGAACGACTCCACCGAGGCGGGCGTGTGGGCGTAGGTGCCGACGGCACCGGAGATCGCACCGACCGCAACACCCGTGACAGCGTCGGTGAGCCGCTCGTAGTCACGTTGCACTTCGAAGGTCCATGATGCAAGCTTGAGCCCGAATGAGGTCGGTTCAGCCCAGATGCCATGGGTGCGACCGATCATCGCGGTGTCCCTGAATTCGAAGGCTCGCCGCTTTGTGACGTCGTGGAGCTTGGCGACTGCATCAAGAAGTGTCGTGCCCGCTTCCATCAGGACGACTCCTGTTGCGGTGTCGAGCACATCCGACGATGTGAGCCCGAAGTGGATCCACTCGCCGCCCTCGCCTACGGATTCGGACAGCAGGTCAACAAACGCAGCGACGTCGTGGTTCGTCCTGCTTTCCCGTTCCTTCCAACTGACCACATCGACCTCGGGTGCCGATCGCGCATTGGTGGCTGCCGCCTCGGGGGCGACTCCTTCGGCAACCCATGCCTCCACGACGAGAGTCTCAACTTCCTTCCAGACGGCGAGCTTGTGCTCCTCCGACCAAAGGTCATTCATCTCGGACGTGGAGTAGCGCTCGATCATGCCTTGAGGCTCTCCCTGTAGTCGGCCAGTTTCGCCGCAACGCTGTCGTCAGTCACGGAGAGAATCGATGCTGCGAGGTATGCAGCGTTCGCAGAACTATCAATCGCAACGGTTGCCACAGGTATGCCAGTCGGCATCTGCACCGTCGCATACAGTGCATCAACGCCGCCGAGACCTCCAGCTGCGATCGGCACGCCGATGATGGGCAGCGTCGAATGTGCCGCAGCGGCGCCGGCCAGGTGTGCAGCCTTGCCCGCTCCACAGATGATGACCCCGTAGCCGTTTGTCCGTGCCGAGGACACAAACGCGGCAACCTTCTCGGGTGTGCGATGCGCAGACATCACATGAACTTCGTGGTCGATACCGAAGTCGGACAGCACATCCGCACACGGCTGCATCTTTGACATGTCCTTCTCGGACCCCATAAGGATTGCGACCTTCACCTGTTTGCTCCTATCTCACCTTGCGGCGATGTCATTTCGATTGTGTTTACCCCTGAACTGAATGAGGTTGGCAGCCGCGTATGCGTCGGCTCTGGCCTCGCCGATTGTGTTGCTCACGCCAACGACATTGAGCACTCGGCCGCCAGACGTAACGAGCTTGTCGTCGGCGATGGCCGTTCCCGCATGAAACACGAGCGCCTCCGTCACATGTTCAAGCCCGATAATCGCAAGCCCCGTCTGAGGTGCGTCCGGGTAGCCGGGTGAGGCAAGGACAACGTCGACGGCAAATTGGTCCGACCAATCGAGATCGGCACCGTCAAGCGCTTGATGGGCTGCGGCATGAAGAAGTTCGAGGAGATCGGTCTCGAGCCTTGGCATCAAGACCTGGGTCTCTGGATCTCCCAGCCGGCAGTTGAACTCAAGAACACGGGGCCCGTCGTCGGTGAGGATGAGCCCGACATAGAGGAATCCTGTATACGGGACTCCTCTCGACGCGAGTTCAGCGAGCGTCGGTTCGACCACGTTGTGCCGCGCCCACGCAGCGAAGTAGTCACCAACGTCGATGACAGGGCTATAGCTGCCCATACCTCCGGTGTTCGGCCCCTGGTCGTCATCCTCGAGACGCTTGTAGTCACGAGCAGGCTCAAGCGATACCGCAACGCCGTCCGCACAGATAAAGAATGTGGACACTTCGTCCCCCGCAAGGAAGTCCTCGATCACGACGGTGGCACCGGCTTCGCCGAAACGCCCGTCGAAACAGTCGTCAACCCACTGCTTGGCCGCATCCGGCTCCTCGGTGACCAGCACTCCTTTGCCAGCTGCAAGACCGTCAGCCTTGACAACGTATGGTCCATCGATGCGATCGATGTGTGCGACGGCATCGGCTCGAGACGTGAACGTCTTGTAGCCCGCAGTCGGAACGTTGGCTTTCGTCATCACTTCCTTGGCGAAGTCTTTGGAAGACTCGAGCCTGGCTCCTGCCTGCGATGGTCCAAACACCGCGATGCCTTCCTCCGAGAGGGCATCGGCGACTCCTGCCGCAAGGGGTGCTTCTGGGCCGATGACGACAAGATCGATGCTCTCCGAGGCAGCGAGCGCAGCGACACCCTTCGGATCAGTTGGCTTCACATCCGAGACAACTCGGCCAAGCTCAGCGAGACCCGGATTGCCAGGACACGAAATGAGCTCCGTGATCAGGGGACTCTGGGAAAGCTTCCACCCAATCGCATGTTCCCTCCCCCCGCTTCCGAGGAGCAGGACCTTCATGCGGGGGTCCTGTGAAGGGTTGCTGTGCGCGCAGGCCCCACCGACACTGTCTTGATCGGGACACCGGAGAGCTCCTCGATGCGGTCGACATAGGTCTTGGCCGCCTTGGGGAGATCGTCGTAATGCTCTGCTTCGGAGATGTCATCGCCCCATCCCTCGTGCTCCTCGTAGTGGGGGATGCAGTTGTAGAGCACTCGCTGCTGACGAGGGAAGGTCGTGTAGCGCTCTCCGAGCGACGTGTACGAGGTGGCGATCTTGATGGTTTCGAAGTGCGACAACACATCGAGTTTTGTGAGGGCGATCTCGGTGAGCCCGTTGACTCGCGCTGCATACCGCAAGGCCACTGCGTCAAGCCAGCCACAACGCCTCCGGCGTCCGGTCACCACTCCGTACTCTCCGCCAATGTCGATGAGCCGCTCTCCGGTCTCGTCGTGTAGCTCCGTTGGGAATGGTCCGGTGCCAACTCTTGAGATGTACGCCTTGGTGACACCGATGACGTTGTCGATCTGCTTCGGGCCGATGCCGATACCGACCGCAGCGCCTCCGGCCGTGGGGTTCGATGAGGTGACGAATGGGTAGGTGCCGTGATCGATGTCAAGCAGCGTGCCCTGCGCACCCTCGAACAGGATGTTCTTTCCTTCGTCGATTGCTTCCCACACAACGAGTGAGGTATCTGTGATGTGGTCGGATAGAAGGTCGGCATATCCGATGTACTCGTCGTAGATCTCATCCACGTCGAGGGGCAGCTGGTTGTACACCTTCGTGAGTTGCTTGTTCTTGTCCTTGAGCGCGACCTCAAGCTTCTTTCGGAAGATCTTTGGATCAAACAGATCCTGAACGCGAATGCCGAATCGGGAGTACTTGTCCATGTAGGCAGGGCCAATGCCGCGCTTTGTCGTTCCGATGAGCGCATCGCCCAGGAACCGCTCGATGACCGCATCGAGCTTGCGGTGGTAGGGCATGATCAGGTGAGCGTTGCCCGAGACGAGAACACGTGAAGGGTCGATGCCTCGATTCCGAAGGGTCTCCATCTCCTCGAGCATCACCTTGGGATCGACAACGCAACCGTTACCGATGACCGGCGTGACGGTTGGGTACAAGACCCCGGATGGAATGAGGCTGAGCGCAAACTTCTCTTCACCGACGACGATCGTATGACCGGCGTTGTTACCCCCCTGATACCGAACAACGACGTCAGCCTTCTCGGCAAACAGGTCGGTGATCTTGCCTTTGCCCTCGTCGCCCCATTGGGCTCCGAGAATCACCGATGCGGGCATTGGGGGCCTCCGGGAAGTTCGTTTCCGGTCGGAGTGTAGATGGGTGTGGGATCGGCGGGAATCCAGCAACCGCACCGGTGAATCGTGAACAAGGGGTGAACGGTGCCCTCGAATGTGGGCAAAGCGCTTGGCAGCAACGCACGCACATGCTTAGGGTGCACATCGCCCGGTCTCCCGATCGGGCTTGGGCGGCTACAGCCGTCCCCAACTTGGAAACAATGGAGGAGGGGTTACAGCATGCTGAAGAGACTTGCTGTGCTCTTTGCAGTTCTCGCACTGGTCGCCGCAGCTTGTGGTGGCTCAGACGAGGGCGGAGAGACAACTACCACAGTCGCTGAAGGCGGCGACGGTGGCGGTGAAGAAACTGGACAAGAAGGCGGAAGCACCCTTGAGGCTGTACAGGCTCGTGGGAAGCTCATCTGTGGCGTTTCCGGCACCGCTGTCGGATTCTCAGAGACTCAGCCAGACGGCTCGGCAACCGGCTTTGATGCCGATTACTGCCGTGCAGTTGCAGCTGCTGTTCTCGGAGACTCAACAGCCGTCGAGTTCCGTCCTTTGACGGCAGCCGAGCGGTTCGAGGCTCTCAAGAACAACGAGATCGACGTGCTGATTCGTAACACGACCTGGACTCAGAGCCGTGACACGGACATCGGTATGCAGTTCGTCGCGACGACGTACTTCGATGGCCAGCAGATCATGGGTGATCCGGCGACCTTGCCAGGACTCACTGCATCGAGCGGCTTCGAAGCTATCGACGGCGCAACCGTTTGCACGAACGCCGGTACGACGACTGAGAAGAACATCACCGAGGGTGCAGCTGTTGCTGGCGTGACCATCACGCTCGAAACGGTTGAGACATTCCCTGAGGCAATGGAGAAGTTCAAGGCTGGTACGTGTGACCTCGTCACGACGGACGGTTCTGGTCTCTACGGAAACCGTTCAGCTGAGGCGCAAGCCGGAACTGAAGGCGCTGAGAACTGGGTGATCTTCCCAGAAGCACCTATCTCCAAGGAGCCACTCGGCCCCGTCGTTCGTCAGAACGATGACCAGTGGATGGACGTCATCCAGTGGACCGTGTTCGCCACATTCATCGCTGATGAAAACGGTGTCACGTCGGCCAACGTTGGCGACATGATGGATGCAACACCTGAGCTGAGCCGTTTGTTCGGTGGCGAGGGCGAGCTCCAGACCGCAATGGGACTATCTGCTGATGCGTTCTTGAACTCCATCAAGCAGGTCGGCTCGTACGGTGAAATCTACGAGACCAACCTCACGGGCCCACTCGGGCTCGCACGTGAGGGCAGCTACAACATGCAGTGGTTCGACGGTGGCCTTATCTACGCACCGCCGGCTCGCTGATCTAGCTAGCTGACAAGAGATACGGAAAGGGACCGCCTTCGGGCGGTCCCTTTTCTTTTTGGCTCTTTGCTCGCATCGGTCGCTTCGCTCCCTTGCTCGCAGCTTTGAGCTTTTGGCTTTGAGCTTTTAGCTCTTGGCTTGCGGCTTGGTCAACCGGGGAGGTCTCGGTGGATGCGTTGGATTGTTGTGTTGATCATCCGTCGGACTTCGTTGACCTCGTTCTGCAGTCTGTTCATTGCTGCTGGCTCTCCGACTCCGACGTCTCTTGCGAGGATCGCCTGGGTCTCGACCTCACACGCTGAGCCATAGGCGATGCGAAGGAACCGCAGGAACTCCTTGTCTGATCCCCGACCGCTGCCTTCAGCGATGTTGCTCGGCACCGATACCGCCGCTCGGCGAATCTGGGATCTGAGGCCGTAGAGCTCACTGTCTGGGAACGGATCTGTTGCGTCGTATGCGATCCGGGCCAGGACCATGGATCGCTGCCAGATTCGGAGATTGTGGTGGTTCTGCACACCCGACAAGTACCGCACCAGCCCGGAAGGTTCAATGCCTCCGCACTGATCCACAAGAGGCGACTGGACTGCAGGCTCAAGCTCAAGGCCAAAGCCAAAAGCTCAAAGCTAAAAGCTCAAAGCGGCGAGCAAGGGAGCGAAGCGACCGAAGCGAGCAAAGATCTGTCCTCAACATTCCTCCGGCGAATTCCAAGCAAAGGCACGTGGCGCATGCCTAGTGTGCCGCAGGAAGCGACAGGCCCACCTCGGTGTGGTCTCTTGGAAGGCACATGACCGTCGAGGTCCGAGAGCATCAGAAGACCCCGCTGTGGCGGAATGGGATGGTCCTCAAGTGGACGGCCCAAATCGTCGTGCTTCTTGCGGTCATCGGTGTATTCGTGACCCTGGTTTCGCAAGCTGCCGCAAACTTCTCTGATTCCGACGTTTCCTTCGGATGGGAGTGGCTGTCCGATCCAACCGGTGTGCAGATTCGAGAAGGCATTGATACAAGCCCTGACAGCGGTGTCCGTGCCCTCACCGTGGGAATCATCAACACCCTGCGGGTGGCGATATCGGGAATCATTGTTGCGACGCTTCTCGGAACACTGATTGGTATTGCCAGACTGTCCAGCAACTGGATCGTCAACAAGATCGCAACCGTCTACATCGAGACGATCCGCAACATCCCACTTCTCGTCCAGATCTTCTTCTGGTCGGCGATCGCAATCAGCCTTCCCGCACTTACCGCGGACGATGTGGGCGAGTATTGGTTCAAAGCTTCCAACAAGGGCTTTGGGCTTGCCTGGATCTTTCCTGACGGTGGCTTCTGGCCATGGCTGATATTCGTGATTGTCGGCTTCTTCGTCGGGAGGATGGTCTCCAAGCGTCGGAAGAAGTATCAGGAGGACACCGGCAATCCGGGCAATGGCGGGCGCTACATGACCTTGATCATCGTGGCATTCGGCATTCTCGGCTGGTTTGCCTGGCCGATTCTTCAATGGATGGAACCGGTTCTGAATGCAATCGGGGACTTCATTGGCGGTCTGCCACCGATACTCGTACCGATCATCCTTGCGGCGATTTCCCTGCTCACGGCCGTGTGGTGGATTCGGAACTTCTTCGAGTCGCGTCGGACGCCTGCAGGCTTTGGAAAGATGACGGACGACGACTGGTTCCGAGTGATCTTCGCCGGCGTCAGCGGGATCGTTCTTGCACTGCTTGCGTTTGTTGTCGGAGGCTTCGAGATCAAGACCGTCTCAGGCGAGGTATTGACGACTGCTGAGCTGGTTCTTTCCGGCATCAACAACTTCTTCGGCTGGCTTGCAGCAAGCTTCAACGCCGATCTGTACATGCAAACGATTGAGGGCGTGCGATCCGGCGGACCACTCGTGTTCGAGAAGCCGCAGGTGATTCTCAAGGGTGCGGCGCAGATTCCACAGTTCGGCGACACAGGAATGGTCATCACCATTCCCTTCTTTGCGATCTGGACCGGCGTGACGCTGTATACCGCATCCTTCATCGCAGAGATCGTTCGTGGCGGCATCCTCGCAGTGCCGAAGGGGCAGACCGAAGCCTCCATGGCACTCGGCTTGAAGCGTGGTCAGTATCTCCGTCAGATCATCCTGCCTCAGGCTTTCCGGATCATCCTCCCACCGCTCGGCAACCAGTATCTCAACCTGGCAAAGAACACGTCACTAGGTCTTGCTGTCGCATTCGCAGACATCGTTGCGGTCGGCACAACCATCATCAACCAGACCGGCCAGTCGCTGCCTGTCGTCGTGATCTGGATGGCGTTCTTCCTCACGCTGAGCCTGTCCATCTCAGCAATCGTGAACTACTACAACCGCAAGTTGATGCTGGTGGAGCGTTGATATGGCAGATATGACCACCGCACCTGAGCTGGAGTTCGCGCCAGAGCCACCACCTACCGGGCCTCGGATCTGGTTGCGCGACAACCTGTTCTCCACGCCTGCCAGCAGCGTGATGAGCGTGTTGTCGATCGCGCTGGTTGTGTTTGCATTGCGCGGCTTCCTGATATTCATTTTCGATCCGCTTCGTCGATGGGACGCCGTCACATTCAATATGCGACTCCTGATGGTGCAGGCCTTTCCACAGGATCAGCTGTGGCGAGTGTGGCTGACCGTCGCGATCGTCTTCACGCTTCTGGCGGCCAGCCTCGCCGTGTGGAAGATTGGTGGGAAGCTCGAGCCACGGGTGCTCGGCAAGTCGTTGATGGGCGCAGGTGGCTTGATCGCGTTGTGCGGGTTGCTTGGCCCATTCTCGCCCGGTGCCAGAGCTGGCTGGTTGATCGTCGGGGGCGTTCTGCTGATCGCCGGCTATGCGCTGCGAAAGTTCACGGGAGACAGGGCCAAGGAAGAGATCATTCCGCTGATGGCCGTCATCGGTATCGGCATGGTGATCATCATTGCGGTGATCTGGACGATTGAGGTCCCGGTTCCGGCAAAGATCGTGGACGGCGAAGTAATCACCGATGGTGCCGAGGCAGCGGGCGTCGTCGGCGAGCAGGTCAAGGTGATGCGGCCGGTCGCCGAATCGACCACGATGCCGTGGACGATCATCTTTGTCCTGACGGCCATCGTGTGGGGATTCTTCAAGCTCCTGTTCGGGAATAGGGACAACAACGAGGTCATCAAAAAGACGCTCACAGTTATGTGGCTTTTGGCCTTCCCTCTCCTGGTGTTGGTGCTGCTGAGGAACCCTGTGTGGGAAGGCGACATTCTGGTCGATCACGCTATTGGGTTCCTGATAGCCGGTGTGCTTGGGTCAGTGATTCTTTGGTACATCTCAAAGCCAGGTGTTGGAGAGGTCGGTCGTGTTATCGGCGCATTCCTCCTGATCGGTGCGTTCGCCTCGCTCCTCGTACCAATGCCGTTCATATGGCGCTTCCTGCTGTTTGCCCTGGCACTGTTTGCGCTTGCGGCCCCGAGCTTCGGCGGCGAGGGTTGGAAGGGCCTGATCGGCGCATGGTTGATCACTGTCGGTCTGATCACCTTCTTTGCTTTCACCACAAACACAGACTCCGGCATCGACGTACCCGGAAGCTTCTTCCTGGGTGGGCTGTCGCTCACGATCGTGCTGGCATTTACGTCCATCGTGTTGTCTTTCCCTATCGGGGTAGTCCTTGCGCTCGGACGGACCTCGACCATGCCGATCTTCAGGCTGCTTTCGACGGCCTACATCGAACTCGTCCGTGGTGTGCCACTTATCACCTGGCTGCTGATCTCCTTCCTGATGCTGCCTGTTGCCCTCCCCGAGGGCATTGAGATCGGTGGCGTCATGCGAGCAATCGGTGCCATGACGTTCTTCTCTGCTGCCTATCTCGCAGAGAACGTTCGCGGTGGTCTCCAGTCGATCCCTGGTGGTCAGCGAGAGGCCGCTCAAGCGCTCGGTATGTCGACCATTCAGATGATCGTGTTCATCACGCTGCCCCAGGCGTTGCGTGCGGTCATTCCTGCTCTCGTCGGTCAGGTCATCGCATTGTTCAAGGACACGTCGCTGGTTACGATCGTCGGACTATTCGACTTCCTCCACATTGCCAGAGCCGTGATCCCAGCACAGAGCCAGCCGTTCAGCTTCCTTGGCTCGATCAAGGAGACCTTGATCTTTGCTGCGATCGTCTACTGGATGTTCACGTTCACGTTCTCACGCATCAGCCTGCGCCTCGAGAAGAAGCTCGGCGTCGGTGAGCGATAGACAGGATCCGCAAGGGAGCACTATGGAAAACGAAACTACAGGTGCCACAGGAAGGACGCTCGGCGATCCGATCGTGGAAACCGAGGACGTCAAGAAGTGGTTCGGTGACTTCCAGGCACTCAAGGGTGTCACCGCGACCGTTCGCGAGCGTGAAGTGGTCGTCATCATTGGACCTTCAGGTTCAGGTAAGTCGACGTACATTCGCTGCATCAATCGTCTTGAAGCCCATCAAGAGGGCACGATCATCGTCGATGGGACCGAACTGACGAATGACATCAAGAACATCGAGAAGATCCGTTCCGAGGTGGGAATGGTCTTCCAGCAGTTCAACCTGTTCCCACATCTCACCGTGCTCGACAACATCACGCTTGCCCCGCAATGGGTGCGCAAGCAGCCGAAGGACGAATCTGAGGAGTACGCCATGGAGCTCCTCGAACGCGTCGGGATTCCTGAGCAGGCGGACAAGTACCCAGGCCAGCTGTCCGGTGGGCAGCAGCAGCGTGTCGCTATCGCTCGCTCACTCGCGATGAAGCCACGAATCATGCTGTTCGACGAGCCGACCTCAGCACTCGACCCTGAGATGATCAAGGAAGTGCTTGACGTCATGAAGGAGCTCGCCCTCGGTGGTATGACGATGATGGTTGTCACCCACGAGATGGGCTTTGCTCGTGAGGTTGCTGACCGAGTGATGTTCTTTGACTACGGGACAATTGTCGAGGAAGGCACGCCTGAGCACTTCTTCACGAACCCGCAGCACGACCGCACGAAGCTCTTCCTGTCGCAGATCCTCTGATCTCGCTCAGGGAATGAGGCGTTCCGCTTGGTAGCTGCGCATCAGCGCGTTCGGCTCGTGGCCGGGTGTTGAGCATGTCTTCGGAGGATCTCGGAGATCTTGCCAACTACCACACACTCGATGAACGCGGGGTTCCCGATGTCGTCGTTGAACTCGCCGAAGGTCGCTCGTTCGAGCTCATGTGGCGCAACGAAATCGGAGGGCTGACCTTCGAAGCGGAAGATGTCTACATCAAGTGGAACCCTCGTTCCAGTGGAGTGGATCTCATCCGTGAGCGAGATCGTCTTGAGTGGCTCTCGCCACGGCACCCAGCACCGAGTGTTGTCAGCTTCGGCTCGGACGATGACGCAGAGTGGCTGGTGACGAAGACCCTCCCTGGTGGACACGCAGTCGGCGACGAGTGGAGGGCCCGCCGATCCGAAGCAATCGCAGCAATAGCCAAGGGGCTTCGCGTCCTCCACGCCGTGCCGATCGACGACTTGCCGCAGGATTGGGTTGTGGACTCGTGGGTCACGAAGGAACCCCAGTCCCTTGGTGAGCGGCCCGACATTGACGGGCCAGTGCTGGTTCATGGCGATGCGTGCGCTCCCAACACGCTGATCTCCGAGCAGGGTGAATGGACAGGCAATGTTGACTTCGGTGATCTCTCGGCGGGGGACCGATGGGCAGACCTGGCGATCGCCTCGTTGAGCCTCGATTGGAACTTCGGCGAGGGTCACCAAGCCGAGTTCTTTGAGGCCTATGGCGTAGACCCAGATGACAGACGCATCGCCTACTACCGGGATCTGTGGCATCTGGAGGCCTAGCTGGTCGGACGGAGTCCTTGGATTTTCGAGCTGATAGCGTGAGCCGTACCGACTGAAGGACCTGATGTGAACGACGATCTGACTCCATCGACGCCCGAAGAGATCCAGGAGGTCATGACCGGCGGTGTGCCGCTCGGCCGATGGAAGGAAGGGCAGCTCTTCGAAGGGATTCAGCCCTCGCCGCATATGGTCAGCGCTGCACAGTGGTTTCCAAGGTCTGAGGAAATCGGGCCAGACGAGATGAGAATCATCTTCATGGGCACGTCACCCATGATCAGACCGGGTCAGATGAATACGTCGGTGTTCGTCCAACTCGGGAACGGTGAGAACTTCATCTTTGACCTGGGTGAGGGTTCCATAGCGAACTACCTCGCTGGAGGGTTTGCGCTCAACGAGCTCGACAAGGTGTTCATCACCCACCTCCACATCGATCACTTCGGATCGTTGCCGTATCTGTACATGTTTGGAGGCTGGAGCGGGCGGTGGCACCAGCCGCTCAGAGTCTTCGGGCCTTCGGGGCGGACTCCCGAGTACGGAACTGCGTCGATGGTTGACGGCATGCAGAAGATGCTCGGATGGCACCGAGACGCCTTCTCTGTGTTTCCCGTGGGGCAGGGGCACGACATCGAGGTCCACGAGTTCGACTTTGCCGATGATGGCGGCGTGATCTACGACGAAGACGGTGTGAAGGTGATCCACTGGCAGCGATC
>JBPCTY010000048.1:0-7572 GCA_051011415.1 Acidimicrobiia bacterium
GCCGAACATCATGGGTACACCGAAGCGTTGCGAACTCCCAACGGCGACGTCGGCACCGAGCTCGCCGGGCGGGGTGATCAGCGTGCAGGCCAAGAGGTCCGTTGCCACCGCAACAAGTGCACCTGAGTCATGGAGTGCGTCGATCGTTGGCTTGATGTCCGGAAGGACGCCGGACGTGCCCGGGTACTGAAGAAGCGCACCGAAGACGCTGGAAGGGTCGAGATCAGCGTCTGGATTGCCAACGACAATTTCGTAGCCAAGCGGCAGCGCTCGTGTTTGCACCACCTCGATCGTCTGGGGGTGACAGCCCTCGTCGACAAAGAACTTCATGCTTGCGCTCTTGCCGACGCGTTTGATCAACATCATCGCCTCGGCCGCTGCGGTTGCCTCATCGAGAAGCGATGCGTTTGCGATCTCAAGCCCGGTGAGGTCGTTGACGACCGTCTGGAAGTTCAGGAGTGCCTCAAGCCTACCCTGCGATATCTCCGGCTGGTATTGGGTGTATGCGGTGTACCAGCCCGGATGCGCGAGGATGTTGAGCTGTATCACGTCCGGCGTGAACGTTCCGTAGTACCCCATCCCGATGAAGGACCGATACACCTCGTTCTTGTCCGCGCGGCGCTTGAGTTCAGCAAGGGCTTCTTGCTCGCTGAATGGCCCTGCAACCGAAGGAAGGCGGTGTGAGCGGATCACTTCCGGTACCGCTCGGTCGATGAGCTCGTCCAACGAGCCGATACCGATCGTGTCAAGCATCGAAGCGACATCGGCGTCGTCGGGTCCGATGTGTCGTGCGGCGAACGGTCCTGGATTTGTGCGGTCGGTCATGGCTGACTCCTCATGGCGTGCGTATATCCAGCCCCGTCTGTCGCACGACCTGAGAGATTCGCCGCATGGCGGCTTTCCCCTTCGGTGAGGGCTTGCGCCCTGCTTTCCAGAGTTGCCTCTTCCTTGCGGTCCGTTTGCCTGAGAGATTCCCGGGGCGGTTGCTCCTTCGGCGCCGGTCGACCGGCTCTCCCGCAAGGTGTAATCAGCTATGCAAGCGTACTCCGTCGGATCGCCTGCGTGTTACGAACCGTTGGTTATAGGCGCAGGGTCCCAACCCCGCATCGGAATCGAAACCCGCTACGCAGGCGTCTCCTGCAGATCGTTTGGCTGCCCGTACTTGCGCTTGAAGACCACGTAGGCAATTGCCCCCGCGGGAATTGGCAACCAGAACTGGAAAAGTCGATATGCCAGCGTTGCGAGGGTCGCATCTGGTCCAGGAACACCTGCAATCGTGAGCATTGCCACAAGCCCGACTTCCACGAACCCAAGACCACCCGGTGTGATTGGAATCATCCCAAGAACTGCCGACCCTGCAAACGCCAGGAGAACGAGAGACACCCTCGGCTCTGCACCAACCGCAAAAAGCGCGGCGACGAGCACGAGGTAATCGAGCATCCAGTTGCCCACGGCGGCGATCAATGCTTTCCACCAACGCTGGCCGAGTGCAGCGATGACCTCGTTTCGTCGGTCGAGGAACCCCTGTGCTGTCGGGTTCCAATCCTTGTGAAGTCGTGCAGCAGCCCATCCAACGACCTTCTCCACGATCCTCCCGATCAGCAGGAGAGGCCTGTCCCATTTCACAACAATGAATACAGCCGAGAACATCAGCACAAAAAGGGCAGTTCCAGCCACGGCAACCGGGAGCAGACCGTCTGGGATCGGTGCAGACACTGCTGCGATCACTACGGCAATTCCCGGAAGCGAGAACAGCACCAAGTTGGATATGAACGAGACCGCGGCAAGGGCTGCGGCGGCCTTGCCCGTTGGCACGCCCGACACCGACAGCATCTGGAAGTAGGTCGCACCTGCGGCGACTGCGCCACCCGGAATGACCTTTGCCATCGCATTCGACACGAGCTGCGAGCACGCCGCGACGAAACGAGAAATACCGGGCACGGCGATGTGGGTGAGCTCCCACGCAGACATGAACGCACCGGTCATCAACATGGCCATGAGGACGTACCACCACCAATCGACGGATGCGAGCTTGGGCGCCTCCGAAAGGAAGTCGACGATGGTGGGAAGGAAGAAGTACAGAATGAGGAGCGCGGCCGTCAAGAAGAACAGCCGTAGGCCGATCTTCTTCCAGCGCTCCCTCTTGTCTGGTTTCACAGACTGTGCGTCAGACACTGTGTGCCTATCCCCTCGCGATGTCGGGACGATACCTGCCGTGGACTCTCGACTCGCCCACTTGTCGCTCAGCGCTACCCGTCAGCGGGTAGGTCATCCTGCGGATCGATCGCTGCATTATCGTTTGCGTCGCACAGCGCCCGCATCTCCTCGAGATAATCCCAGTAGTCGACTTGGATCGTGTGTCTGGGTCGTTCCTGGTACCGCTCGGACACGGCTGCTGCGTCGCGGTCTATCTCGGCGCGCATCTGAGCCTTCGTCGGAAGCGCAGCGCCGTCGACAAGTTGGGCGACCCACCGCGCCTGCTGCTCAGCGAGCGGAGGCAGCGCGCCAACCGGTTGGATCAGGCCAACAAAGTACAGACCGGGAAGGTCCGGCGGCACCACTCTCTTGTAGAGAGGCACGACGTTGTCGTGCACGCGCATCACGTTGTCATCGAGAAACGGAAACGAGAGTTCGTACCCGGTTGCAAAGATGATGGTGTCGCATCGCTGCTCTTCGCCGTCGGAGAAGACCACCGTTTCCCCACTCGTGCGGGAGATCCCTCGTGCGACCTCCACGTTCCCTTCTTTGACAAGACGAAGAATGTCCTGGTTCACCGTCGGATGCTGCGACAGGATTGGCGTGTCTGGGGCTGGGAATCCGTACGACTGTTGTCGACCTCTTGCCGCAAACAGAAGCGCCGAGTAGACCGTTCGCTGCACGCCGAGAGGCAGCTTTGATGCAGATGGAGTCGACCACGCATCGAGGGGTCGACCGAACAGATAGCGAGGGAACACATGTGCGCCGCTTCTCGCTGAAAGCGTTACGGAATCAGCGTGCCACGTGAGCTCAGCCGCAAGGTCGACGCCGGTGTTTCCGACACCGACGACGATCACATCCTTCCCGATGAACGGCTCCGGTGTGCGGTAATCCTGCGCATGGATCAAATCTCCGCTGAAATCTCCGTCGAGATCAGGGACGTTTGCCTTCCAGTGATGCCCGTTGGCAACGACCACGGCGGCAAAGCGGTTGGTCTCGACCTCCTGCGTATCAACCTGTCGCGTGGTCACATCCCAGCCATCATCCGTTGGCACGACTCGCACGACCTCTGTTCGAAAGACAATGGCGTCGCGGAGGTCGAACTCGGAGGCATAGCTCTCCAGATACTCAAGAACCTGCGAGTGGTGCGGATAGTTCGGGATCGAAGGGTCCATGTCGAGATCGGCATAGGCGAACCGGCCCTTTGACGTGTCGATCTGAAGCGAGGCGTACGCGGCGGAACGGCCGTTGTCGTTGTTGTACCGCCAGTTGCCACCGATGTCGCTTCCGATCTCGAAGCACACCACACTGCGACCACGATCGACCAGATGTTTGATTGAGGTGAGGCCGCTCAGACCCGCACCAATCACGCAGACAGCGGCTGGACTCGTCATGCGGTCAATGATGGCACAGGGCGCGTCCTTCAGGCCCAACGCACCCATTCGCCGTGGGCTTGGCCGGAAGCAACCGTGCGGGCCTCACCGCCGGGCCATCGCGTTACCGTGACCGTGAATCCCGATCCGACGCCAGATACCGGTTCGAACGCAACATGGGCCAACGGACGAGCCTTCGTCGCACGCGCGCCAGCTTCGCTGAGGGCATCAAGCGAAGCCTTCTTCGTCTGCTCGGGCAGGTACTGCCACATCACGGAGTGTTGAACAACAGTGAGGACACCCCGGCTCGTTCGTGTCTCGAGTTGCTGGCCAAGCCAGATTCCGCAGTCCTCTTCGTCCACAATTGGTTGCATGGTCTGTGCGATCTCGATAGCTCCGCGCGTTCTGGCGAACCTTCGCTCGTGATCGGGCCACACGAACGACTGGAGACGCAGTTGATGTTCCTCGGATGTCGCATCGAGAGGGTGCACGTCGCATCCGCGTCGGTCGATGACTCGCAGAGCCGGTTGATGTGGTGGTTTGCCCTCAAGCTCGGCTTCGATACGCACCGGTGAATCTGGGTCACCCCATTCCCACTCTCCGAGTTGATAACGGAACTTGTCCAGGAGCAGGTTCAGTCCGCCGCTCGATCCGATCTCCAGGAGACGCACCTCGCGATTGTCCCCGTCAAGGGCTTCGAACAAGCCAGGGAGCAGGAGGGCCGAACGCCCGACCGCATTCGTTTGGGGGGCAATCGCAAGGGCATCGGTGAGGTAGCCGCGATGTAACGCGACCGTTTCCAGAAAGTCTTCGTCGATCCTTGAGGAGTCTGGTGTTCCCCCGACGCTCGGATAGTGCGCAGCGAGCTCAGGAGCGAGGCCCATCAGTACAAGGCGGTGCACGCCACCAAGAAATCGCAGGGCGAGTGCTGCTTCCACAGGATCGCCTTCATACCCCCCGACAACCTCGTCGACCGGTCCGCCTTGTGCGATGTTGTCGGTCGACAGCTCGAGTAAATCCGCATACAGCGGTGAATTCATCTGCGCACACCATCCAGCCTGAAGACGGAAGGCCTCGATGATCTGGCGAGTTGCTGTGCTCACGGCAGGTCGACGGCACCGGTGGTCAACGGCGTGATCAGATCGGCTGTCTTGTTTGCAACCTTGTTCACGAGCGTCGAAACGGGGTACGCCTTGAGTTGATCACTCGGGAGCGGATGCATCAAGCCCGAAAGCGCATCGACGTCCTGGAACCCGGGGTCCAACCATGCACTCCACTTATCCTTCGGAAGGATGATCGGCATACGGTCGTGGATCGGCTCCATGAGGCTGTTCGGCTTACCCGTGAGGATCGTGCACGTGAGCAGCTTCTCTTCTGTCTCAGGATCCTTCCATGAGGCCCACAGACCAGCCAGAGGAAGAGGTGTGCCCTCTGCGCTCGTGATGTAGTGCGGGAGCTTGCCCGCTTCTTTTCGCTGCCATTCGTAGAAGCCGTCCGCAGGGATCAAGCATCGACGCCGCTCGAACGACGACTTGAACGTCGGCTTCGTCGCAGCGGTCTCTGACCGCGCATTGATCGACCGACTACCGATCTTCTTGTCCTTCGCCCAAAAAGGAACGAGACCCCACCGAAATGAAGTGAGCGCTCGATCGCCGTCGTGCTCGGCTACGGCGTAGACCTTCTCTGTCGGTGCAACGTTGTAGTTGGTCTGGAGGGTCTCTGTACGCACGAACTCGGCACCGAAGTGCTCTGCATAGAACTCTGGCTTTTCCACCTGCACAAAACGTCCGCACATGTGGAGATTGTCCCACGCCGGGTGGGAGTCATTCACGGACCGCGAATCGCATGCCTTTCCCTTCAAGCCTCCTACCGTTCGGGCCGATGGTTGAACAGATGTCTTCAGCAATCCGATTCGGCGACGTTTCCAAGTCGTTTGGCGATGTTCAGGCCCTCGATGAGGTCTCGTTTGACGCGCCTGAGGGAGCGGTGACAGTCCTCCTCGGCCCAAATGGGGCGGGAAAGACGACGACCGTTCGACTCACCACGGGTGCGATGGTTCCCGACGTGGGTGGAATCCAAGTGCTCGGGCTGAATCCTCTGAACGACGGAGACGAGATTCGAGCCCGTGTAGGTGTCGTTCCGCCAAAGCCAGCGTTCTACGACATGCTCACCGGCTGGGAGAACCTCCAGTTCGCAGCGACGATCTTCGAATCAGACGAAGTGTCTGCTCGATCAGCTGCTGAGCGGTTTGGCATCGACCATGCCCTCGGGCAGGAGGTCGGTGGCTATTCGACCGGTATGCGTACGAGGCTGGCCCTCGCAAGAGCGGTCATCCACGATCCAGACGTTTTGATGCTCGACGAACCAACAGCTGGTCTCGATCCGGAGTCAGCACGCGCTGTTCTCGAACTCATACGGGAGAT
This sequence comes from Acidimicrobiia bacterium, assembly GCA_051011415.1. Classification (GTDB taxonomy): domain Bacteria; phylum Actinomycetota; class Acidimicrobiia; order Spongiisociales; family UBA5794; genus SZUA-442. The sequence goes on from JBPCTY010000048.1 coordinate 5,993, forward strand.
GGCCGGCAAGGGCCGCACCATCGTGATGTGCACCCATCTTCTCCACGAGGCGGAAGGAATCGCCGATCAGGTTGTCCTCATGGATGAGGGATCTGTTCGTGCAGCTGGAAATCCGGCAACGCTCGCCCGCAAGTACATGGCTGACCCCATCGTCGTGATCGACGCCGAGGACCGCGACAACCTCTCGGTCGTCGAGGACCTCGACGGAGTTCTTGGTGTGCGCTGGGATGGCGGACTGCACGTGACAATCGACTCCGAAGACCGGGTCCCAGACATCGTGATCGAGCTCGTCAAGCGCGGTGTTCGGCCGGTAAGAGTCGAACCGCTCACACCAACTCTTGAGGATCTCTACTTCGAGATGCAACGTGCTCACAGGGAGACCGTATGAGGTGGGTGATGGTCAAGGCTGTGGTCAAGGCCGACCTGTATCGGCTGCTCAAGACCCGCGACTATTGGATCCCCCTCGTCATTCTGGGTGGACTGTTCTTCGTTGTACTTCCGGCAATCCTGCTCGGATCCATGTCGCTCGTACAGCGGGGTGGCATCGCTGAACAGATTGGCGACATCGTTGGAACCCTTCCCGATGCGATCCAAGACAACATCCAGGGGGAAACTGCACCTACCCGTGCGTCATACGCCTTTGCTGTGTATCTGCTTGCCCCGATCGCGATCATCGTGCCGCTCACCATCTCGTCCGCCGTCGGCGCCAACTCCATCGTCGGTGAACGCGAGCGAGGTACTGGCGAGTACCTCGCCCACAGCCCACTCACCGTGCGAGAGATCTACTTCGGGAAGCTTGTCGCCTCACTGATCCCCGGGTATGTAGCCGGCATTGTCGGGTTTGCGTTGTATTCAGTCGTCGTCAATGTGATTGTCGGGTCCCAGATCGGCGGATGGTTCTTCCCAACCGCGGGATGGATGCTGCTCGTGCTGTGGGTTGTCCCACCATTCATTGCGATTGCGCTTGCCCTGATCCTCCGACTCTCTGCACGGGTCCGGTCAGCTGCATCTGCGCATCAGGCCTCGAGCCTTGTCACGCTCCCCGTCATCCTCATGAGCTACGGGGTCGCGTCGGGTCTCCTGTACAGCCCCGTGCTATCGGCGGCCGCTGCAGGGCTGGTCGCATGGTTCATTGCCATCATCTTGCTTGCGACAGGCGCCAAGTCGATCAAGCGTGAACGCCTCCTCGGGGTTGCCTCGGACGCATAGGTCACACGTCTGCTGTTGGCAGATGCGAACCCCGCCTAGGTGGTCGAAGCCAGCACTCGCTGGAGGATCATCGTCGAGTGAAACGAACCGTCCTTGAAACCGACATCCTCAAGTGCGCCGACCTCTCTGAACCCAAGCTTGCGGTGTAGCGCTATCGATGCATCGTTCGGGAGGGCCACAACTCCGATGGCAGTGTGGAACCCCCTGTCCGTGAGTTCATCGAGGAGCGCTGTGTAGAGGCGTGCACCCGCACCTTGGCCCTCGGATCCGGGTGCCAGAACAATCGTGGTCTCGGCGCTCCCCCTGTAGGCAGCCTTGTCGCGCCACGGACCAGACCATGCGCAGCCGATCACCGCGTCGTTCTCGGCGAC
>JBPCTY010000049.1:0-21257 GCA_051011415.1 Acidimicrobiia bacterium
GGCACGATCTTCCCCGCATGGATGATTGCCGCATCGAGACCCGCATCGAGACACTCGTGGAGAAAGACGCTGTTCAACGCTCTTCGCAGTTGTGGTTTGAGTCCGAAGGAGATGTTTGACACGCCGAGCACGGTTGAAACGCCTGGCAGCTCGGTCTTGATCCTTGTGATCGCCTCGATCGTCGCCACGGCATCGTCGTACAGGTCCGGGTCTCCTGTCGAGAGGGGAAACGTCAAGGGGTCGAAGATCAGATCTTCGGAAGAGAGTCCGTACTTGGTGATTGCGATGTCGTGGAGTCTGTGGGCGACTTCCATCTTCCACTCGACATCTCGTGCCTGGCCTCGCTCGTCGATCAGCAGGCAAATGACCGCGGCGCCGTGTTCTTTGGCCAGCGAAAGCACGGCGTCGAGTCGGGAGCCTTCGCCCTCACCGTCTTCAAGGTTTGCGGAGTTCAGAACGCTCCTTCCTCCGATGCGTTCCAAGGCTGCCTGCATCACAGGAGGCTCCGTCGAGTCGATGACAATGGGAGCTGTCACCTCGGTGGCGAATCTTTGTGCGAAATCGCTGACATCCACGACACCGTCGCGTCCCACATAGTCGACGCATAGATCGACAAGGTGGGCTCCTTCAGCGACCTGGTCCTCACCGATCGCCACGCAGGCGTCAATGTCCCCCTCGAGCATCGACTCGCGGAATGCCTTGGAGCCGTTGGCATTGGTGCGCTCGCCGATGATGAGAAAAGACGTGTCCTGTTGGAGGTTCACTGCTGAATAGGTCGAGGTGACAGCGGGAACCAGCCTGGGAGTTCTGTCCGCCGGTGTAGTCGCCCCCAGCGATTGGACGATCGATGCGATGTACTCAGGCGTTGATCCACAGCAACCACCGACCACGTTGACCCCGAATTCTTCGACAAACGTGACGAGGTGCGATGCCATGTCGTCTGCCCTGAGGTCGTAGTGCATTTCGCCATCGACCACCGACGGCAGCCCTGCGTTGGGGATCACACTCACGGGTGTTGTCGCATTTGCCGAGAGGTGTCTGACAGCCTCATACATCTCGACTGGGCCAGTGGCACAGTTGATGCCGACAACGTCCGGTCCGAGGGACTGCATGGTCGTGTGTGCTGCGCCGATCTCGGTACCTGGGAGCATCCGGCCTGTGAGCTCGATCGTCACCTGCGTCTGCAGTGGTACTTCACGCCCGCTCGCCTGCATTGCTTTCCTGGCGCCATTGACGGCAGCCTTGAGTGCGAGAAGGTCAAACTGCGTCTCGATGATGATGAGGTCGACGCCCCCATCGATGAGCCCGGCGCTCTCGACCTCGAACTGGTCCCTTAATTCGGCGTAGCTGATCTGGCCGAGAGTCGGGAACTTGGTTCCCGGCCCGATCGACCCGGCGACGTACCGACCCTCGAACTCGTCGGTGACCCTTCGAGCGATCGATGCACCAGCAGCTGCGATTTCGTACGCCTTGTCTGCAATCCCGTATTCCGCAAGTGGCACGCCAAATGCACCAAACGTGTTGGTCTCGACAACATCCGCCCCTACCTCGAGGTACGAACGGTGGAGGTTCTCGACGACGTCGGGTCGGCGCAGGTTCAGAAGCTCGTTGCAGCCTTCGAGGTCCTCGCCACCAAAGTCATCTGCGGTGAGGTCTTGCGTCTGCAGCCACGTGCCGGTCGCACCGTCGAACACAACGGGCCGGCGTGCGATTCTCTCAAGGTACGAGGTCACGCGGAACCGTCCGGTCGGGTTGCATCGGCTTTCTCGGTTGCGTGCACAATTCCTCTCTCCTCGAAACGCTCACGCGCCTCGAGCGGAGGACCGCTCGCTGCCATCCCATCGATCAGGCTTTGGCACCGTGCGCTTGCGTCGGTTGCCGCGGTTTCTCAGGGCCTGTCCCTCCACCGCTCGTGATGAGCGCTTCGTTCGGGCAGGATACGACCGATTCGGCATCTTGCAAGCCCACGCGTTTGGGGGCATCTACGATCGGGTTGCGGAGGCACATGAACCACCAACACCAAGCAGTTGCAGCGGCACGAGCGCATGTGGAAAGTCGCGGCTCACGCATCCTCGCCGAGTTCGCCGAATTCCTCTCGCTGCCGAACGTCTCGGCAGACCTCGAAGACGTCGAAGACGTCGCATCCCACATCGTCACGATGCTGTCTGCCAGAGGCGTTGATGTCGAGACGATCGCCCTTCCCGGCGCTGCCCCGATTGTGACCGGAAGGATTCACGTGTCGGACTCGGCCCCGACGATCGGGATATACGCCCACTACGACGGGCAGCCCGTCGATCCGAGTGCTTGGGATTCAGATCCATTCAGTCCGACCTTCGTTGGTCCGGACGGTCCCTTTGATCTGGCTGGCGGCGACACCATCGATCCTGATTGGCGGATCTACGCACGATCGACATCCGATGACAAGGCCCCGGTCCAAGCTCTGGTCGCAGCACTTGATGCATTCGAGGAGCACGGGATCTCACCATCGGTGAATGTGGTGTTGCTGTTCGAGGGCCAGGAAGAGGCGGGCAGCCCGGATCTTCGCACTTACCTCGAAGACAACGCCGCCCGGTTCTCAGCGGATATGTGGCTGATTTGCGACGGACCCGTTCACCAGACGGGTCAACCACAGATCATCTTTGGCGTGAGGGGAATCGCCCAGATGGAGATCACTGTGCTCGGCCCATCGCGTGGCCTCCACTCCGGCCACTATGGCAACTGGATTCCGAATCCGACGTGGGAGCTGGTTCAACTCCTTGCCTCAATGCGCTCTCGTGAGGGCGATGTGCAGATCAAGGGGTTCTATGACGACGTGGTGGAACCGACTGACGCAGAGATCGCAGCGATCAGGGCGATGCCGTCGTATGAGCAGGATCTGCTCGACGAACTCGGTGTGCGGACACCGGAGGGCAGGGGAGCGTCGCTTGTTGAGCGGATGTATCGGCCATCCTTGAACCTACGCGGGTTCGCTGCGGGAAGAACGGGCGCGGATGCCGCAAATGTTCTACCGGAGGCAGCAAGCGTGTCTCTCGATATCCGGCTCCCGCCCCACCATGATCCTGAGGTCCAACTCGACCGGGTCGAGCGTCACATTGCCGCCCAAGGTTTCCACATCGTGCGAACGACTCCCGACCTTGAGACTCGTCGACAGCATGACCGGATCGCCGTGGTGACCCGAGATCCTCACTACACCGGTATGCGCGTTCCGATCGACAGTGCGCAGGCGGCCGCAGTCCTGGAGGCTGCACGGGTCGCTGCACCGGACGGTGATGTCGTCGCGGTGCCGACGCTTGGCGGATCGGTCCCTGTGGTGCACTTTGCGGACGTTCTTGGCACGCCGACGATCATCACGCCGATGGCGAATCACGACAACAACCAGCACGACGCCAACGAGAACATTCGCGTCGGGAATCTTTGGTACGGAGTCAGCCTGATGGCAGCCTTGATGGCGCTGAACTACCAGTCAGGCTGACGTCATGCGGCAGTCTGCCGCCGCTTCCGACGTCGTCTGAGCCAGGCGAGCGCTTGGCCGAGCACCATCCCGAGAACGACAAAAATGACGATCAAGAACCACAGCGGTACAGATCCTGAGAACACCAGGAACTGAATCTCAACCTCATCCGTGTTCTGGGACACAAAGATCGCGACCGCGATCACGATCAACCCTGCGATGACGAGACCGATAGGAGCTTTGGCTCCCCGATCGTCTGAGGCTTGCAGGTTGTCGCTGTCTGACACTCGATTCGTCCCTCCGTCGCTCGGCACCATCCTATGCGATGGAAGTTCGTGGGCCGCAACGCGTGATATCTTGTGGGTGATGTCTGGCGAAACCACAGAACAGCAAACCACCGATGACTCCGAACGGCTGTCGATAGGCGGCAAGATCGTTGTCGTGTTGTGCGTCGTCGGCGTGATCGTTGCGCTGCTCGTGGCGCTTGATGCGTCCGACATTGCACTATTCGATGGCCATGCAGCAGAGGTGCTCTCCGATGCCTGGAACCGCACCGCAACGATCGGGCTGATCGTTGCAGTCGTCATCACCGCGGCAGTGGGCGTATTCGTAGTTGCCCTCGCTCGTGCGACGCTTCTCAGCAACGAGGACCCCGATCCCTTCACGGAACACTGACCGCTGATCGAGCGCCAAGGAACCTGCTCTTGGAACGCAAGAAACCCCGAGCCGTCAAGCCCGGGGTTTCTTTGACTTGATTGGCAAGTCTCCTAGCTGCAGCCCTTGCTCTCTCCGCAGTTGAGACAGCGATAACACGAGCCGTTCCTGACCGTGATGTGCCCACAGGTGTCGCAAAGAGGTGCGTCACCCATCTTGTCTGCCAGCACGGCTTGTACTGCTGCGGTCTGCACCTCTTGCGCAGAGTGCGCTTCGCTTGGAGCAACCGTCGCCGCACTCGTTGTCGTCGCTGCGACCGGCACTGGTGCGGTAGCGATTGCCTGCCCATTGCCAGAACCATTGGCGCTGGACCCATTGCTCGACCCATTGGTTGCCGGACTTCCGTTGTCTGCGAACGCAGCGGCGGCAACCTGCGCCTCGATGTCGCGCTCCATGGATGCCTCTGTGAGGTCGAGCTGCAATCCTGCATCCACCGCAAGACCCTGCGGTGGCTCTGGAAGAACACCGGTGCGGTCTGGTGGAACCTGTGCGAGCTCGTCTCTCTCGAGATACTCGACCCCGAGTGCCCTGAAGACGTAGTCGACGATGCTATTTGACATCTTGATGTTCGGATGTCCCTCGACCATGCCTCGTGGCTCGAAGGTCTGGAACGTGAACGTGTCGACGTACTCCTCGAGCGGCACCCCGTACTGGAGCCCCTTGCTCACGGCAATGGCAAAGCATCCGAGGATGCCACGCAACGTTGCGCCTTCCTTTGCGAGATCAAGGAAGAGCTCGCCCAGTGTCCCGTCCTCGTACTCGCCAGTGCGTAGGAACACCTTGTGCCCGCCGATGCGTGCCTCCTGGGTGAACCCTGCCCTGCGTGCGGGGAGCATGAACCTCGGACGTGAGACCATGGCGTACGCCTCGGTCGGAGACATACCTGGTGCGAATGCACCGGTGAACACGTCGACCTGCTTTTCAATCGCTGCTGTGATCTCATCGGTCTCGTCGTCTGCCTGCCCATCATCAGATGTTGCCGAAAGCGGCTGCGAGGCCTTTGATCCATCTCTGTAGAGGGCCATCGCCTTGAGACCAAGCTCCCATGACAGCTGGTACGACTCTTCGATGTCCTCGATCGTCGCCTCGTTCGGCATGTTGATGGTCTTGGAGATCGCACCGGAGATGAATGGCTGGGCCGCACCCATCATGCGGATGTGACCTGCATGGTGGATGTAGCGGACACCGATCTTGCCGTTTTTGTTCGCTGTGTCGAACACGGGTAGGTGGTCCTCATTGAGGTGTGGCGCACCCTCGATTGTCTGGCGACCGCAAATCACGTCGTTCGCTTCGGCGATCTCCGTGGCTGAGAACCCAAGTGACTCGAGCATGTTGAAGCCGAGTCCGTTGTAGTCCTCCGGTGTGAACCCGAGCCGCTGCAGCGTCTCCTCACCGAGTGTCCACTGGTTGAACGCAAACCCGATCTCGAACACGCCGGGGAGCGTGGCATCGATCTTGGCGATGTCTGCCTTTGAGAATCCCTTTGCGATCAAGGTCCGGTTGTTGATGTGCGGCGAGTTCTCAAGGCTCATCGTGCCGACCACATAGTCGATGATGTCTGAGATGTGGGACTCCGAGTAGCCGAGGTTTTCCAGGGCTGGAGCGATCGACTGGTTTGCGATCTTGAAGTACCCGCCCCCAGCAAGCTTCTTGAACTTCACGAGAGCGAAGTCAGGCTCAACTCCCGTCGTGTCGCAGTCCATCAGCAGACCGATTGTCCCCGTCGGCGCAAGAACAGTTGCCTGTGCGTTGCGGTAGCCGTGTTCTGCACCGAGATCGACCGCTGTGTCCCACGCCTTCTTGGCAGAGGCAAGCATGTCGTCGGGGCTCACGTCCTGATCGATACCCATCACACGGTGACCGATGCCGTCGTACTCGAACTGCTCAGCCCCGTATGCGGCCCTTCGGTGGTTCTTCATCACCCGCATCATCGACTCTGCGTTGTCGTCGTAGAGAGGGAACGGGCCGACAACCGAAGCCATCTCGGCCGAGGTCGCATAGCTATAGCCGGTCAGGATCGCTGTGAGCGCACCCGCAATCGCCCTGCCTTCCTCTGAGTCGTAGGCAATGCCCATGCGCATGAGGAGCGAACCAAGGTTTGCGTAGCCAAGCCCGAGGGTCCGGTAGTCGTAGGAACCCTGTGCGATCTCCTTCGATGGGAAGTGCGCCATCGTGACAGACACCTCAAGGACCACAGTCCACAACCGGATCGCATATTCGTACGCCTCGAGATCGAAGTCGCCCGTTGCGTCGTCGTAGAACTTGCCGAGATTGAGTGACGCGAGGTTGCATGCCGTGTTGTCCAGGAACATGTACTCAGAGCAGGGGTTTGACGCCCTGATCTCGCCACCGGACGGCGATGTGTGCCACTCGTTGATCGTCGTGTGGAACTGCACGCCGGGGTCTGCCGACGCCCATGCCGCCTCAGCGATCTGACTCCAAAGATCGCGAGCTCGCACGGTCCGCATGGTTGATCCGTCTGTGCGCTGGGTGAGGTTCCAGTCCTCATCATCGACAACCGCTTGAACGAAGTCGTTGGTCATCCGGACGGAGTTGTTGGAGTTCTGACCAGAGACGGTTGCGTAGGCCTCGCCGTTGAAGTCGGCGGAGTAGCCGGCAGCCACCATCGCCTTGACCTTCTTCTCCTCTTCAGCCTTCCAATTGATGAAGGTCTCGATGTCAGGGTGGTCGACATCGAGGATGACCATCTTGGCTGCTCGGCGAGTGGTGCCACCAGACTTGATTGCCCCAGCGGCACGATCGCCAACCTTGAGGAAGGACATCAAGCCGGACGACTTGCCGCCGCCTGACAGTGGTTCGCCTTCGGCCCTGATGTTCGAGAAGTTGGAGCCCGTGCCCGATCCGAACTTGAACAGACGCGCTTCACGAATCCAGAGATCCATGATTCCGCCTGGGTTAACGAGGTCGTCATCGACGGACTGGATGAAGCAGGCGTGTGGGGCAGGGCGGCTGTAGGAGTCGGGGGAGGAGGACAGCTCCTCGGACTCCGGGTCGACAAACCAGAAGCCCTGCTCTGGACCCTCGATCCCGTAGCGGTGGTGCAGGCCTGTGTTGAACCACTGCGGTGAGTTGGGTGCCGCCATTTGGTGGAGCAGCATGTAGGCAAGTTCGTCCTCGAAGATCTGTGCGTCGTCCGGGCCTGCGAAGTAGCCGTGCTCTTCACCCCACCAGCGCCACGTGCCTGCAAGACGATCGATCACCTGGCGAGCGGATCGTTCCGGCCCAAGAACCGGAGTCCCATCCTCGTCAAGGATCGCATCACCGTTCTCATCGAACTGGGGGACACCTGCCTTGCGGAAATATTTGGACACCATGATGTCTGCTGCAACCTGCGACCAGTCTGCGGGGATCTCCGCTTCGGTCATCTCGAACACAATCGAGCCATCGGGGTTGGTGATCCGAGAATCACGACGGGACCATTCAACGGTGTCGTAGGGGCTGACACCATCGGTGGTGAAGCGTCGTTTCATCTGCAGGCCTGTTGTCATCGGAGCCCTCCAAGGCTTTCGTGCCACACCTGATGGCACGGTTCTCGTACTTATCCACACACTTGCCCACAAACACAACATGTGGTGTCGACGGTGTTGTTGTGACCACTACATGTTGGGTGGGTTGCACGAGTGTAATTACATTCGTGGAACTCGTCAACTACCTTCTTCGCGTGCCTGTTGTGCCGCCTCTGGCGGTGCTTCCAACCGGGGAAGTAGGGAAGTTCTGTAGTTGTACCGCACGGGTGTGACACACCGGTAGCCCAGCGGCAGAACGCTTTTCGCGAGGCAGTGTTGTTTTCGCGAGACGAGGGCCGAGCGTGTGCTCGGCCCCCGTCTATCGGTTCTGCGGCGAGTGACTATCCGCTCAACGTGGCTGCCCACTCGTGAATGAGCGGTAGTGCTCGCTTGCCGGTCTCGGCGGACCACACAAAGTCATCGGCCGCAAACAACGTTGCCGCTTGCGGGGGTGTCAATTGCCAGTGAGTTCGAGGTACTCGATCATTCGCTCGACGTACAGATCCGCGGTTTCCGCGCTGCCGGCGAATCCCGCGGGGTTGATGATCTCGCTCGTCTCATCGGGGTAGACGTCGTTGAGCCAGTCTCGAAACGCCACGAGCGCGATCGTCTCCGCTTGCTCGTTGATGAGCACTTCTTCCCATGACGTGACGATGCCGTCTTCGAACGTTGCGGTGACGAAGAATCCGTAGTCAATGCCAACCAAGTCGCGCATGAGTCCGCTCCATGTCGCTGTGCACCGCACAGCAGGGCCACGCATCTCACAGTCGGTGAAGTGGATGTGCTCTCCGGTGGCAGCACTTCGCTCAGCGATTGGTCCGAGGTACAGGTCCATTTCGTATGTCTGCCCTAGCTGCGGGCGGGTTGCGATGAGCCCAGCCTCGAAGTACGAGCCAAGCCCGTCTGCGTCGCCACCGTTCCACGCCGCCTCGATACCGCTGATCGCAGTAGCGATGTCATCGGGAACCACGGCGCTCGCCTCGGCTGTGACGACGGTCGTCGTCGGTACGGCCGAGGTGGTCGGTGCGGCCGTGGTGGTCGGTGCGGCCGTCGTCGGGGGCACGGTGGTCGGTGTGTCAGCGATGTCGTCCTGGTTGTCGGGGGCAAGGAAGGCCATCAGCCCAACGACAAGGGCTACGGCTGCAAAGGCAACAGCGGCAATCACAAAACGAGTCCTTCGTGGTTTGTGCCGAACAGGCGTCGTGGTCGGTTCTTGGTCGAGCTTCGTCATGAGTCCTCTTCTCGCATCGATTTCGTCGAGGAGAACGGTTCGTTGCCATGCCGTGGTTGGCAGGTCTTCAGGTACAGGGTTCGCGTGTGCGATCTGGTCGAGTACGTTGTTCACCGTTCACCTCCGTTCTCTGCGGGAAGGGGACGGGCTTGGGTCAATGGTGCTCCGGAAGTCGAGAGGATCTTCTCGAGCTTTCGGCGTGCGCGAGTCAGCCGGCTCTCGACTGCCCGCACGCTGAGCCCCATCACGGATGCAATCTCCTCGTTCGACAGCTCTTCCCAGGTGCGGAGTCGGATGATCTCCTGATCCTCCGGGCGGAGCGTGGCGAGGGCTTCGAGCGCCTCGCTGTGTTCCGCACTGCGAACCACCTGAGTCTCTGGGCCGGGGTTGTCGTCGGTTGCGACACCGGCAAGCTTTCGTCGGAGTTCGGTCGACCGCCTGGTCGACCGGTGTGCGTTACGCACCACGTTGCGGCTGATGCCGTAGAGCCATGGCAGTGCGCGATCACCTTCGGGTGCATCGTCGATCTTTCGCCATGCCACAACAAACACCTCCGCAACCGCATCGTTTGCATCGGAGGAGGGGAGCCGTCGAAAGCAGTACTGCTGAATCGCACGATGGTGCGATTCGAAGAGGTGCTTGAACCTCATCTCTGCTGGCTGGGACATCGCCATGACTGCTCTTGTGCTCCCGTCTCTCTGGCAGTTATGTGTCCGGGAGTCTGCTGTCTACGCGGAACTCATTTGTTCGCGTGGCGTGGCGTTGTCCGGACACATGATCTTCGTGTGGACGACAAAGCTGGTCAATTCACACAGGGCAGGGGACGGCCCACGAAGAGGGTCCGGGTACACCACCTGGGCCCTCTTCTCATGCCACAGGCTCGCCAGATTTCACAAAGACTGCGTCGTCAATCTGAAGATGGACTCTCGGCGACGGATGACCTGGATCGCTCTGAGAGTGTGTCTCGTACGTAGGTGATGTCGTCGGGGCACGTCTCACTCGCCTTCCAGTAGCACCAGCCAGTGGGCAGGAAGAAGAGCTGGAAGAAGGTGAGGCCGAGCGCCCAGTTGTAAGGAGCCGGTATGGACTTCTCGATCGCTTGGGCCACAGGACCGGTCAGAGCGCTCCCGATCGATCGGCCGATGCCGTTGCCGAGATTGCCCAGACCAAAGATTGTGCCGCGATGCTCTGGGAGGTTGACATCGGTGATCAGCGCAAACCAGTTGGGGCTATCGGCAGACGTCAACGCGATTGCTATCACGCCCGATACGAACGCGACGAGCGCAAACGGGTTTGTGACGAGCGAAGAAAGAACCTCCCCGAGCAACGTCATGGTGCTTCCCCCCTCGGTGACGGCCAGTCCACGCAATGGAACCCAGAAGAAGACGAGGAAGAACGGGATGGCCCCAAGGATGCCAACTGCAGACAAGATGGCCCGTCCCCGAAGCGTTCGCTTCTGAAGCCGGTCTCCGAGGTGGCCAGCAAGAATCGAGAAGAGGGCACCGATCGTGAAGATCGCGGCAAACAGGCCACCGACCTTGGTCGCAGTTGATTCCGAATACCCCTGGGCGATCACCTTCTCCTGATACAGAAGGGTCACCCAGATCAGTGATCCATATGCGATCTGGGCGGTGACGCCTTGGAGGATCAGCCACATGTTCGATCGTCGTTCAAGGAGTTGTGGCAGTTGACTGCGGTCTATCCGGTGCTCGTATTCGACCTCTGCCTCGCGCATCGCCGCGAGTTCTGGTTCCTTGTAGCCACGGGGCGGATCGAAGGTGAACAGGTAGAGGAAGGCAAACACGAAGCCGGCAACACCGATCACTGTCAGCGGGAGGGTCCAGTCATCTGCACCGAGCTGTGAGGCGAGCAGACCGCCGATGAGCACTCCAACACCTTGTGACAGCCCCCAGAAGCTCATGGCCAAACCTCGCCTCGCAGGGGACACGAGGTCGGAGACCACGGAGAATCCGACCGATGCGATCGACCCGAGGCCAACTGCGACAACCATCTGCCAGGCGAAGAACACGGCAAAGGTTGTTGCGGTCGTAGAAGCGAGCTCAGCACCAGCCCAAATGACGGTTCCCCACAGAAGCAGGCGCTTACGCGATCGAGAGTCTCCTGCGAATCCCCAAGCGACACCAACCACTGCCGTAACCAGGATCTGCGCCCCAGTGAGAAAGGTGATCGGAGTCTCCCCGACGTCGAACGCACTCGATAGCGGTTTCACCATTGCTGGTATGGCGCCAATGGCAGCGTTGTCGAGGGAGGCCAGAACGACGAACACGACCACGGTGTAGAACACATGGGGTCCGTTGCCCCACCACGATGGTCGTGTGCGTTTCATCTGGCCAGTGTGGTCAGATGATCGTCGTTTCGCTTGGTGTCAGGTCTGGTCCGAACGGTCCGCCCCGGGGTCGTCGATTGCTTCCTGCTCCATCGTTGTTCCTGATGCGCCATACATGTCACTGTCCGATGGTGGCGGCGGCGATGCCGGTGAGGGCTCCTCGCCGACCGGTGCGGTGCTCGATGCCTCGGAATCACTCGATCCGAACGGTGCCCACGCAGCCATCACGAGGCCAAGCACGATGCCAACGAGTGGAGCAACCCACAAGACTGGTGAGTGCAGCGGGACCACGCCCCACAAGAACAGTGCAAGCCCGAGGAAAAGGCCAAACATAAAACCGGAAACCATGCCGAGGATTGGTCTTCCCTTGAACATGGTTAGTTCCCCTTCTTCTTCGTGCCAGCTGCCATCGTGCCAGCGAAGAACACGAGTGCTCCTGCGGCCGCAACGAATGCACCGGCACCCGGATCTCCGTCGAGCGCCATCGTGACCGCCACGATGCACGTTTGCCCCTGCTGGTTGTGCATTGCCGTCACTTCGATACCGCCGGTGCCCCGCGGTACGAAAGCAGGAACCTCGTAGGCGTAGCTCCCGTTGTCGACCTTGTTTTCCTCTGTCGTTCCTCCCCAGGTAACGACCTGCCAACTGAATGTTGGCAGCGCGACATCAATACCGCCCGTGAACTCGACAGGCTCGGAGGGCTTGTCGAGACCCGTCGAGCCGGAGTAGATGACTGTGTCCTTTTCCGGGACGAGTACCACTTCGTCAATCGGCTGTGACTCAGTGACAGTGACACCGCCCGCCGTGAATGTTGCCGAGCCGGTGCACTTTCCTTGTATCACTTCGGCACCAGCTGGTGCCGCCAGCATGACCATGAAAGCCGCAGCCATGAGTCCGACGACGAGGAGGCTCATCGCTCTGCTAGTTCGTTGCATCGACACTCCCTTCCTCGGCCCATACCCTACGCGACGCGCGGGCGAGCCTGCATGACCTCAAGTAGCCTCATCGGCCATGAGTAACGCCACTCAGACACCCGGTTGGACGCCCGATGCAGACACTGTCGCACGGTCGAACCTCGTGTCACTGATGCACAAGACAGGCATCGACTCCTACGGAGACCTCCACCGGTGGTCGGTGGAGTCTCCCGCTCGGTTCTGGGGACACGTTGTCGACGACCTCGCTATCTCCTTCGAGCAACCGCCATCCGCGACCCTCGGCAACAACGATCCGCGAAAACCCGAATGGCTGGTTGATGCTCGGTTCAACATCGTTGCGTCCTGCTTGGATGGGAATCCCAGCGCTCCGGCCATCGTGTATGGCGACCGAGGCGACATCCGTTCCGTCACCACGGGCGAGCTGCGGACCCTGGTCGCTCGATTCGCCAACGGTTTCGCCGAGGCCGGGTTTAGGGAGGGCGACCGAGTTGCGATCGCCATGCCCATGACCGTGGATGCGGTTGTGGCATACCTTGGCATCGTGGCGGCGGGTGGCGTCGTCGTGTCGATCGCTGACTCCTTCGCACCCGACGAGATTGCGTTGCGGCTCAACCTGACGAGTCCCGTAGCGGTGGTCACGCAGGACCGCATGACACGGACGGGGCGCAGCTTCCCCATGTACGACAAGTGTGTTGAGGCCTCGGATGCTCCGTGCATCGTGGTGGATACTGGGGAGAATCTTTCGTTGCGTGCAGTGGATGTGTGGTGGGACGACTTCTGCTCGACCGAAACTGAGTTCCAACCTGTGGCCGGGGAGGCCGGAACACACACCAACATCCTCTTCTCGTCTGGAACCACCGGCGAGCCGAAGGCGATTCCGTGGACGCAGACGACACCTATCAAGGCAGCAATGGATGGCCGATTTCATCAGGACATCCACCGTGGGGATGTGGTTGCGTGGCCGACGAACCTTGGCTGGATGATGGGGCCGTGGCTGATCTACGCATCGCTGCTCAACGGTGCCGCGATGGCGCTGTACGACGATGCGCCAACGGGCCGTGGCTTTGTCGAGTTCGTCCGTGATGCTGGTGTGACGATGCTTGGCTTGGTGCCTTCGATCGTCGCGGCGTGGCGAGGAAGCGATGACCTCAAGGCAGGGGATTGGAAACAGGTCAGAGTGCTGTCGTCAACGGGGGAGGCGTCCAACCCGGACGACTACGCATGGCTGATGCACGCGGCTGGCCACTTACCGGTGATCGAGTACTGCGGCGGCACAGAGATCGGTGGCGGCTACCTCACGAGCACCGTCTTGGAGCCCGCTGCGCCCTCCCGATTCACGACTCCGGCGCTTGGCCTGGACCTGGTGCTGCTCGACGACAGCGGCGATGTAGCCGACATCGGCGAGGTGTTCCTCTTCGGCACATCAATGGGGCTTTCAACTGAGCTGCTGAACCGCGATCACACCGAGGTCTACTTCTCTGGCGTTCCCAGCCATCCGCAGGGGCTGAGACGGCACGGGGACCAGCTTGAGAGAAGCGGTGACGGCACGTACCGCGCCCTCGGCCGGGTGGATGACACGATGAACCTGGGTGGAATCAAGGTGAGTTCTGCAGAGCTCGAAGAAGTGCTCGGTACAGCAGTCGGTGTCGTGGAGGTAGCCGCAGTGGCGGTACCTCCCGAAGACGGCGGTCCCGACAGGTTGGTCGTGTTTGCCGTGCTGGAGCCGGGAGCATCGGGAGATGCGCTGGTGAGTGCGATGCAGGCGCTTGTCAAGGAACACCTCAATCCACTGTTTCGCATCCACGATGTTGTGGTGGTGGATGCCCTCCCACGAACGGCATCACAGAAGGTGATGCGACGCGTCCTCCGAACGGATTACTCATGAGATTGACGATCCTGCGCAACGATGCCGGAGTGCCTGCGGGGCACCTTGAGCGAATCGCAGCTTCCAGAGGTATCGAAGCCAAACTCGTCAAGCTCGATGCGGGAGAACCGGTCCCAGGGCTCGACTCAGTCGAGGCGGTTGTCGCGCTCGGTGGCGAGATGGGGGCATACGAAACCGATCGCTTTCCGTATCTCGTCGAGGAGAAGCAGCTTCTGGCAGCCGCCGTTGCCGAAGGGATTCCGGTTCTTGGCGTGTGTCTCGGTGGGCAGCTTCTCGCGGAGTCGCTTGGCGGCAGGGCGTATCTGGCCGACATCCCAGAGGTTTGGTTTGGACCGCTCAACATCGTGTCCGACGATCCAGTGGTTGGTGTGTTCGCAAACCGGTCGGCCTTTTGCATCCATCGGGACACCTGGGACGTGCCACCGGGTGCTACACGCCTCGCAACATCCGACAAGTTTGAGCAGGCCTTCCGATTGGGGAGCGCTCTTGCAGTGCAACCGCATCCTGAGATTGATCCAGCCACGGTCGAACTCTGGTTTGGCAATCCAACTTTCAGGGAGATGGTGGAGTTGTCGGGTGCAGACGTCAGCGAGATTCGTACTGCGCTCGATGCATCAGAAGAGCAGATCGAACACACCTCGAGGCTGTTTTTCGGAGCGTGGCTCGATGAGGCGCAGAACATCCATTCGCACCGCAGCTGAAGGAATTCTCCCCAGGCGGTCATCAGAGCTACGAGTCGTAGACTCAGCGATCGACGACCAAGGCGGACAAATGAGTGAAGGTGCAACCTCTGCATCGATTGTTGAACGTGTCCGCGATGTCGAAGGCGTCGTGATGCTCATCGGCGAACCCGATACAGGGAAGACGACCGTTGCGCGAAGCATCGCAGCTGATGCCGTCGCTAACGGCCGCCGTGTTGCCTACATCGATGGAGATGTTGCCTCGGCAACCGTCGGCCCTGCAGCATGCGTTGGTCTGAAGTATCTCGAGGGTGATGAGGATCTCGCCGATCTGTCGACACCTGATGAGTTGAGGTTTGTTGGATCCATCGAACCAAACGGCGTTGTGCTTCCGCACGTCGTTGCGGTTGCGTCCCTGGTGGCGGCGGCGAAGGAAAACTCCGATCTCATCGTTCTTGACACCACCGGTGTCATCGCTGGCGTCGTAGGCCAAACGCTCAAGTACCACATCGCCGAGTTGACGGAGCCCGCCCTGGTAGTTGCGCTCCACCGTGGCGGGGAGCTGGATCCCGTCATTGGGATGCTGAGGAGGTTTCTTTCACTACGCGTGGCTGAAGCTGACCCTCCCGACGGTCTCATGCCGTCTAGCCCGGTCGAACGACAGTTGGAAAGGGCCGCTGCATTCGAGAGGGACCTCGGAACCGATCCACCGCGTTGGCGTGTGCAAACGATGGTCTTTGCTCCGACACTTCCTGTGGGGTTTGATGTGAGCAGGCTCGACGGAATGCTCGTCGGGGTTCAGGATGAGCAGGGGCGGTGCCGGGGACTTGGAATACTGGAACACGCAGACGGGACGGTGCGTGTTGCGACACGACATGGCGATGACATGCGTGGGCTCCGGCTCGGCTCTCTTCGCGTTGACATCAACACATTCCAGACGAGCAGGGTCAGATTGAGAGAGCTCATCTTCGGTGTCTGAGATCAGACCGACCGAGATGTGTCGGCACTCATAACTGCAAGCCCCGCATCGAGGCCATGAACGGTCATAATCCTTCGGCCCTTCTGGATCGCCGGCTTGA
This sequence comes from Acidimicrobiia bacterium, assembly GCA_051011415.1. Taxonomy (GTDB): domain Bacteria; phylum Actinomycetota; class Acidimicrobiia; order Spongiisociales; family UBA5794; genus SZUA-442. The sequence goes on from JBPCTY010000049.1 coordinate 15,850, forward strand.
CGTCACCCAGGTTGAGACCCCTGCCCTTCCACTCGATCGCAACCGTTTCAAGCGAGAGATCTGTCGACAGGGCAATTCCGTACAGCGAAGCGTCTCGAACGGGAGCCTCGATCACCTCAAGAACTGTTCCGGCTCTGAAGAATGCTGCTGGACGTCCTGACACCTTCATCCTGAGGCGAGGCGTGAGACCGGATCGATCAAGCGTGCCGATGGCCTGATCCAGATCGGGGACGAGCAGCACCACGTGATCGACGGTGAAGTGTTCGAGATGCTCTCCTGGCTCCGAGGTGAGCACTGGCACCGCAAATGCCGGAGCCGTAGGGGACCATGCCCATCCGGGGTCGCCAGTGTGGAGTGCGATGCCACCCGCCACGGGGCTCTCATCCCAGCCGAAGGTCTCCCATTCGATCGGGAGGCGAAGCGCGGTGACGGTTGGCATTCGAGGAACCTACCCGATGTGACGGCTGTGGATGTTGACGCGAGAAGGCCCGACGAACCATTTCACCCTTCTCCCGCACTTCCCCGAACGAGATTCTGGCGATGTGGCACATCGGGCCTTCTTGCTCCGCAAACTAGGTCGAAGAGGGACCCGCTTCAACACACCCGATAAGCGCGGTTTTCGCGCACCCGTCCTCTGGAGACGAGCCACATGGCGGTAGGTGGGGCTATCTCGTGGTGTTGATCGACTCTTGTCCACATATCCACCGGAATCCACAGGAGGTTGTGCACAACTCCCTGTGTGAAACTTTGGCGCCGATTGTTTTCGCGGGCGGTGCGAACCGATGCGCGAGATCGATGTCAGGCGCTGATACCGGAGTACAGCTCGAGCATTCTCGTTGCGGTCGCATCCCATGAGAACCGTTCGCTGAACTCGACGGCACCCCGCCCGAGGCGTTCGGCGAACGATGGATGATCGAGAATTGCGCGCATCGCTGATGCGAATGCTCTCGGGTCGCCGTCATCGACGAGGAGAACAGACTCCGAGGCGTTGACCAAGAAAGGGAGCCCGCCGGTGTTGGATGCCACCACGGGAATTCCACACGCCTGGGCCTCAGCAGCCACCAAGCCGAACGACTCGCTCCGCGAGGGCACGATCACAACGTCTGCAGATCGGTAGTGGTCGACGAGAACGGGATGTCGCACCGGATCGAAGAGGCGCACACGATCGGAGAGCGCATGCGTCGCAACTAAGCGTTGGCACGCCTCAAGCTCAGCCTCTCCATCTGCACCGCTTGCACCACCAACGATGTGGAGCACGATCGGCCTGCCTTCAGCATCGCGCTCAGGCATGTCAGCGAGTGCTTCAACGGCACGAGAAGTGCCCTTGTGGCGCTGGATTCGTCCGACGTACAGCACGATGCGTTCGTCACCGAAATCCAGTGCAGATCTCGCCTCAGCCTGAGATCCAGGGCTGAAGATGTCGTGGTCCACACCGGGAGGCGAGACACATAGGCGCTCCGGTGACGCACCGTAGTGCTCGAGGAGATCCTCAAACTCATACGGTGTTGAGGCGATCACACAGTTGGAGTTTGCAATGACCTCTTCCTCGGTGAGCAGCCGTTCGTCGGACGACGCTGCCTCGCCTGCACCACGCAAGGCATCCTTCACCTTGCCAAGGGTGTGAAACGAGTTTGCCAGAGGCACGTCGAGACGACGTTTGAGACGGACGCCGGTCCGGCCCGAGAGCCAATAGTGGCTGTGCACGATGTCAAAGCTCTCTTGCCGTTCGTCGATCCAGTCCATCACTCCAGCCGCAAAGCCCCTGACGTGGGGAACCAGCTCGGCGACCCCGAGACGATCGGGTGGTCCTGCATCGATCTGAACCACGCGATAGCCCGGAACGACCTCCGTGGTGCCTGCAGCGTCGGTTGTCGTGCGTCGCGTGAACACGGTCACCTCAACGCCCCGGTTCGCCATGGTCTTTGACAACCGATCGAGGTAGACGTTCATCCCTCCTGCATTTCCGTGCCCAGGAAGGGCGAGGGGCGACGTGTGCATCGAGATGTAGGCGACCCGGTCAATCACGGAACGCCCCAGAGACTCGATAGAGGTCCCGTGGCTGTGCACCGTGTCTGTACTTGTACGTCTCTGCTCCCTTGAGGAAGTCGAACACCGTGGCGCCGCGCTCGATTTGCCCTTCGATCAGTGCACCAAGCAGCACAGCACCAGGTGAAACCTGCCTGACGTCCGCGTCAAATGCGCTGTTGTAGAAGTAGTAGGCATCGGCTGTCTCGAAGCCGAAAGCCGAGGCGAGGGTGCGGCCGTCACAGACGAGGTTGTGGATGACCGCGCCAGCGTGAGTGACGAGGTCAGTGAAATAGGCTTGGCGCGTATCTGTCATGAAGCCACCCTTGTCGCCTGCGGCCGTCCTGTGCAGCGTGCAGAAGGCATCGACACCATCGGCTCCTTCGGACACGATCTCAAAGTCGCCGAACTCATTGACCAGTTTGCGTCGCTTCCGTCTGGTCTCGTGTCGCTCCTTCTTTCCGATCGAGGCCAGCCAGTCGTCGAATGACGGAGGAAGACTCAACACGCCTGTTGCTGCGTGTATCTCGACCGTCGAGGCGGCTGAGGTCTCGTTGAGCACCTCAAGCACGGCGTCCTTCGTCTCGATCGGTAGTGAGTCGAAGTCGAACGCCGATGCCTCGGCCGAAGCAATGGCTTTGGCAAGCGCGCCTGTGCCGTCAGGGCCGAGTGGAGAGTGGTAGTCGGTGACGTACTCCTCGGCAGCGAACCGAACGATGCCTTGATCAACCTTGAGTGCGACGGCACCTTCCGTTGTCTGCTCCACCAGCAGCTCTGACGACTTCGGTGCAAGCCGTCGGTGGACGGCTCCAATGAAGGGGCTGTGTGGAAACGGTCCGGTGTGTGGAGAGATCGGGTCGAGATGGTCCGGATATCCGCCTAGCGCGTCCGTTGAATTCACAGCGAGACCAACTCGAGTGATCCCTGGCGAAGGCCTCCGCCGAGCACCGGCGGGTGTCGGACGTCCTCCAGCCAGTCAGATGTGCCGCGAGGCAGCGCATCGAGTGCCACTGCAATCTCAATCGCTGCTGCGACCGCTATGTCGACCGATCCCTCGAGCGACTTGGTCGCGATCGAGAGGCCGTGTCGGGACATTGCGAACAGTCCCTCTGCCCCTCCCTTCGAAGGGCCACCCCAGTTTGCGGAGATCCTGCCGTACGAAGCGATGTTGTCCGAGGTGAGTGGACCAAACCGTGTGATGGCTCGAGCGATACGATCAAACTCGGGGTCTGTCGTGAGCGTGGAGAATGCGGTGGCAAGCCCAACGACGGACCCTTGTGGTGTGGGCCCACCACATCCATCGATGCCGACGGGCCCGGGGTCGATGCCGGTGACATCGGCCACGACGTCGAGGTTGGTCTGCTGAAGAGGATGCTGCGGATCGAGGTAGCTGTTGGTGTCGTATCCGGCCACTGCGCATGCGGCTAGCCAACCGGCATGCTTGCCAGAACAATTGTGGAAGATCCTCCGAGGTGTAGATCGTCCGAGTGCGGTCTGGATTCCAGCGGCGCTCTCCGTCTCCGGACGTGCTGGTGGGCATTGAAGATGAGCGACATCGAGGTGGTTGTCCGCCAGCACCTGCTTCACCGTTGCCAGATGAACCGGATATCCGGCGTGGCTGGCGCAAGTAACCGCAAGGTGTTCGTCCGGCAATCGCAGCCCGAGACGTTGGCCGGCCAGTGCCTGGAACGGTTTGACCGCAGACCGATAGAAGAGCGGCCGATCTACGTCGCCGCTGGAAAACAGAACGTTGCCTGACTCGTCGGTTGCATAACCGATGACCTCATGTGAGGTTTCGCGGAGTCCTGACCGGACACGGGCGAAGCGCATGCCTAGTTGGTCGACAGCAACTCGTCTGCGTCTGCCAGACCGTCTCGATACCGCTTGGTGAGCTCACCCGTGATCAGGTCGTGTGCGTCGTGCACTGCTTGTCGCTGCTCTGAGACAGTTCGTTCCGTCGCCGAAAGGCTGTCACGGATACTGGCGAGTTCGTCGTCCTCGATCGTCGGGAGGTGTGCGAGAAAGTCGTCGCTAAGCGCTGCATCGATGGACCGTCGTCCTTCGCCGGCGTGCTCAGGAGTGTCAACCGAGAGCTCCCGATCCAATGGGTTGGATGTTGTGCCAGATGGAGGATCCGCAAGGATGTCAGGAAGCGCTTCTATGAGGGAGCGCTTTTCCGTTCCTGCTCGCCTGGCCAGCTCGAAGTCGAGAAGATCGAGCCTGCCATGGAGGATGCGTCGGTAGTACGAGAGCTCTGTGTCGAGCACATCAAGCAGCTCTCGGCGTTCCCGCAACTCTTCGACGGAGAGGTCTCCTAGGTCTGCGGCGAACGAAGGGTCGAGCGCCTGATCGATTCGTCTGCGTTGCTGAGTCACTGTCTACTCCCTGACCGGAGACAACTTAGCAAGCAGCGCGCACAGTGGGGTACGGGTTCACTGCTTTGCCGCCGGGTCTGATCTCAAAATGCAGGTGAGGTGAGGTGTACCTAGCATTCCCTGAGTTGCCGAGATACCCGACCACCGTGCCCTTCGACACACGTTGACCGGATGAAATACCACCCGGATGGGACTCAAGGTGGGTGTAGTAGTACACGACACCGTTGTCGGCATAGATGTGTGTCGAGCGGCCCCCAACGCTGTTGTAGCTGAATTTCACGGTTCCATCGACAACGGCGATGAGTGGCGTGTTGCGGGCATTGAACATGTCGACGCCTTTGTGGGTTCGTCCACCTGACCGTCGGAATCCCCACGAGTCGATGAATGAAGCACCGCCTTGCACTGGGCAGATGAACCCTGGCGTTGCCTGTGGAGCAGCACCACCCGCTGCGCCGGGGCGCGAGGCTGAACTCTCTGCCTGCTGTCGCTTGATGCGATCATCCTCGATCCGCTTCTCACGGATCTCCTGGTTGAGTGTGTCGATGGCTGCGCGAAGATTCACGTCAGCTTGTGCGAGTATCTCGCTCTGCTTCTGCTGTAGGACCGCGATCTCTTCGACAACCACAGCAGCCTCGTTCTCGGTGGCTGCGACATCGGCTCTTCGGAGATCGAGCTCAGCGGAGGACCTGTCTGCCTGGCGCGACACCGCATCAAGATTGTCGAGAGATGTCAGTTCTCGTTCTGCGGCGCGATCGATCAGTGCCCGGGATGTCACAAGATCTTGAATGTTGTTGGCGCTGAAGGCGCTTCCGATGAGATTTCGCTGACCGGACATGTACGCAGCAACGACGATGTCGCGTGCGGAGGCTTCGAGCTCGGCGGCCGCGGTTTCGTAGTGATCTACAGCCCGTTCCATCCGCACAATGCGGTACAGAAGGTCTTCGTGCTGGGCATGGATGATCTCGTAGCGTTCGACGGCGGCATCAAGCTGTTCTGTGGTCTCCACAT
>JBPCTY010000050.1:0-3311 GCA_051011415.1 Acidimicrobiia bacterium
ATTCGGAACCCTTGCCGTTTTTCGATCGTCCGAACAAACGCCGAGGCTTCGTGGAGTGAGTCTGGTGTGCCAGCATCAAGCCACGCCGTCCCGCGTCCAAGCTGTTCAACGGTCAGAGTGCCATCGTCCAGATATGCCTTGATCACATCCGTGATCTCAAGCTCGCCCCGCTCCGATGGGACAACTGATCGTGCGAATTCCACGACACGTTCGTCAAAGAAGTACAACCCGATCACCGCGAGATTCGAAGATGGCCGCGATGGCTTCTCCTCAATGGACATCGGTGTGCCTTCGTCGTCGACCGCGACGACCCCGAACCGTTCCGGGTCATGCACCGGATATCCGAAGACGGTCGCCCCGCCCCGCTGCGCCGCCGCCTGGAGGGCACCCGAGAGTCCGCCTCCGTACAGAATGTTGTCACCAAGCACGAGGGCGGCCGAAGCTCCGTCCAGAAATTCCTCACCGATGGTGAACGCCTCGGCGATCCCGTTCGGTGCAGCCTGCTCTGCGTACTCAAGGGAGACGCCCCACTGACTTCCCGAGCCAAGGAGGCGTTCAAAGAGAGGCCGTTGATCTGGAGACGCAATCACCAGCATCTCTGTGATCCCGGCGAGCATCAGCAGAGACAATGGGTAGTAGACCATCGGTTTGTCGTAGATCGGCAGCAGTTGCTTGCTTACTGCCGCAGTTGCGGGATCGAGACGTGATCCGCTTCCACCAGCGAGAATGATGCCCTTCACGAAACGCCTCCGGCACGGAGCCCCTGACGGCTGGTCGCTCCCGCCGAGACAACGAGAGGCTCCCACCAATCGCGGTTCGCAACGTACCACTTGACCGTCTCTTCGATTCCCTGCTCAAAGTCAATCAACGGAGACCAGGCAAGCCTCTCGGTCGTTCGGCTGTAGTCGATCGAGTATCGGAAATCGTGCCCGGGACGATCTTCAACGAAGCTGATCAGATCAGCGGATCCTGCTTCAGCGTCCGACATTCGATCGATCGACGCGCACACGGCTTGTACCACCTCAAGCGTTGTTCGTTCGGCGCCACCACCGACAAGGTAGGTCTCCCCAACCGTGCCACCTATCGCTATGGCGAGGAGGGCAGCGACGTGGTCGTCGACGTGGAGCCAATCTCGTACCTGTTCGCCGCGACCGTATACCGGAATCGGAAGCCGCATCAACGCATGCACGATTGTCTTGGGAATCAGCTTCTCCGGGAGTTGGAAAGGGCCATAGTTGTTCGAGCAGTTGCTCATCACCACAGGAAGTCCAAAAGTGTGATTCCATGCTCGGACAAAGTGGTCAGCTGAGGCCTTCGAGGCTGAGTACGGCGATCTCGGGTCATACGGAGTGTCCGGTGTGAACGACCCGTCACGCCCAAGTGCCCCGAACACCTCATCGGTCGAGACGTGGTGGAACCGAAATCGCTCGCGACCCGCGCCATCCAAGGACTCCCAGTGCTCTGTTGCGGCCTCGAGCAGATTCGTGGTTCCGATGACGTTCGTCATCACGAACTCTGATGGACGATCTATCGACCGGTCGACGTGTGATTCCGCGGCAAGGTGCATCACGGTATCCGGGCTAGCTTCCGCGAACACACGGTCGAGCGCAGCGCGATCAGTGATATCGACAGCGACGTGTCGGTACCGCTCGCTTCCCGCCACGGATGCGGTGGAACCGAAAGTGCCTGCATATGTCATTGCATCCACATTCGTGACCGCATGCCCGTCAGCGACGAGTCTGCGTACTACTGCTGACCCAATGAAGCCTGAGCCACCTGTAATCAGCCAGGAGCGTCGATCACCGTCGGTCATGAGCGAACTCCCGAAAAGTCTGCACGATGTACGACAATGCTTCTTCGTCGAGACCTTGATGGCATCCGAGCAGTAGCCCACCCTCCATGACGCGATCCGCATTGGGGAAGGCACCTTCTCCGCTTCCCGTGGCGGAGAAGCCGGGTTGACGAACGATGTTGCCCGTGAATACAACGCGGGTCTGCACCCCAGCCGTCTCGAATCCGATCTGGAGTTCCTGCCTCGTAAACGGCGCATCGGGCCGCACGATCAGAGGGAAGGCAAGCCACGCCGTGTCGACGCCCGATCTCTCCTCGGGCAGGACCACATAATCAGTGAACTGTTCGAAGGCTGAACGCAGAAACGCAAAGTTCCTGATTCGACGAGCTCTGTACTCAGGCAGCTTGTCCAGCTGGACCAAACCGAACGCAGCGCTGATCGCCGATGGCAGGAAGTTGTAGCCAACCTCAGCAAAGACGAACTTGGCGTCGTACTCAACCGAGTCGACCTGGACGTTGAACCGATCGTCAATGTGTTCGGACTCGTCTCGGAGGCTTGACGATCGGCCCCATCCTCGAAGCAGCATGGCGCGGTCCGCAACATCATCATCATCAGTTGCTAGCAGTCCACCGAAACCCCCCGCAGTGATGACATGTGAGGCGTAGAAGCTCGTCGTGGAGACGTCGGCGTAGACCCCTGTCGGGCGCCCATCGATTGTTGCACCGAGCGTGTCACACGAATCCTCGATCACGAGGAGTCCATGGGCGTCAGCGACCTTGCGGATCTCGGGGAGGTCGGGAACATTGCCGATGAGGTTTGGCACCATTATCGCTGAGGTTCTCGACGAGACTGCCTCGGCAATGCGTTCCGGCGAGGTCACATAGGTGGCTGGATCTACATCCACATACCGTGGGACAAGACCGGTCTGGATCAGTGGCGCAACTGTGGTCGAGAAAGTAAGAGCAGGAGTGATCACTTCGCTGCCAGACTCGAGCTCGAGAGCCTTGACACTGCACAGGTTGGCCGAGGATCCCGAGTTGACCATTACTCCGCGACTCTTACCAAACTCGGTTGCCACTCTGTCCTCGAACTCAGTAACTCGCGGCCCTCCCATCAAGAGATGGGGCGAGTTTTCCAGGACGTCGACGACTGCTTCGATCTCTTCGCGTCCGTAGACAGCTTGTGCGTACCCGACGCGCATGTGCTCCCCCTGGGGTGTGCGCTCAATCATACGAAGGACTTGCTCCGGAGCGGTTCATGCACCATCGCCCGTGCGGCGTCAGTCGACCGCGCCCGCGTACGGCAGGGTGACCGGTCCGTGATCGTGGAAGTGGATCTGGTGATCGGCGGCACCGCCAAAGTGACTGAGCTTGATGAACCAGTCGCCTTCGGAATCCCGATACAACGCAACCGTGTCAGTCCCGTCGCCGTCCCAGTCGCCTGCATGAGGAGTATCGCCGTTCAAACCGAACTTGAAGGATGTATCAGCTGCACCACCGCTCAGCTCCCATTTGAGGTA
>JBPCTY010000051.1:0-20643 GCA_051011415.1 Acidimicrobiia bacterium
TGATGAAGGTGCGGTGACTGTGGCCCGCGACCTGGTCGGTCGTCATGCCTCGAGCATCGTCTTGATTCGTGCGAGTGCAGCTTTAGCGGCTCCTTCGAATATCGGCCTGGCCTCGGCTGGATCAGGAATCTGAGGTTCGTCGTACAGCACCTGTATCCGTGAACCGACCTCGGTTGCATCGATCCGGAGGGCGTAGTGGACAGGGATTCCCATTGCGACCTCGTCCGCTTCGAAACCGTGCGGCGGGTTCCAGTCCGTAATCACGAACCTGACGTCGCCAAGCTCATGTGCGCAGTGGTAGGAGGATCCAACCCGCACCCGTCCACCGAGGTCATCTGTGCGATCGACGGAGATCATGTCGTAGAACTCGCGCTTCTTCGACTCGTCCGTCGCGAAGTCCCAGGCCATCCACTGCGAAGCGCTTGTCTCCACTCCGACATGGAGCCAGGCGTCGTCTGGACTTCGATCTGTTCGATCGATCGCAACTCGTTCATCCCAACGCGCTCCGAGGTCAACGACAAACACATTCACATGCCCGAAGTGCTCGTAGGACTCAGCGTGGGCGACACTCTCGCCCAGCAGATCGGTACCGCCGAGGGCAGCGGTGGCAGCCTCGGTGAAGAGGCCGTACCCGGCGACACCAGTCGCATCGGTGACGGAGTTTTTCATCAGCCTCGCCGCAAGGATCATGTCTGAACCTTGGATGTCGGTCGCTCCAGCTATCACCTGCTCGACGTACTCGCCGTGATGGACGAACACCTTCAGATCGAGCGACGTCATGTTCACGCAGGCATTGCAGGTACAGGTGGTGTTGAGATCCATCACTTTTCGCTGGCGCCGGAAGTCGAAGTAGAGACGCTCCACCATCTCGAGCAGCGACTGTGATTGCAGGAAGTCAGCATCGTCGACGTAGGCAAAGACCGCATCACCTTCGGTCTTGGTCACTTTCAATGGAGCCGCCATGGCATCGACGGTGGCAGAAAGCAGCGTGTCGAGAATCTCCTTCGCATGAGTGAGTTCGGACTCGACAAGGAAGCGCGTATACCCGCTGATGTCCGTGATAAGTATGAAGCCTGACTTCACATCCATACAGGCTCGTCCTTCCAATTCAGGACGACGCTACACGGCCGCGCTAGCCGTCACCGAGAATGGCTGAGATCTCGTCGTTGGCTGCCGACCGGAGAACCAGCAGGCCGTCAATGAGCCCGGCATGCTTTCGTACGGCCCACCAGCCCGCGAGGGCTTCGAACAGGTCTATCAGTTGAGCGATCCCGACAATCAGAAGTATCAACCCGACGATCAGCAGGAGGAAGGTCAACCACTGATAGTCGGGATGAGAAATGGCAACCACGGCGATCCAAGTCACCGGGAACACGACGACGCCGGTCACGACGCGAGCGGTGCCCTTCGACACGGGTTCCTTCACAAAAGCGCCAACTGCGATGACCAACAGAATGGGAATGAGGTTGAACATCAGGCCAAACAGCGCAAACGGTGCGATGAGCACCAGGATCACAGCCTTGATGACGGCCAGGCGGAGAAGGGCCTTAGCGGTCGGAGCAGGTTGGATCTGATGGTCCTCGAGCCCGCTGGCGGTCAACGACATGTAGTAGCGAGATGTCGCACCAAGGTCGCCGGGGACGTCGGGCGATGTCGCATGGGCAAGCGCCTGTGCAACATCTCGTAGATCCGAGAGCGGAGGCTCGTCAAACGGCCGGGTCATCGAAGTTCTAAGGCGTGTCGATGCGGCCAGCATCATCGTCCGCTCCCTGATCAGTGACCCATAGTCGGGAGCAACCGCACGAAGCCGATCTCGGATCTCGTCCGTGAGAGCGTGAACGAGCGGTCGGTTGGCAGGTGAAACCGGCTCATCCTCGGCATCGGCGTTGATGACGTCCTCTGTGATGATCTCGCCAACCTCGACGAGAACGCGCGATCGAGATGACACCTTGTCCTCGTAGGTGATCCCGATGGGCACGATCGCGAGGTTCTCGGCTCCCGCCTCGATCCCCGCCGTAGCCATCCGTGCGGCGCCTGTGCGGACATGCTGGAGCTCCTGACTATCTGTGACCGTTCCCTCAGGGAAGATCAGGACCGTCCTCCCTTTTGCTAGCACCTTGGCGACTTCGTCGAAAGACCCTTGATTCTTTGACAGATCTGCATGGTCCATCTGCCGGTAGACAGGCACAACACCAAGAACTTTGAGCACGATCCGCAGCGGAGCCCGCTTGAAGAGGGTCGACTTCGCCACGATGTGTGGCAGCCCACCGATCGCTCGCACGACGACGATCGCATCGACCAATCCCCCAAAGTGATTGGCGACGATCAGGCGCGGACCGTCATGTGCGGGCGAACCCTCGATCTCCACGTCTTGGAACATTCCGACGGTGAACACCCTCGCGACAACACCCGCAAGCCAGAAGCGAATCGCATACATGACGGCGACTGTAGGCGAAACGGATCTCCTTGGCATTCGCCACGCGCACAGGAGGCGGCGGCTAGGTTTGGGCATGCAGTGGGCGTTTTACCGCAGCTGGGAACTGACCTGAGGAGAACCACATGGCCAATGTTGTACGTGCAGCCATCGTCCAAACCGAATGGACAGGCGACAAGGAATCGATGACAGAACGCAACGTTGCGTATGCCCGGCAGGCGGCCAAAGAGGGCGCTCAGGTCATGTGCTTCCAAGAGCTCTTCTACGGCCCGTACTTCTGCCAGGTCCAAGAAGACGAACACTTCGACTACGCCGAGGCGATCCCCGATGGGCCAACAACACGAGCGATGCAGGACCTTGCGAAGGAAACGAACATGGTGCTTGTTGTACCGATGTTCGAGAAGGAGGACGATGGCTTCTTCTACAACACCGCCGCAGTCATCGACGCCGACGGCTCGTACCTTGGCAAATACCGCAAGCAGCACATCCCGCACGTGAAGGGATTCTGGGAGAAGTATTACTTCCGGCCAGGGAACGGCGGATATCCGGTGTTCGATACAGCGGTGGGCAAGATCGGCGTCTACATCTGTTACGACCGCCACTTCCCAGAGGGTTGGCGGGCCCTTGGCCTCAATGGCGCAAAGATCGTGTTCAACCCATCAGCAACCAGCCGCGGACTTTCCATGTACCTGTGGAACCTCGAACAGCCGGCAGCCGCCGTTGCAAACGAGTACTACATCGGTGCGATCAACAGAGTCGGTTCCGAGGAATTCGGCGACAACGACTTCTACGGATCCTCCTACTTCGTCAACCCAAGGGGTCAGTTCGTGGGCGAACCCGCGTCTGATACCGACGAGGAGCTGGTGATCCGAGACCTCGATCTTGATCTCATCGACGAAGTCCGCAAACAGTGGGCGTTCTATCGGGACCGTAGGCCAGATGCCTATGACGAGTTGGTTGCTCCCTGATGGGTGCGCATGAAGATCTACTGGCGAGGCACCGCGAGGTACTCCCATCGTGGGTAGCCCTGTATTACGACGAGCCGATTGCTCTCGTCGACGGTGAAGGCCGGCACGTCATCGATGCCGAGGGCGATCGATACCTGGACTTCTTTGGCGGCATCCTGACAACCATGACTGGCTACAAGGTGCCGGAAGTCGTTGCGGCGATTCAGGACCAAGCGGCCAGGATGCTCCACACGTCGACGCTGTATCTCATCGAGTCCCAGATCGAGCTTGCAGAGAAGATCGTGACGCTGTCGGGAATCCCGGACGCGAAGGTCTTCTTCACGAACTCGGGCACGGAGGCGAACGACGCTGCCTTGATGATGGCGACCCAGTACCGGGGTTCGAATCAGGTGCTCGCGATGCGCAACAGCTATCACGGAAAATCCCATTCTGCTGTTGCGATCACTGGCAACCACGCATGGAGCGCCACGCAGCTTTCGCCTTTCCACACCGTGTACGTGCAATCCGGATACCGGCTGCGGAGTCCCTTCAAGGATCTCGATGACGCTGCGTACATCGACGCATGCACCGACGACCTCAGGGATCTGCTTCGCACTGCAATCTCTGGTGATGCCGCATGCTTGATCGCCGAGCCGATTCAGGGTGTCGGTGGATTTGCGACGCCACCGGACGGCTTCTACGGGGGTCTCAAGTCTGTACTCGATGAACACGGAATCTTGTTCATCTCCGATGAGGTGCAGACCGGGTGGGGTCGTACGGGTGAACACTTCTGGGGATATCAGGCGCACGACATCACACCGGACTTGATGACCTTTGCCAAGGGGCTCGGCAACGGAGCGGCCATTGCAGGGGTTGTTGGACGATCCGAGATCATCGATTCGATCTCAGCAAACTCGATCTCCACGTTCGGTGGCAATCCGCTGTCGACGGCAGCTGCGATCGCCAACCTCGAATACGTGATCGAACACGATCTCCAGACCAACGCCCAGAAGGTTGGCCAACAGCTCAAACGCGACTTGGACCACCTATCAGAGGAAGTCCCCAACATCGTTGAGGTGCGTGGAAAGGGGCTCATGCTTGGTGTGGAGTTTGTTGTGCCTGGCACAACCGATCCGGATCCGGCGACCACAGGCAAGGTCATGGAGGCCGCAAAGGCCCGGGGTCTCCTGATCGGGAAGGGTGGGTTGCTCGGAAACGTGCTGCGCATCGCACCAGCGCTGACCGTCACCTCCGAAGAAGCAACCGAAGGGTTCCAAATGCTCTCAGACGCTGTACTCGACTCAATCGACTGAATCGCACCGAGGAGGAACACATGTCACGAATGCTCATCAAGGGCGGAACCGTCGTCACAGCGACGGAGGTCATGGAAGCCGAAGTACTCATCGAGGACGGCACCGTCGTCGCGCTGTACGGCCGAGGCGGCGAAGGTGTCACGGCCACATTGGCGGCTGCGGCTGTCGAAGCCGGTGCGCACACGGTCATCGATGCAGCGGGAAAGTACGTGTTCCCCGGCGGTGTTGACGTGCACACCCACATGGAACTCCCGTTTGGTGGCACGAACGCTTCGGACACTTTCGAGACCGGTACGAGAGCGGCCGCTTGGGGCGGGACCACCACGATCGTCGACTTTGCGGTGCAGACCATCGGCGAGCCGATGATGGCGGGGTACGAGGACTGGATGGCGAAGGCGGAAGGCAACTGTGCCATCGACTATGGCTTCCACATGATCGTTTCGGACGTCAACGAGCAGTCGCTCAAGGAGATGGACGTCCTGATGGGCGAAGGGGTCACCAGCTTCAAGCTCTTTATGGCGTACCCGGGCGTCCTCTACTCGACCGATGGCCAGATCTTCATGGCAATGCAGAAGGCTGCTGAGAATGGCGGCATGATCATGATGCACGCCGAGAACGGCATCGTGATCGACGTTCTTCGAGATCAGGCACTCGCAAGAGGCGAAACCGACCCGATCTACCACTCGATCACCCGTCCCCCGGTCACGGAAGCCGAGGCAACGCATAGGGCTATCGCATACGCCGAGCTTGCTGGCGCACCGTTGTACATCGTTCATATGTCCGCAAAGGAAGCGGTCGAGGAGGTCGCAAAGGCGCGTGATCGTGGATTGAATGTCTTCGGCGAAACCTGCCCGCAGTATTTGTACCTCGGTTGGAACAACCTGAAAGAACCCGGGTTCGATGGGGCCAAGTACGTGTGCTCCACGCCCGTCCGCAATTGGGACGACGGGCACCAAGAAGCGATGTGGGAGGGACTGAAGACAAACGACCTCCAGGTTGTGTCGACCGACCACTGTCCGTTCTGCATGAACGACCACCCGACGCTCGGAACCCAGAAGCGGCTCGGCGAGGGTGACTTCACCGCAATTCCCAATGGGTTGCCTGGCGTTGAAGAACGAATGCAGCTCCTGTATCACGGCGCCGTGGCCGAAGGGAACCTCACCTTGAACAGGTACGTGGAGGTCACCGCAACCACACCAGCCAAGATGTTCGGCCTGTACCCGAAGAAGGGCACGATCGCAGTCGGCTCGGATGCTGACATCATCGTTGTCGACCCGGATGCACGCAGGACGATGTCGGTTGAACACAACCACATGGATGTCGACTACAGCTGTTACGAGGGCAAGGACATCGAGGGGGCGATCGACGTCGTCATCTCGAAGGGCAAGGTGCTCATCCAGGACGGCGAGTACCACGGCAGCCCGGGCGACGGTTCATATCTCAGCCGCGACACGAGCCAGTACTTGATCTGATGGATTTCGGCGTCGTCATCCAGACGGATCCCCCGTCAAAGAAGGTCATCGAGCTCGCGGTCCGAGCGGAGGAGCTCGGCTTCACGCATGGGTGGACGTTCGACTCGCACATGCTGTGGCAGGAACCGTTCGTCATCTTCAGCCAGATGCTTGCAAGCACCAAGGACATGATCGTCGGCCCGATGGTGACGAATCCAGCAACACGCGACGTCACGGTGTTGGCGTCATTGTTTGCCACGCTCAACGAGATGTACGGAGATCGCACGATCTGTGGAATCGGACGGGGCGATTCGGCGGTCCGCTACATCGGTCGCAAACCCACGACGCTTGCGACGATGGTGGATTCGATGGCGGTGATCAAAGGTCTCGTCGCTGGGGAGGAGGTCACCTATCGCGACCATGAGGTCGAGATACCGTGGATTGAAGATGGGTGGAATCTGCCCATGTGGGGTGCCGGCTATGGGCCCCGTGCGCTCGCAACGATCGGGACCCATGCCGATGGGTTCATTCTCCAGTTGGCAGATCCGCAGATCCTCGAGTGGACCATGGCCGCGGTGCACGATGCGGCAAAGGAAGCCGGACGCGACCCTTCCGATGTCAAGATCTGCGTCGTCGCACCTGCCTACGTCGGAGACGATGTTGAGCATCAACGCGAGCAACTCCGCTGGTTTGGCGGCATGGTCGGCAACCACGTGGTCGATCTCGTCAACCGCTATGGGGAGGACGAGAGCATGGTGCCAGCAGCCCTCTCCGCCTACATCAAGGAGCGCGAGGCCTACGACTACGCCCACCATGGCAAGACGGGAAACCCGACGACCGACTTCGTCCCAGACGACATCGTTGACAGGTTCTGTGTGGTTGGCCCCGTCGAGGACCACATCGCCAAGATGGAGCTTCTCAAGGACATGGGTGTCGATCAGTTCGGGATCTACCTGATGCACGACGAGCGAGAAGCCACGCTCGAGGCGTACGGCCAACACATCATCCCTGCGCTCAAGGGATCCTGATCCACCAATAGGACAACACATCAGCGACTCTGCGGGGCGCTCGCTACCCGTCTATGATCGACTTGCCGTCAGCGAGTTCGGGAGCTCCACATGTGCTGTTTCTTCGCATCTCTATTCACCCTCGGCCCTCGGGCTGCAATCCTCGTCTGGTGGCTGATCTCACCGGTGCGTTGGGAGGCCGCCTTCAGCAGCTTCTGGTGGGCCATTCTCGGATTCGTCATCGCTCCGTGGACAACGCTCATGTGGGTCGCTGTAGCGCCTGGTGGCATCACCGGATTCGACTACGTGTGGCTTGGTCTCGGGATCTTTGCTGACATCGCAACATGGGGAGCAAGCGGCCGAGAGAGCCGGGCACGTTACGCCTGAGGCCTCCCGGCCGGTAGAGATTCACTCGGGAGGTTCGTCGTCTTTCGCATCGGGAGACGGCTGATCGTCTGAGCGTGCCATCAGCTCGGCGCCCCAGGCCTCGTGCTCTTGGTTCCTCCGCTCGGCGCTCCGAGCAGACTTCACCATCGAGACCACAGCAATTGAGCCGATCACGACAACGGCAACGATGAACAACGTGTTGTTTGCGGATTCGGGTTCGGCTTCGCTCGATTGAGCCTCGACCACCGCCGCTTCCGACGGCGATGCGGGCGACCACACGACGCCGACCAGGACAATGGTCACTGCGGCCAAGCCGCACGCCAGCATCGTGGTTCGACGTAGATACCTGCCCGATTTGGTGATGTCGCACGTCATCGGCAGATCATATGCCATAGAACGTGACCCGTCCGCGTCGTCCGGAGTTGCGTTCTCTCAGTCGCTGACGGGGTAGTAGGTTGACCAAGCGGCGACGAGGAGGGGGTGAGCAAGTGTGAACGATGCGGTAGCTGTAGGAATCGCGCTCGGCTCGTTGGCCCTCATCGCCCGATTCCTGTACAGCAGCCGAGTGCAGACATCGACCCGATATCGAGCCACGGTCGTTCCTCTCTCCAACATCATGGATGTTGGATTCATCGTGATGTCGCCAGCGATCGTCCTGCTCGCAGGGTTCAAGGCACCTCTCGTAATGCTCGGCATCTGTCTGGTTGCGATCGCGACCGGTTTTGCGATCTCGTACAACATTCGCCACTTCGAGCCGCTCAAGGGCACCGGCGATCGCCTACTCATCGTCGGACGCTTCTCGCGATACGCACTCACGCTCGCTTCGGTCATCAACATTGCCTACTACACGCTGTTGCTCGTCACACTCGCACTTTGGCCGTTGGGAGCGTACTCAGAGAGAAACCTTGCGATCGTGGGAACGATCCTCATCGCAGTCCTGCTTGTGATTGGATGGATCGGCCGAATGGACGATCTGAATCGGTTGGCAGACAAGACAACGGCGTTCAACCTGTCCGCTGTGATCGCCGTAGTCATCGCCTTTGGCGTCTACAACATCCAGGAGGCCATGGGAGGACGGTGGGCGCTTCCTGCCGACGACACGGTTGTCGACGCCACAGCTTTCCGGCAGATCATCGGACTGTTCGCAATTGTGCAGGGCTTCGAAGCAGCGAGATACATCGGTTCAAGGTTCGCCGGCGAGCTCCGCATATCAACCATGCGAGTCGCCCAGTACATCTCGACCGCAGTGTTCGTCGCCCTGCTTGCGTTTGTCTTGATCCTGTTTGTCAATGTTCAAACAGATTTCGATGCAACAGCGATCTTCGTTGTTTCGGACGAGGTCGGCGACTTCATGCCGTGGCTCATCCTGTTGGCAGCCCTGGGAAGTCAGACGTCGGCAATCATCGGGGCAACGATGTCGCGCAGCGACATGATCAAGGACGAGACGTCAGTGTCCCGTCGTTTCACCTTCCTCATCCTCCTACTGCCGGCGATCGCCGTGTTCTTGTTGACGGACATTCCTCTGGCAGTCGCACTGGCATCTCGAGTCTTTGCAACCTACTTCGTGATGCAAGCGATAATCGCAGGCGTGCTGGCTCGACGGACGGGAAACTGGGCAGCCGTCGGCGGCTTCACTGTCGTGGCCCTTGCGATGGCCACCATTGCCATTTTCGGCCTGCCCCTATAGATAGCCTCTCACCGTCGGCGCAGGGATTCCGCCGCTTTTCGCGCCTAGCCGTGTGCGCAACAGGTGAGCCCAAGCAGAAGCACAGGTGGCGCGACGGCAAATGTCGCGCCATCTGGCGTCCTGCGTTGCGGTCCGCGGCCAGCAGGGACAGCTGGGTCCTACAATCTCGTCTTCAAAGGGCCTGTAGCTCCAACGGCAGAGCAGCGGACTTTTAATCCGAAGCGTGTGGGTTCGAGTCCCACCGGGCCCACAACGCGAGGCGCCACCGAACGTACGTCACGGTTCCATCCGACGTCGCTCGTTCCACGAAGCCCCCCTCACACGACTCATTCTTGAGTGAGCCCGGCGGAACCGCGGTTCCACACTCAAGACTTTTGGTTCGAGTCCCACCGGGCCCACAACGCGAAGTGTCAGGTCATTACTGCCGCCCAAGCAATCTCCGGGCAACGGCCTCGGCATCATGAATGGCTTCGCCTGACACGTCATAGGTCACCTTCTTCACCGTGCCCTGGAACGGGAACGAGTCTCGGTAGTTCTGGTGGTCCACCGTGTCGCCGTAGTCGTAGCCGATGCTCAGACCTTCCAGGCAGAAGATGAACGGTGTGGTCTTGTCCATGTCGACCTCGCCAACCTTGGCACCGTTCACAGCGAGAACACCAGTCCCAGGCGCCCCAGAACCATTCGGGAAATCCGTCTCGCCAGTGACGTTGAACCCGTACTGAATCGTGAGGTCGCCAGTTGGAAGGTCATCCTCGGCAACGATTCGGTACATCTTGTGGCCCTCATAGTTGTACGCGAAGTTCAGCTTTCCGTCCTTGACGAACAACGTATAGCCACCCGCGTTTGCGCCCAATGCGTAGATCACGCCGTCTGCCCCATCGTCTGGCACGTGCACCTCTGCGGTGATCGTGTGCGGACGGTTGTACGTATCCGGTGCGACGAGTGCAGCAACGGGCGCGCCGGGGAAGTACACGTGTTGATCAGTTGCTTTGCCGGGCATTGGCCGTGGGAATGCCACCCGCTGGCCGATGGTGCCCTGCAGGGGAAGCACGTTGTACTTGTCCGCCTCCTGGTACCACAGATCAATCATGTCCTTGAGCTTGTCCGGGTGCTTTTCGGCGAGATCGTCCCGTTCAGTCGGATCGGAACGAAGGTCGTAGAGCTGCCACTGCTTGTCCAACTCTTCGATGTCTGCCGCGTGGATCACATCGCCAACCTTGCGTCCATGCTTTTTCGCTGTCGCATAGTTGGGTCCCGGGTACCCACACTCCGCACGCCAACCATCGCTGTAGATCGACCGGCTCCCGAGTACCTCGTAGTACTGAGTGGTGTGGACGTTCGGAGCAGATGCATCGATGGCGGATGCTGCCAGGCTTACCCCTTCGATTGGGTCCTGCTTGACGCCCTTGATCGACTCCGGTGGCTCGACGCCAATCAAATCGAGAACGGTCGGAACCATGTCGATCGCGTGCCCGTATTGGTGACGCCATGTGCCGTCGGACTTGATCTTTGCTGGCCATGACAGAACAAACGGATCTGAGGTACCACCCCTGAAGGTCTCCTTCTTCCAACGCTTGAATGGCGTGTTCCCCGCGTTGGCCCAACCCCAGGCATAGTGGTTGTAGTGGTCCGACGATCCGAGCGTGTCCACTGCGGCCAGGTTGGCCTCGAGATCCGTCGCGATGTTGTTGAAGAAGTCGTTCTCGTTCAACGTGCCGTTCACGCCACCCTCGGGGCTTGCACCATTGTCGGAGATAACCATTATCAACGTGTTGTCGAGTTCGTCGATCTCTTCAAGGAAGTCCAACAGCCTTCCAAACTGGTGATCCGTGTAGGTCACGAACCCTGCGAAGACTTCCATCATCCTGAGGTACAGCTTCTTTTCATCTTCCGGTAGCTCATCCCATACCTGAACATCCGGGTCATGCTGGGACATCTTCACGTCGTCCTCGAAGATGCCGAGCTCCTTCTGCTTCGCAAAGATCTCCTCGCGTAGCTTGTCCCAGCCCATGTCGAACACGCCTTTGTACTTGTCCGCCTCTTCCTTGAAGATGTGGTGGGGAGCATGTCCCGCACCCGGGCAGAAGTACATGAAGAACGGCTTGTCCGGCGTCACTGAGTGCGCATCACCGATGAACTGGATCGCCTTGTCCGCAAGATCCTTTGACAGGTGGTATCCCTCTTCCGGCGTTTCCGGAGGAGTCACGCTGTGGTTGTCGTACACGAGGTCTGGGTACCACTGGTCCGTCTCGGCACCGAGAAAGCCGTAGAACCGTTCGAACCCGCGTCGCAAGGGCCACGTGTCAAACGGCCCAGCCATCGTCTCTTCGGTTGCGACGCTCAGATGCCACTTCCCGAGCCCGAACGTGTTGTAACCGTTCATGTTCAGGATCTCGGAAATGAATCCGTGCGAAGGGAGGATCCGACCGTCGTATCCGGGGAACCCTGTAGACCACTCACTGATGGCGCCCATCCCGTTGGAGTGGTGGTTCCGCCCGGTGATAATACAGGTCCTGGTCGGCGAGCACAGACCGGTCGTATGGAAGTTTGTGTAGCCGACGCCGTTGTCGAGCACCCGCTTGACGTTCGGAGCCTCGACGAGACCGCCAAAGGGTTCGAGCTGACCGAATCCGATGTCATCCATGACATAGAACAGGACGTTCGGCGCCTTGTCCGGCGCCGAAATCGGCATCGGCCAGGCTTCTTCCGAATCGTCGATCGTCCTACCGATCTTGCCTGGGAATGGCTCGTCCAGCCCATAGGTAACGAATGAGTCGGTCACTGATGTCTCCTCCGATGCTTGCTACTGACGAGCCTGCGCACGCGAACGTATGTGGCAGAAACCTACATCACAGATCGGGCACACGGAACGGAAGACCTCACTCTGACAACGCTGGACGGCCGAATGTCTCTGATAGTGGTTGAATGCGGTCAGATCTGTGAACCTATTGCAACGATCGAGAGGAAGTAGCAATGAGCACATTGACGAAGGGGTCGGGCAGACTGCGATATCTCGCACCACTGCTTCTGGTCATTCTTCTGGTGGTGGCGGCGTGCGACGGAACCACTCCGCCTACAACCGGCGACGGCGAGACACCTGGGACCACCCAAGCACCGGACACGACACAAGCCCCCGATACGACTCAGGCACCTGACACGACGCAGGCACCGACCGAAACTCAGCCTCCAACGGAGAGCGATTCGACAGATGACGCCACCGGGGCAATTGTTCTCATCATCCTGGGAATCATCGTTATCGGCGCTGTTGTCTGGGGTGCAAGCCGTTCTGGCGCACAAAAAGGTGCGAATCAGGCTCAAATGGAACAAGACGCTGCGGCATACCGAGCGCAGCAGGCGCAAGCTGCTGGTTCCAGCCAACCGCCGCCGACAGATGATGGGACGGCTGAGCCACCGCCACCTCCCCCGCCACCAGCCGAATAGCACCACCGAACGCGATGAAGCGCCGTCCCTCTACGGGGCGGCGCTTCATCCTTTGGTATTCGACCTGCCTTATCCCACCGAGGCCGGCGGGCGAAGGGTCCCGGTCCTAGGCGTCCCGGCTTATCGAGATATCGCGCCCATGGACCGTCACAGCCCAGATCACGGCGATATCAACCGCAATGAGGATCGATGACCAGAACGGGTACCAAGGAAGCCATGCGAAGTTGGCGACCAAGCTCAACGACGCAGCGATCACAGCAACGACCCGTGCCCACATCGCAGAGCTGAGCAGCCCAATTCCTGCGAGGAACATCACAACGCCGATAATCAGATGGATCCAACCCCACGTCGTGACATCGAACTGAAAGATGTATTCGGGTGTGACGACGTAGAAGCTCTCGTTGATAATCGCAACGAGGCCCTGAATAGCGCTCAGTGCGCCAACGATCCACAACATCACCGCGGCGAACCATGTCCAACCAACTGCCCAATCGCTCACTTCTCGCGTCGTCATTTCATCAACCTTCCTTTGACCAACATGCGTACTCGTAGACCAAGTTACTTCCGAAGCGACGCCGCTGCTATCCAGAATCGGGCTGGGGTTGCCAGACATAGCCACTCGGACCTCACGCAGTCATTCAACCACAGGCTCCCGATAGGATGCGGCCCAATCTCGGATGTGCTTTGTCGGAAGGAATGCCATGAAACGCTCGATTGCATACGTAGCGCTTGGAGTCCTCGTTGGACTTGTTCTCGCTGCCTGCTCCTCCACCGGATTCGGTGAACCGAACGATCCCCTCGCCTCTGATCAGTACGCGATCGAACAGCACGGGATGGTTGCTGCATGGGACAGAAGCACTGGGGAGGGAGTTGTGATCGCGGTCGTCGACACCGGGATCGATCTCAATCATCCCGAGTTCGCTGGCCGCCTGGTTGCTGGGTACGACTTCGTTGACAACGATGACATACCAGACGATCTCAACGGCCACGGAACCCACGTCTCTGGAAGCGCAGCAGCCATAGGCAACAACAATGTCGGTGTCGTTGGAATGGCCCCTGAGGCAAAGATCATGCCGATCAAAGTGCTTGGTGAAGACGGTTCCGGTAGCACCGAGGACGTGGCGGCCGGCATCGTATGGGCGGCCGAGAACGGTGCGGACGTCATCAATCTGTCTCTCGGCGGGTCGTCCGATCTTCTTGGACGCATCTTTGCGGTGAACGGCCCCACGAACGATGCCATCGAGGAAGCAACCAAGAAGGGGGCCGTTGTGGTGGCTGCTGCCGGCAACGACGACACGTATCTGACCGCCTACAACCCCGACACCCCGGTCCTCGTTGTGAATGCGACAAATGAGCTGGGCGAGTGGGCAAGGTTCTCAAACTTTGGCGATCCTCGCGCTGTCGCAGCAGCGGGTGCGCGGATCGTGTCGACCGCTCCGACCTATCCCACAACCATCTGGCCTGAGGGCACAGAGGGTTACGGCGAGATCAGTGGCACATCGATGGCTTCACCCCACGTCGCCGGCATCGCGGCCCTACTCGTCAGCACGACCAATACGCCAAAGGACATCCGAGAGATCATTACCGAGACAGCATCAAACCCAACGAGCGATCCGCTTCTGGGTGCCGGCATCGTTCAAGCTGGTGAGGCAACCGAGGAGGCGCAGCAAGAGACGTTTGGCTTCTGGCTAATCCTTGCCATCTTGGTCATCGGTGGCGGCGCGACGATCTTCATCGCATGGGAACGGAACAAGAACGCATGAGGATCTACTGATGGGGCGCTGGCTTCTCAACCTCGGAGTATTCGTACTCGTTCTCGCCGTGCTGAAGTTCTTCTTCGGCTGGAACATTTCGATTATCGGCAGCGTGGTGCTGACGATCATCTTCTCAGTGGTGTTCTCGCTGATCAACAGACGTTGATCGACAGACAGCCCGCGGACCAATCGATCCGCGGGCTGTTCTGCGCTACTGCCTTGCGAGGATTCGGTGGTACGTCTGCTCGGGATCCTCAAGGTGGCTCACGTCGTCGTCCTCAAGGTCGATCTGCACCCAGTCAATCTTCCCGGTGAACGCGTTGGCATCACCTGACGCATAGTCAGAGGTGACCGGTGACGCAGTGTCCTTACCAATGTCCATTGTCTCGTCTGCCGAGAACACATAGGGCACCGTCTTGTCGATCCTGCCTTCGGCAACCACATTCCCGTTAACAAGCAGTGTCCCACTGCCACCAGCTCCGGGGGCTCCCCCATCGAAGTCGAACTGGTATTGCACGGTCACCTCGCCAGCAGGCAGGGTCGAGTCGGCGCGGATGTGGTACATGTCGGACTCGAACCAGTTGTACGCAAACGACAGCCGGCTCTCTTTGACGTACAGCGCCCAACCGGCGAACCGCCCCCCTTGCACGATGATGGCTCCGTCTGCACCATCTTCCGGGATCTGGACCTGTGCCGTGACCGTATATGACCGGTTCTTCACGTTGAGAACGGTGTTCTCCATCAGATGCGTCATCCCGGCAACGAACCGCTGCGTCGTCCTGCCCGTCTGCAGCTCGGGACGGCCGGCAATCTGTGCGTTGAACCTCTCTCCGGTCCGGTCGTCGATCGGGAAGACGTTGTACTTCGCCGCCTCCAAAACAAAGATCTGCTGCAACTCACGCAACTTGTCTGGCATCTCGGCTGCCAGATCGTTGGCCTGCGACCAGTCCTCGTTCGTGTTGTAGAGCTCCCACACATCGTCGTCGAGAGCAGGGGGTGTGTAGCCGCCCATCTCCCACGGGGTGCGATGCTTGGTCACAGCCGTCCACCCATCCTTGTAGATGCCCCGGTTGCCAAACATCTCGAAGTACTGGGTGGTGTGCCGCTCGTCTGCACCGGCGTCGTTGAACGTGTAGTTCATCGCAACGCCTTCAATCGGCTTCTGGGCTATCCCGTTCACCATGTAGGGCTGTGGAAGCCCTGCCGCCTCCAGAAGCGTCGGGGCCACGTCGATCACATGGTGGAACTGTTCCCTCACCTCGCCTGCGGCGTCGATACCGTTGGGCCAGTGGAGCACCATCCCATTGCGCGTCCCTCCCCAGTGCGAGGCCACCTGCTTGGTCCACTGGTACGGAGTGTTCATTGCATGCGCCCAGCCCACCGGATAGTGGTTGAACGCATTCGGCGTTCCGATCTCATCGATCCGGTCAAGGATGTCATCAACCGTCTCCTTGACACCGTTCAGTGCCTTGAGCTCGTTGAATGCACCATCGAGACCGCCTTCGGCCGACGCCCCGTTATCACCAGCGATGTACATGACGATGGTGTCATCCAATACGCCCATGTCTCCGAGGGCGTCGATCAGTCGACCGGTGTGATGATCGGTGTGCTCGGCGAACCCTGCATAGGCCTCCATCAGCCTTGCACCAACCTTCCGCTGATCGTCGGAGAGGTCGTCCCAATCCTGGACACCGGGTGGCTTGTCTGTCAGCTCGGTTCCATCCGGAACAATGCCGCCCTCGATCTGCCGAGCGAGCGATTCTTCACGCACCGCATCCCAGCCCTTGTCGAACTGCCCGCTGTACTTGTCGATCCATTCCTGTGGAGCGTGGTGTGGCGCGTGGGTCGCTCCATACGACATGTACATGAAGAACGGCTTGTCGGGTGTCATCGCCTTCTGGGCAGAGACCCATGCAATTGCCTGGTCGACCTGCTCCTCAGTGATGTGATAGCCCTCTTCGGCAGTCGCTCGTGGCTCAGTTGGTGTGGTTCCCTCAAACAGCGTTGGCTCCCACTGATTTGTCTCGCCTGCAACGAAGCCCCAGAACTTCTCAAAGCCGTCCCCGGTCGGCCATCGGTCGAACGGACCCGATACGGACGTCTCCCACACCGGCGTCTGGTGCATCTTGCCGAACGCTGCGGTGTTGTAGCCATTGAGGCGGAGCATCTCAGCGATCGTCGACACCGTGTTGGGCCGAATGGAGGTGTTGCCCGGCATCGAGGTCGCGACTTCACCGACACTGCCCATTTCAGCGCTGTGATGGTTCCGACCTGTCAGAAGGGCTTGACGGGTAGGAGAACAGAGGGCCGTTGTGTGGAACCGGTTGTAGCGGAGGCCATTGTCGGCAAGCCGATCAAGGGTCGGCATCGAGATCGGACCACCAAACGTCGAAGTCGCACCGAAACCCATGTCATCGATGAGGACCACCAGCACGTTTGGCGCTCCTGAAGGTGGGCGCAGCGGCGAAATAGGGGGTGCAGACGTATTGGATGCGTGCATTGCTGGCTCTGCGCGAACAGGCACGTCGGGAATGGGGAGTATCTCGCGTCCGATGGATGGGTCTTGCGCCACGATGGCCGCCTTCCGAGTCGTAGGGAATACCAGCGACCCTACCCGTCCAAATTCCGGCAAGTGACGGCTTGCGGTGACTCAGATCCTGTCGATGACGGTTTCGAGAGTCGCCGCTTCGCTCTCCTGTGCGGCGAGCTGCATTGCGGCGCCACGCTCCAGATAGGAGAACCGCACCGCGTCGTCGGTGAGCTCCCCTGCGTTGATCCGTACGTTGAGGTACGCACCCATCACGGCGGATCTGGCGCAGAGAGCACCAACGCCCGCATCGGATACCGAGTTGGGGTTTCCGATCTCAGCCATTGCCGCGATCACATCCATGGATTCAAGGCTCACCTCCATCACCCGCAGCGGAACCTCGATCGCGTTGCGTGTGGCAGCCTCGATGGCCTCCGCCCTCGCTGCCTTCTCGCCCTCGGATTCAGCTGACATTCCGAATGCAGCCATGATCTGGTTGAAGGCGTCGGTGTCGGCATCGATCAGACCGACGAGCTGGTCCTGACAGGCCTTTCCTCGATCAGCCCAGTCGGAAAACTCCTCCCACCGGTCATCCCACCCTCGCTTGTGTGACGAGAGGTTGGCAACCATCGTTCCGAGTGCAGCGCCAAGAGCGCCGAGGTTCGCCGCGACCGAGCCGCCACCGGGAGCCACGGATTCGGATGCTGTCTCCTCGATGAAGCCCCTCACCGACGCATCGACGAGACGCGGTCCACCGTCGTCGATAGCGTATTCAATGATCTTCTCGGATGGCTCAAACGGGTACAGCTCATCGAGACCAAGGGACTTCACGGCAATCTTGATCAGCTCCGCATCAGCTACTCCAGTCGAGCGCTGCTGCTTTCTCAGGTAGTACCGGCCGGCTTCAAGCATCGAACTCAACGGAACAAGGCCAACGAGCTCGGATCCTGTGACGCGAATGCCTCGTGCTGCTGCCTTGTCCACGACCTCGTCGAACGCAACATGGGTGGGGGTGGTCTCGATGTCGGTGAGATTCATCGAGATCTGCGCAACTCCGTATTCCTCGATGAACCAGCCGATTCCCTTCACCGCTTTCAGCGTTCCCGGTACCCACACCTTCTCACCGTGCTCATCGAGCACCACTTCGCCTGTGACCGGGTCCCCGACCCTCTTCACCCTCCCCCGCTCTCGGACGTCAAACGCGATTGCGTTGGCCCGACGAGTCGAGGTCGTGTTGAGGTTGATGTTGTAGGCGACCAAGAAGCCGCGGGCACCGACGGCCGTGGCTCCCGATCGTGCATTGAACGAAGCCGGACCGAAGTCTGGCTGCCACTCTGGCTCAGCGAGCCTCGCCGCAAGCCCTTCGTACTCACCTTCACGCACCGATGCGAGGTTGCGGCGCTCGGGTGTCAGGGCAGCGTCCTCGTAGCAGTAGATGGTCAGCCCCACTTCCTCGGCGAGGCGTGCTGCGAGGATGTGTGCGTACCTCACGGTCTCTTCCATGGTGATTCCAGAGACCGGGACAAGAGGGCACACATCGGTAGCCCCAAATCTTGGATGCTCACCGAAATGGTCACGCATATCGATCAGCTCAGTTGCCTTCGAGATTGCACGGACCGCTGCATCGATGACATCAACAGGAGCCCCCACGAACGTCACGACAGTGCGATTCGTGGCTGCGCCCGGGTCGACGTCGAGCAGCTTGACGCCATCGGAAGCCTCGATCTCCGCAGTGATCTGATCGATCACCGACTGGTCTCTGCCAACACTGAAGTTGGGGACGCATTCGATCAGCTGTTGCATGACGCTCCTTGTCGTCGGGCTGAGCCTAGGAATCGGCCGACCACCATGAGATCAGATCTGGGTGTGCACGACCGATTGCATGCTTCGCCTGGTCACACCCTTTGAGATCGTTAGTCGATGTGCCCCGGCAAAGATCGCCACGCTGGTGTTCTCGAACTGCTTCGTCGCCCGCCAGCTCGAGACCGGAGAGAGGTCGCGAATCACGTGCGCTGGAAGGAGCACCAGGTCGTTCGGCCCGACCGAGTTGAGCACCATGTTGCGCTCCCTGCGTTCAACGGCGAACTCGACCTCTTCTTCATCCCCGACATTGCCTTGGACGAACTCGAGATCGGGTGAGATCACAACTGCCGGTGTCGGGCGTGATTTCCGAATTCGCCTCGCCGCGGCAAGTATCAACTCGGCATCTTCACGATGCCAGTCGAGGTCGATCGACCCAGTGATCACGATCACCCGGTCCCATGGCGCAAGGATCCGGGCAGCGACCGAGGGCACCGTCGAGCGTTCCCCGACTCCATCGATGTCGTTGCCGAACACGTAGTCCGTGGCGAACGCGGGACCGCGCCAGCCCAACACTGCGAGCGACACGTCCATCTCATCAATCAGGTGGAGCGTGCCATCGGAGAAGGAATCGTCGACACGGACAACACCGTCAGAGTCCAGCCCAAATCCGGATGCGACCTCGGTCGCATGGTCGACAAGAATCTTAGCGGCGTCCTTCTGCCCCGGTCCGGGTATGCCGTATGGGATGACGAGGCCATCGTCTGGCCGTGCGATCGCTCCCGAGAACTGCATGAGCGACTCGAGGTCCGATCCATGAGCTCGGATGTCGACTAGGACAGCCTCACCGATTTGGGCAGGCGGGGGAACTGGCCGAGGGACCTTCTTGATGAAGAACCTTGTCCCGTAGGAAGTGATCAGGGCCGTTGAGACAATCGCCAACACCGCTGCGTTCACGACTTCCTGACTGAACATGCCGAGGCTGAAGCCGACCTGTGCGATCGCGAGCGTCGATGCGGCCTGCCCGAAACTGAGGGAGGCCATGAGACCCACCTCGTTCCACGACAGTTTGAAGATGAGACCCGTGAGGACCGCTGCGGTCGTCTTTCCCACGACTACGAACCCGGTGAACCACAGCGCCAACACGATCGTGTCGATGTCGAAGAGGAGTGCGGGGTTGATGTTCAGACCGATCGACACAAGGAATGCAGGTACGAATATGGCGCTACCGACGAAGTCGAGTCTCTGCATGAGGGCGCCCTTTGACGGGATCAATCGGTTCATCCCGAGCCCAGCGAGGAACGCACCGATGAGCCCCTCGATACCTCCCAACAGCGCCACGACAGCACCAGCCGCCATCCCAGCCAGAGAGAAGACGAAGCGTTGCATCCGGGTGCGCCCTGCGGTCACGAAGAACCAATCTGTGATGCGAGGCAGCAGCCAGAGACAGAAGAAGATGAGCAGTGGCATGGCCAACCAAAGCGGAAGCGTCGGGTTCTCGACGGTCGCTTGAACCGCTTCGTCGGACTCGTCGAGGTCGATCACCGACGCCGACGTTGCGATCGCCAGAACGGTCAACGAGAGCAGATCAGCCACAACTCCAGCGGATACGGCAGAACTCACCGCTCTGTTGTTGGCGAGACCTGCTGCCTTCACATCCGGGTATGCGACGAGCGTGTTTGATGCCCACATTGCACCGATGAGTGCGGCACCAAGAAGACCGATGTCGGTCAGGCTCATTGCGACCCACACGCTCAGGGTGAACGGGATGAAGAAGCCGAGAAGCCCATAGACGATCGCGTTGTTGCGGTTCTCGTTGAAGGCCCTCATGTTGAAGCTGAGACCTGCGAGGAACATGAGGTAGAGGATTCCGATCGCACCAAGATCGGTGACCA
>JBPCTY010000052.1:0-3100 GCA_051011415.1 Acidimicrobiia bacterium
GGCAGAGCCAATCCCTCCGGTGTTGCTTCCGCCCGAAGTCATAACTGATGGATCGGCTCCGTTGGAGTGGGAACCGCCGCTGGCACCGCGCCCGGACGAGCCCGAGTCGGCCTCTGGCGAGGTGGCAGGCGCCGCGGTGGGCACCGCCGTTGTCGAAGACGCGGGTACTGATCAGCCGGTGCCGATCGAGGACGAATCCGCTGTGGAAGATTCGCCAGCTGCTGCTCCCGATGTGTCGGCTGAACGCGACAACTCTCATGAATCGGAGGCGATCTCGTTCGATGGCAGTGAAGCCGTCCCGGATCCGGACAATCCGGCTGACGATCAATCGACGACTGACCGCTTCGAGGCGTTGCGTGATGAGCTCAGGTCGACTGGCACCGTGGAGCCTGTGGCTGACTCGCCGACGAAAGATGATGAGGATCCGGGCGATCCGTCTGATGAGCCACCTGGTGAGTGGGGCCTACCGCAGCGCTGAGGTCAGCCGACCGCGGCGGGATACACGATTGCATCATCGACTTCGATATCGACGCAGTCGCCGATTCGGATCTGTGTCCGACCTGGCACCAGCGCTTCAACTGTTGCGCCATCGTTGACTTCGATTTCGACCCGCTGGTCGTGTCCGTAGAACTCTCTGTCCACGATGGTTCCGTTCCCCGTCTCACTGGGTGATGGTCGTACCCACTCTGGGCGGATCATGACCTGCGCTTCCACTCCGTCGGCAAGCGTCGTTGGCACGGGGCCGAGTGAGGTGGATACGGAGCCGCCCTGTGCGACCCCACTCAGGAGGACCGCGTCCCCGAGGAATCGTGCAATCCAAGGCGAGGCGGGTTGTGCGTACACCTGGTCCGGAGCGCCTGTCTGAATCACCGCGCCCTTGCGCATCACGGCAAGAAAGTCGGCGATGGCAAGCGCTTCTGCCTGGTCGTGGGTCACGAACACGGCCGTGATGCCAGTGGCCCGCACGATCCGACGGAGTTCTCGACGCATCCGCTCTCGCTGGGGGGCATCAAGGTTTGAAAACGGTTCGTCAAGGAGAACGACATCGGGCTCTGGTGCAAGAGCTCTTGCCAACGCAACACGCTGTTGCTCTCCTCCAGAGAGTTCATGCGGGAAGCGATCGTCATATCCGTCCAGGCCGACAAGCGAGAGGAGCTCCTGCACCTTGCTGACTCGACCGGACCCTCGGACGCCATACCCCACATTCTCTCCGACAGAAATATGCGGGAAGAGTGCGAAGTCCTGGAACACCATGCCGACTCTTCGGTCTTCTGGCGGAACAGAGATGCCATCGCCAGCAACAGTCCGGCCCCGCACCGAGATAGTCCCCGTGTCGACATCCTGGAAGCCGGCAATGGCTCGAAGCGCTGTGGTCTTTCCACAACCCGATGGACCAACAACCGCGACGAGTGATGCCTCAGGGACATCAAGGGTGAATCCTTTGAGGGCAACAGCGTCGCCGTACGAAACGGAGACCTCTGATGCCGCGATCGCGTACCTGGTCATGCGTCTACGACGTCCTTTGGCTTGATGGAAAGGTAGTAGACCGGGATTACGGACACCGCAATGAGAAGAAGGGCTGCCGCAGCCGCCCTGGTGTAGAGAAGTTCGTCTGCGCTCGACCAGATTCGGATCGCAAGGGTCGTGAAGCCGGAGGGTCTGAGGAGCAGAGTGGCTGGCAACTCCTTGAGCGTCGTGACGAATACGAGAAGTCCGCCTGCCAGGAGACCCTTTGACATGAGCGGCATGGTGATCTTCGACATCGTCGCCCAGACTCCCTTGCCGAGGGACCGGCTTGCATCGTCGAGCGTTGGATCGATCTGGAGGAGCGCTGCCTTGGCAGGGCCTGTGGCCTGTGCCAGGAACATTGCGGCGTAGACCAGGACAAGAACCAGTAGCGACTGGTACACAGGTCTCGCGAAGCGAACTGAGAACGCGACCACTGCAATGGCAACCGTGATGTGAGGCAAAGAGAACACGACGTACACAGATCGTTCAAGCCACGACGTCTTCCTGCTTGCGTAGCGGACGGCGAGAACCACGATCGGGATGGATGCCGCAACGGCCACGATCGACGCCAGCGTCGCACCGGTGAGCGAGCCAACAACGGCGGTCCACGGAATGCCGACGGGGATTCCTAGTTGGATCCCCCGTGCAAGCCATGCGGTGAGTACCGCGATCGGAAGAACCACTCCGATTCCGATCGTGGTTCCGAGGAAGAGAAGAGACCCTCCTCGTTGCAGCGGCGAGAGCGAATCCGGCGTAGGTGTGCGCATCGGCTTACTCGTGAAGTATGCGCCGTCGCCCCTTGTTCGTTGCTCGGCCCAAATCACAGTGGCCGCAGCGAAGATCAGCACGATCGACAGCACGATCGCCGGCGTGCGATCGAGACGGCCCGAGTACTGCGCATAGATCACCCGCGTAAAAGCATCGAACCGCATGAGACTCACGGCCCCGAAGTCTGACAACGTGTAAAGGGCCGCAAGGAGAGCACCCGCACCAATGGCGGGTCGGAGTTGGGGAAGGATGATGGTTCGAAAGACGCGTAGCGGGCGGGCTCCCAGTCCGCGTGCGGCCTCTTCTAGGGCTGGATCAACCCTCTGAAGTGACGCTGCTGTGATGAGGAACACATATGGGTAGGTCGAGAGGGTCAACGCAAGCCATGCTCCGGCGAATCCGATCAGATGCGGGGTACCGATACCGATGAGATCGGCGATGAGGCCACGCGGTCCTGTCGCCGAGGTGAGAACCATTGCAATCACGTACGACGGAATCACGAGGGGCATCGCAAAGAGGACACCCCACATCCGCTTGAACCGGAGGTTCGTTCGCGCGAGGAGCCACGCTCCGGCCACCCCGACAACTGCAGCTGATACCGTGACCGAAGCGGTGAAGAGCAATGTGCGGACCATGAGTTCGAGCGTCCGCAGCGAAAAGAGGGTGTCCCAGGCCGACTCGGAGGCTTCGAAGACCCTTAGGAAGAGACCCGCCACCGGAACGGCGACAGGAATCAGAATGGCGACTGCTGCCGCCCACAACCACCACGGAGCCTTTCGTGAGCGCACCCGTGGTCCCGATGGAGCAGCCGCCGGCGTACCGG
>JBPCTY010000053.1:0-2756 GCA_051011415.1 Acidimicrobiia bacterium
GGGATGTGTTCTCCTTCTCACTCGACGACGCCCAAATGGACTGCATCCGAGCACTCAATCTTGACGAACGGATCGGGCCCGATCCGGACAACTTCGACTTCTAACCGAAGTTAGCTCTCTCTAGCCGCATCACCCGGCTGTCAGCTGGGGTTGGCGTGGTAGCGTCGTTGCACGAAGCCAGGAGGTTCACATCGTGTCCGAATACGAGACAGAATTCCCTTCGCTGAATCCAGATGATCCAACGAAGGACATGTGGAAAACGAAGCGGTCAGACCTTCAGGGCGATCGTCCTCCGGGCCTCATAGAACTTCAGCGATACGAACTAGGTATCGCATCCTCGGGTATCGCAACGTTCATGGGTCGACCCGTAGCAATGACCCCTGCCGATCTCAAGGCGGCGGAAGTTGACGTTGCGATGCTTGGCGCATCCATGGACTTCTCCACTGGTATGCGTGGCGCCGCATTCGGTCCGAGGGCAATTCGGGCCAACGATGTCTATCTACCCACGATCGCCACCGGGCTTACACACACACACGTCATGGTGGATGCCTTCAGTGAACTTGTGGTCGCCGACTACGGCGATGCTCCCATCGACCCAGAGAGCACCCATCGGTCGATTGAGCCCGTCCGTTCCCTCGTGCGCGAAGTCGCAGAGACCGGCACAGTCCCGTTCATCATCGGCGGTGATCATTCGCTCATGTATCCCGACGTCGCTGCAATGGCCGATGTATATGGCAAGGGCAAGATCGGCGTGATCCATTTCGACGCCCACTACGACGCTGCCTCGTTCGGTATGGGTCATCACCTCACCCATGGAACGCCTATTCGTAAGCTGATCGAGTCAGGTCACGTAAACGGGAACAACTTCATCCAGGTGGGTCTCCGCGGGTATGCACCTGGCGGCGACGATCTGGGTTGGATGCAGGATCAGGGCTTCCGATACCACTTCATGACTGAGGTGGAGCGCTACGGCTGGGACCAGGTCATGGAGCGAGCCCTCACCGAAGCAAACGAGGGGACCGACTACCTGTACGTCTCACTCGACATCGATGTGCTCGACCCTGCGTATGCCCCTGGGACCGGGACACCGGAGCCAAACGGGCTTACTCCAAGGGAGCTGTTCCCGCTTCTCCGACGGTTGGGCGCCGAGACGAACCTCATTGGTATCGAGCTCGTTGAGGTGAATCCGCTTGTGGATCCAACGTATGTGACCCCGCTCGTGGCGAATCGGTGTGCGAGGGAGCTGCTCACTGGAATGGCGATGCGTCGGGCGGGGATCACCGATCCGTACTACCTATCTCCGGACACCCTCGACCACGGCCAGGGCTGAGCAGCTGCTGACCTGAGGGCTACTTCTGAGTGCAGTTCTCAGGTTCGAAGTTTCCACTGATCTTGAAGTCATTGCACGACAGCACATTGTTGTGGAACACGCCGAAGAGCAGCCCGGCAACCAAGAAGAAGGCGGTACCGGCCACGACGATTCTTCGGTGGCGTTGAGGGAGCTGAGCGAAGTCAGCGTTGATCGCAGTGATGAGGAACCAGCCGACCAACGGGAGCGCAATCACCGTTACAGCCACCGTCACGATCAGCAACAGTTGGTCCGACCGTTGTAGTTCCTGAGTCGTGTCGATCCACGCCAGCACGATCCAGGCTGACGGCAGGAGCAGAATGGCTCGGCGAGGCCACGTGTGGGGTGGGAGCGGAGCCACGATCGAGGCGACAAGTACCACGGTCGCAAGCACCCACACTGCAAAGACCTGCTCAAAGAATACTTCGCCGAAGGCTCCGAAATTGAAGCCCAGCATGAATGCGATCGTCGAGCTGCCGGCCACGATCAGAAGTGCCGCTCGGTTTGCGGTGTCAGGTGCAGAGTCGTCCTGTACTTCCATCGACAAGACCGTACACGCGGGCACGGCCCAAGGATTCGCTACACCCGGCTTCGGGCCCCGTCGTACGTAAGCTGGCCGTCATGAACACACCTGAGTCTCGAGCTGCGTGGAGAGACATCGCATCCGCCGCAGTCATCAGTGCAGCGGCTGTTTTCATAGCTTGGACAGCGTTTCAGGGCACCGTGTGGGCAGGCGAAACGGTCGATCGATACAACAAGGCCGGCGCTGCCAGGGTGGAGAGCGCCAAGGACCTTGCGCTGCTCAACCAGGAGCTTCTGACCGATCAGATCAACTTTTCGGCGTATGTAGACGCGGTGACCGAGGGCAATTCGTCCGCTGCAGCGGTGCACCTCCAAACGATGCGGCCTGCGTTCAGGGAGCTTGTCATTGAGTGGGAGGCAGCTGGAGGTCTCGAAGGCGCAACGGAATCCGTGCCGTTCGACGATCCGAACTACGACGTACAGGAGTCGAGAGACGCTGCACTCGAGAACTCGATCGCAGCGGAGGAAACCGCGGCTACGGCGCGAGAAGCCGCAAGCCAGCGCGACTCATACGCTGGCCTCGCAGCCTTGTTTGCATTGGCGCTGTTCTTCGTGAGCGTTGGAGCAATGGCGAAGCGGCCTACGATCAGTACCGTCGCCACCGCAGCGGGCGTTGTGGTGTTCGCCGTGTCCGTTGTGATGCTTCTATTCCAGGACGTCCAGATCTAGACGGTTCCACTCCGGGCACTCCGGTTTCGCCGATGGTTGACCACGCAGCCGGCATAGTTAGCATCCGCTCCCACACAACGAGCGGTGAACCATGACGTGGACTCCAGATAGTTGGCGAACCAAGCCAATTCAGCAACAGCCGACGTACCCCGATCTC
>JBPCTY010000054.1:0-4461 GCA_051011415.1 Acidimicrobiia bacterium
ACGATCGCAACGACGTCTTCCCCGCCAAAGCTGAAGTAGAACGCTTCCACCGAGCCGCCGACCGACTCGGCAAGGCTGCTCACGACTGCAGCGCGACTGCTTCCGCCGTCAGCCACGACTCCTTTGCTTCCTTCGGTCGAATAGCTGCCGTTGATCATAAACTTTGGCATCGTGCTCCTCAGAGTTGCACCGAGCCCGGACGACGCGGTGGGTGGAACGTAACAGTTCGACGAATCCAGGACGTAGCCGAACACAGTCGGTGGTCAATCACAGATCAGCTAAGGCTCGCTGCGCAGGAACTGATCGGCCTCTTCGATCTGATCCTCTGCGAATACGGCGATGCCGGCCTCTTGAAGGAGCTGAGCGGTGACCCCCATCCCTGGCACGGTGCCACCCGTGAAACTGCCGTCATAGACGTAGGTCGTTCCACATGAAGGGCTGCCGTCGGTCAGAACCGCGGCGACACATCCCTGACCGACTGCGCGCTCGACAGCAAGTCGTGCGCCTTCGATGAACTGACTCGTCACATCGTTCCCGTTGTCTTCGAGGACCTGTCCCGCACCCAACACCACCTGCGTCGCCGTCGAACCCACGATCTCGGCAGGCGGCCGCGGGACCGGAAAACCAGCAGCCAGCTCCGGACAGAATGCCACGAGTCGTCCCTCGGCGGCCCAACGATCCCAGATCGCCGATTCAACCTCGACGTTCGTCTGGTTGAAGCGGATCGGCCGACCGTTCAAGCAGCCACTCACGAGAAGCTTCCTCACCTCAGCACCCCCTGCGCTGTGCGTGCAACCAAATGATACCGAACGGTGAAGAGATCCTCGAGATCTCAATGCCATCGGCACCTGGATTGCCGACGGCCCACCCGTCAGCTGACTGCACCCGAGTGGGCAGGCCTTCCTGCCTGCCTCACCTCCCGACGATGCGAGCGATCACGCGACCTGCATAAGTCTTCAGATTGATTGCATAGTCGCAAAAAGGGCACGCTCAACGGTCTCCGAGGCTGTTCCGGTGACACCACGCGTCCGCCGAAAGAAGTCTCAGGAACGCCGCACCCAAGACGTGCCATCCGTCGATGTCCACACCGCTCCGTTGCCCGGCGCCGTCTCACCGACTGCGACCAGGCCGGGGCCCCCGACGGTCACGCTCCATATCGTCGCTTCGATCTCTGACGAGAGCGACCATGTACGCCCATCTACCGACGTCCACACTCCGTCGCCAACTGCGACCAAGCCAGGTCCCGCCGCGGTGACGTCGAGCATCGGCCAGAACATTCCCCTTGCAAAGACCTTCGGGTCGTGTTCGACCCTGGACCACGTGATTCCGTCCACAGATGTCCACACGGCCGAAACGAAGGGTTCGGGACCTAGCGTCTCACCGCCAACGGCCACAAGCCCTGGACCGCCGGCGGTCACTCCGAGCATTGCTTGTCCAACCCATTCCTCTGATCGGTCATCCTCGTTACCGAACGCCGCGTCGTCGTGGGGAACCCGAGACCAGGCAATCCCGTCAACGGAGGTCCATACCGCTGCGACTTGCCAGAGGGCGTAGTCCCACACGTTCTGACCTTCTCTTCCAACCGCAACCAGGCCGGGACCTCCGACCGTCACGTCGAGCATCTCCTGGTTGTCCGCCCCACCGAAGATTGCGTCGTCGTGGGGAACCCGAGACCAAGTGATCCCATCGATAGAAGTCCACACCGCCGCATCCGCGCCTGTTCGCGGGTCGGGATCATCGCCCGAGTTCACCGAACCGACCGCCACGATGCCAGGACCTCCGGCAACGACGCCGGACATCGACCCACGGCCGAAAACCTCCTCATCATGAGGAACCCGGGACCAGGTAATCCCATCGACAGACGTCCACACAACCGCAGCCGAACCAGTCGATCCAACAGCAATCAGACCCGGACCTCCCACCGTCACGCCGGAGATCCACGCGACGTCGCCAAAAACCTCCTCATCATGAGGAACCCGGGACCAGGTAATCCCATCGACAGATGTCCACACAACCGCGCCCGACTCAGTCGAGCCGACAGCGACCAGACCCGGACCTCCCGCCGTCACGCTCGACAGCTGCGCACCTGGGAAGACCGCCCGGTCCTCAAGGGTTCCAGACGGCTCAATCGTGGACGAGGGGTTGTCTACGTTGGACGTGACCACCGAGTCGTCGGCGGGCACCGAAGCTGGTTGGGTAACGACGTCGTCAGCGGGCACCGAAGCTGGCTGGGTAACGACGTCGTCGCGGTCGCGTTCAGCCACCACAACGACGCCAACCACGATCAGAATCGCTGCCGCAACGGCTAGCGC
This sequence comes from Acidimicrobiia bacterium, assembly GCA_051011415.1. Taxonomy (GTDB): domain Bacteria; phylum Actinomycetota; class Acidimicrobiia; order Spongiisociales; family UBA5794; genus SZUA-442. Next base: position 2,313 of record JBPCTY010000054.1, read on the forward strand.
AACGCTGGACCACCTGTTGTGTTCTTCCGACGGCGATATTTCGACATCTTCCCAGGCCACATCGGTAGTCGGCCGACCAAGTGGCTGCTCGTCGGGCTCCACATGATCCCCTCGGATCGGCTCCGTCACGAGGGTCTTGATCTCTTCGAATGTCGGCGCAGCGGGTCTCCGCTCCATCAATACTCCGTAGGCGTTTCTGAACACCCATTCCATCTCGTCCTCATGTTCGGGCATGGAGTACTCCTCTCAGGCTGCTCCTGGCAAGAAACAGGTATCTCTTCACGGTTCCATCTCCGACACCCATGAGGTCCGCCGTTTCCGTCACCGTGTGACCTGCCCAATAGATGAGGTAAGTCACGGCTCGCTGTTGAACCGGGAGACCGAGTACAGCCTCGATCACCTCTGGATGAAGGTTCGGCTGGTCGACCACAGCGTCGATGCGCCTCAGGTCCGCATCTCGAGGGCGGCGGGCAGACGTTCGTGCCTCATTGAGCACCGCCCGAAACAGATATGGGCGAGGTTCTTCCAGATCGGTGAGAGGCCTACGAGACAGAACCCGGACCATCACGGTCGAAACGACGTCCGCGGCCAGGTCAGGGCCGACCAGTGCTGTCGCGTACCCGACCAGGTCGTCCCTGAGCTCCGCATAGATTTGCGAGTCGGAAATCCTCACACCTACACCACGCTCCAGACGCTGAAACGGTTGCACGTCGCTACTCCACTAGATCATTCGCAGCTCATGTGCGCCATATGGCTTCAAATCAGCAAGCCACGTCGATGACTTCAAACGTGTGCGACGAGCGCTGTGCACGGAGGCTAATTGCTCTCGTCACCTTGCCATTTGGGAGGCAGGCGAAGTTCGGCCCACCACTTGCCCGACATCCATCGCACCAAAAACGCAGCCGCGGCGAAGAATCCGAAGAACACCGGCATGAGCACGTCGCCATAACTCAGCCGCAGCAGGGCGATAGCCGTGAAGACCCAGCCGAACCCGCCGAAAACCAGTCGCCGAGTTCGGACCGACAGGAACTCGTCGTCGTCCGATCTCATGCTGTCTCCATCGGCTGACTACGTGGAGTTTGAACCGGTGGCACTCCACGCCTAGCCGTCGACAGCCCGGAGATCACTGATGCCCCAGGCGGTGTGATGCAAACGAAGACCTTCATCCGTCGTGACGACGCAGAAGGTCAGCTCTCCTGTCGCCACCACGGATCCTCCAATCGTGTTCTGCATTTCGCCGACGAGTGTGTAGTCGCAGGGTGGTTCGGCGGCGGTCGGTGCGGGTTCCTTACCCTCGACCCAGACGTTGTCGATGCCGGGGCTTCCGGCAAAGTGATGCGCGAGCGCGTCGTTGTCAATCGTCTTGTCGTTGTACAGGTGGTAGCCGTCCGGCACGTAGTAGGCGGATACCGGCACGGCGTCGGGCTCATTGTTCTTGTATGCCGAATTGGCCGCGTACCAATCTTCTGTGAGTTGTGCAGCTTCGGTATGAGCAGCTGCCTCCGCGTCCGTCGTGTCGGTCGAGTCGTCGCTTCCACAACCCACGGCAATGAGAGCGAGAGCAACCAACGCAGCTACCAACACCCTCCACATCCTTGTCATGGCGTCACCTCCGAGTGAGTGGGCAGACGCGATGACGACGCTCGGTCAGCACCGCTTCTGCGCTGCCGACTCCACCATCGTCCGACCACGACCGTCCGCCTAGAGGCGTTCGTCACGATCGCCCCAGGTATCGCGTCGGTGAACGAGAGCAGGATCGAATCACTGGCGCTCGAAGGGGTCAGGGCGGCATGGTGACCGTCCCTGACCCCAACCGGTGCTTGTGGGATCAGGCGCTTGCGAGTTTGGCGTTCTTCCGGGGAGTGACCGAGATCGCGAGGGCGATGACGGCGATCATGAACGGTGCATAGATGGGCAACATCCAGTACCACAGCGCTGGCGCGATCGCCCCGGCGATGATCAGATGAAGCCCACGACGCGGGTCCGTCGACCGAACCCTTAGCCCGACGAGCAGAAGAACCGCCCCGACTGCAGGAACACCGACCCAGAAGAGCTTCTGAGTTCCGCTGATCTCATCGGGGTCGGGCTCCATGAACAACGATGCCGCCACGCCCATCCAGGCGTAGAGGAAGATGAGTCCGGCCAGCCC
>JBPCTY010000055.1:0-5555 GCA_051011415.1 Acidimicrobiia bacterium
CCATTGCAAAGTGTGCCACCGAGCCTGCCTTTGAAGTCGGGAGCGCGGCCGCGTCACCGATCGCAAAGATGTTGTCGAAGCTCGTCGATTGGAAGTTGCCGGGGTCGACCTTCACGTGGTTGAGTTCATCTCCGATTCCAGCGGCGCCGACGAAGTCGGCACCCTTGTTGACCGGAACAGTGACGAGCAGGTCGTATGAGACCTCTCGCTCGTCGTACGACACGATCTTTCGGTCTTCCGCATCAACTCGCTCGACATAGAAGTCGGGCTCGAGTTCGATGTTCTTGTCTGTGAACATGTCGCCGAGGCGGGCAGCCGCAACCGGCTTTGTGAATGCGGCACTGAGCGGAGTGATGTACACGATCTCTACGTCGTCGCGAATGCCGCGCTCGATGAAGTGAGAGTCCGCAAGGAATGCGAACTCGAGCGGAGCGACTGGGCATTTGATTGGCATCTCGATCAGGTTGATGGCAAGCGTTCCGCCGTCGAAGCCCGAAATCGCATCGCGGAGTGCAACGGCTCCATCAAAGGTGTAGAAGTCGTGGATCGTGGTTCCGTACTCCTCTGATTCGAGTCCCGGAGTCTCTGAGCGAGTCGGATGTGTTCCGGTTGCAATCACGAGGTAGTCGTAAGCGATCTCGTCGCCGTTGTGGAGTTGAGCCTTGTTCTGATCGGGGAGAACGGCGGAGACCTTCTCCTGAATCACAGTGACACCGTCGGGGAGAAACTCCCTCTTCTGCTTGATCACATCGTCTTCTGAGTAGGTCCCAAATGGGAGAAAGAGAAACCCCGGTTGGTAGTAGTGCACTGGGTCTTCGTCGACGATGGTGAGCGTGTGGCTGGCATCCAGCTCGTCTCTCAGCATGTTTGCGGCCATCGTCCCTGCCGTACCGGCTCCAAGGATGAGGATGTGTGCCACGGGCGTGCCCTTTCGTTGAGTCGTTGTACGGCAAGTATACCCCCGTAGGTACCTATTGCATAGTAGGTAACTCTGGAACTATGGAAATACCCGGAGCACCTGAACGGTTTTCGAAATGGCATGCTGCCGCTACCTTTGCGGTACATCGCAGGAGGTCGACAATCGACGAGGTGGCACTCACCTTTGACTACATGTGTCCGTTCGCAAGGATCGCAAATGAGTCACTGATCGAGCTCTTGGAACGCGACGCCGACCTGACCGTGAAGTTCGTCCCGTTCTCGCTTCACCAGAACAGCCTTGAAGAGGCTGACACCGCGGTGTGGGACAGTCCGAAAGGTGTTGAGGGCCGCGGCGTTCGTGCCCTGCTTTGGGGGATCGCCGTTCGAGATGAGTTCCCCGAGAGCTTCCAAGCGTTTCACCTAGCGGTATTCAATGCTCGGTACGACAACGGTGCCAACATCAACGATCAAGCGGTACTCGGAAGGATCGCTGAGACCGTTGGAATTGATCCCACGGTGGTGCAACAGATAGTCGACTCCTCGGCACCGATGAAGACGCTGGCCGCTGAGCACACTGAGCTTGTGACCGACTATTCCGTGTTCGGCGTCCCAACGTTTATCCATGGCGAGGAAGCGGTGTTCGTGAAGATGATGGAGCGTCACAGTCCGGACGATGTGGCGAAGATTCTCGACATGCTCACGTGGACAGATCTCAGCGAGTTCAAGCGGACTCGAGTTCCTCGGTAGATAGCTTCCGTCCAACCTCTGGAGTGTGATGGCGAACCCACACGCAGCGACCCCCCAGGAGATGTTTGACCTGGTGGCTGGCAAACGGACTGACGATCCTGACTGGTTCGACTTTGATGGCGTCACGGTGTCAGCGCAGCAGGTGATCGAGATTCTGCGGGACCGAGTCTCGCTAGATCGGTGGGATCTCTTTGGTTCGGCATTGGCCGAGCGAACCGACAATGTGGCGGTTGTCGTCGAGGGCATGGTCGATCTAGGCAACGTTGGTGCGGTGATCAGATCCGCGGACGGCTTTGGCGTCCAGGCGATTCATGCCATCGACACAGCGGATGAATACAAGCGATCGAAACGCACCAGCCAAGGTGCGGACAAGTGGGTCGATCGCACGCGATGGGAAGGCGTGACTGAGTGTGCGCAGTCTCTTCGGGCGTCTGGGTTCAGCCTTGTCGCGATGTCGCCGAGTAGCTCCGCGAGTTCGATTTCCGAAGTCGATTTGACGGGGAGAATCGCAGTCGCCTTCGGCAATGAGTTGGAGGGCCTGTCCGACGAACTGATCGACATGGCCGACGAAGCGGTGACCATACCGATGTCAGGCTTTGCTGGAAGCTTCAACATTTCGGTGGCTGCGGCGGTCGCACTGTACGAAGTGCGAAGTCAGAGAATCGATCGCTTCGGTTCCAACGGAGATTTCACCGATGCGAGGCGTGATCAGGTTCTGGCTGTGTGGCTGATGAAGTCGGTGCGAGAATCCCGCCTCATCGTCGAGCGATACGTTCAGGAGTCTCGCTCGGGTGATACACGATGAATGTCAGGGTTCGAGCCCTCTGAGACGGTGTAGTAGCCCCAATCGCTTGTGAGTGCGATTGCTTCTCCCTGTCTTTCTTCGGGAGACGGTGCAGTGCACGGTTCGGTCGCAAGCGCTTCGGCGATGGTCTGACCGGCTGTACGTGACCACATCCAGACGCTGTCATAGCCACGGAATGCGAGCACTGCCCCGTCGGGGGACATGTCTGCGCCGCTGACCTCGGCACCGAGGAACAGGGTTGAAACAAGCTCCATTAGGTGTGGCTCGCTCGATGGTGTCATCGGCCCTTTGAATACGAAGGCCTCCGATCGTGACTTCGTCACGATGTAGAGCGCAGGCTCAACGGGGTCAATAAACAGCGCTTCGGCGTCATAAGGGCCATCCGGCATTTCGAGGACGATTGGAACAGGGTCTGTGAACACTCCACCGAGCTCGGCAGGATCCCGATCGGGAACCTGCCACACAGAGACGAGACCGTCGCGGATGCCGAAGTTGTCGCCGAGATCGCCGACATAGAGGTAGTGGCCTTTGCCTGACGAATCTGGCCCTGCCCCCATGTCCTCCCAGTCGAGCGCAAATGCGCCCTCGATCTCATGGCCACCAAGGTCTGCGCCGTCCGTGCCGAATGCATACAGGATCGGTCCCCCCCGGCTGTCGTTGTGGGACCACAAGACGTCAGGCGTTGTCCTGCTCGCGGCAAGCCCTGATGCCTCGACGAGTTCCGGATTCAGCACGGCGCCGGAGATGGCTACTTCGTTGAACAGATCGCACACTTGCGTCCCCGGCGGGATCGGCGGTGAGGTAGTCGTCGTGCTCGAAGCAATCGTGGTGCTCGAGGCTGTCTGACCGGTGGTGGGCGTGGATTCGGATTGAGAAGTCGTGGTGGCTTGCGCGTCGTCAGAAGCATCGTCGGTTCCGCTTCGAAGTGCCAGTGCCACGGCGACAACAGCGATGGCGATGAGGATCAATGCCGTTGTTGAGCGACGCATTCGAGAACGGTACCGGTGGTCAGCGGATCACGACCCAATGAGGCGCAGTGCGATCGCCTGTGCGATCGAGGCAGACTCCAGGTCGCTGAGCGAAACGCTCTCGTTTGGGCCGTGGATTCGGCTGGTGGGATCACCCACACCAACCATGAGCACGGATGCGTCTGGATATCGCTCTGCGAACGCTGATACGAATGGAATCGAACCACCGGCTCCCATCTCAACGGCCTCCACGCCGTATGCCTCCTGCATCCCGCTCCGATACGCGTCGTACGCGGCGCCTGAGGTATCCAGCTCGAACGCATCGCCGGAGCTCCCTTTTTCGACCGTGATCTCGGCACCCCAGGGAACCGAAGCCGCGAGATGAGCGGTGAGGGCATCCATCGCCTGATCAGTGTCTTGTCCAGGTGCGATCCGCATCGAGATCTTCGCCCTCGCCTCAGGCACGATCTGGTTGATTGCTTCTGCCATCGGCACAGCTTCGATGGCCACCACCGAGATGGTGGGTTGCCTCCACAGTCGCGACGTCAGAGTTCCCGAACCAACCATTTGGAGCCCATCCACCGGGAGCATTTGCTCTGCGAGCTCCTCCTCGGTGAGGTCAAACGGATCAGCGTGTTCACTGACCAGCCCGGCTACTGCTACTGAGCCATCGTCCTCGTGCAAAGCAGCGAGGGCTCGGGCCAGCACGGTGATGGCATCGGGGTAGGTGCCTCCAAACATTCCGGAGTGCACGGCGTAGGTGAGCGTGCGAACAGTGACCTTGCAGTCGACAAGCCCGCGGAGAGAAGTCGTGAGGGCTGGCACGCCTGGTCGCCAGTTACCGGAGTCGCCGATAACGATCTCATCTGACGCCAACAGTTCGCTGTAGGCATCGAGGAAGTCGATGAGGTGGACTGAACCGATCTCCTCCTCGCCTTCGATGAACACCTTGACTGTGACAGGAAGGTCATCTCCCAGCGCTCGGATACTGGCGAGGTGCATTGCAATCCCCGCCTTGTCATCAGCCGCTCCGCGACCGTACAGCCGGCCATCAGATTCGAAGCACTCGAACGGCGCTGTGTGCCATTGGTCAGCCGGTCCTGGGGGCTGGACATCGTGGTGTGCGTAAAGGAGGACGGTGGGCGCCCCCTCCGGCCCTTGCTTCTCGCCATACACGGCTGGGTGTGCACCTTCGAGCTCAAGTAGTTGCACATTGTCGAGACCAGACGACTCGAGCAAAGAGGCAACGAACAGTGCCGATCTGCGAACCTCGGCGGCATCGAACCCTGATGCGCTCACCGATGGAATGGAAACCATCGCTTCGAGCTCGGAACGGATGCGGGACTGATCAGATCGAATGGCGTTGTGCAAGTCTTGGTGCATACGCGCCAGAGTAGATGCGCCGTCGGAGGCGCCAGCCAGCTCAGGTGTGATCGGCTATGAAGCGCTGAATTCGTTGCCACGCATCGGCTGCGTCTTCGCCGAACTCATCGAACTTCCGATCGAAGAACGAATGCGGCGCACCGGGGTACACAATGACCTCGCCCGGCACCTCCGCGGCCTCCATCGCGTCTCGGAACATGTCGTCGACATCAACCGGGATTCCGGGGTCGTCTCCTCCCTGAAGCGCGAGGACTGGGCAGTCGAAATCAGGCACTCGAGACAGCACCGAGGGTGCGCCCTTTGGAAAGCCCGGCCGATCGGGATGACCGTAGAAACCGACGACGCCGCTGAGCCCAAGGTCCGATGCAGCCATGTGCCAGCTGTTGGAACCTCCGAAGCAGAAGCCGACAATGAATACCGGTCGGTCGGCATCTGAGCGGCGGAGATGGTCGATGGCTGCCACGACGTCGGAGGTGATCCCTTCGATCGTTGTGGCCTCTACCTGGGGCCAGAAATCGAACTCAGCGTCCCTCGTTCCGGTGCCTGCAGTTCTTCCGAAGTAGTCGATCGCTATCGCATCGGTTCCATGCTCCGCGAACCGCAGCGCAAGCTCTTCGTAGAACTGAAAGAGACCTCGGACATCCGGGAGCACGAGTACCGCGACGTCACTGCCCGAAACTGCTTCGAATGCGGTGAATTCGTTTCCGTCCTCGGCGGTGAGGGTGAGATGTTGG
>JBPCTY010000056.1:0-7401 GCA_051011415.1 Acidimicrobiia bacterium
GCATCACGGCGCCGATGTCATCTGTCTCGAGCGCGGTCTGCCCGATCGCTGCGGCAGCTTCCTGCTGCATCGCTCTCGACCAGAGTTCGTCTTCGATGTTGCGACGACCGGACACGTCGACCATCGCGCCCTCGTAGACGTCGCCAAAGTCGGTAGGAATCAACCGAGACGTGTCGCGCACCCAGACGCTTGCGCCGTCGAGCCTGCGCATCTTCGACTCAAATCCGATGACGATTCGCTGTTCCTCAAGCATCGACATCAAATGCTCTCGGTCGCTCGGGTCGACATAGAGGTCGTCGGCGTTCACTCCGATGACGTCGTCCTCAGTCCTCGCACCAAGCAGATCGACAAGAGCACGGTTTGCCTGGATTATCTCGCCGTCGGGTTTTGACCTGTAGAGGGCAACCGGAATCCGCTCGAAGAACGACCGGTAGTTCATCTGAGTTTCCCTCAGCTGTGATTCCGCTGCCCGTTGTGCCGACTTGTCGCGAAGGGCGAGCTGGACGGCGAGACCACTCGCAAAGTCGACCGCGTTGACCGTGACATCGACGATCCGTCTTTCACCGCCGGGTGGTGCCATCGTGACACCCTCAAGCTCAAAGGTGCCGAGATGCTCCTCGGCACGACGCATCTGTTCAACGAACTCCGTTCGCCGGCTATCCACAACGATCGACGCGATGTCAACACCAACGATCGATCTCTCACCTGGTCCGAGCAGGACATCGGCAGCGCCGTTCGAGTAGATCACTTCGCCGTCAGAGACGACGATGAAAGCCGTGGGCGCTGCATCCATCAATCGGCGGTATCTGTCGGACCCCGATTCGGATGCTGCGTACAACCTTGAGAAGTACTCGTCAACGACGTACAGCACGAAGTACGTCGCGGAAATCGCTGCGGTTCGGCCGATCACTGTCCAAGCCAGACCATCCATGGGCCGATCAAGAATGGCCGGAGCGAGGAATACATAGACAAGTTTCGAGAGCTCCAACAGCACAGCAGCCCCGACGAATCGTCTTGCGGTGCTCTGTGGGCTCAGGAACACGACGACAGCAACAGTCCAGATGGTGACCAACACGGTGAGGACCGCAGCAACCGGAATGAAGATCCAGATGAGGTACGAGGCAGCGAGATCGATCGTTGCCGACAATCGGACACCGGAGAAACGCCCACCCCGTCGCACGACGAATGGGGCGCCTGCACCTGCGATCAGGATGGCGACCCCGAGGCCCTTCAACCACATGGGGCCCTCGAAGGCACCGAGAATCGGTAGACCGACCGCTACCCACAGCAGGGCGCGGATCTTGACCAGCAGACCCATCAGTCGGTATCGCTCGTTGCGCGCAAACAGTGCAGATGACATCACTTGCGGTATCGGCACAACCCGAGCGCCTCTTGAACAACGCCTATGCGGCAGCGAGCCCCAGTGTCACCCCGATTGCTGCTCCCGCAACCCCGAGCAGCAGCGGCACCAACACGATCGCCATTTGCGCTGTGAATCCCTCATGTCTATCGATGTCGACCATCCATGTGCTGAACGTCGTGAAACCCCCAAGAACACCGACCGTGAGAACACCGACGTGCAGCGAGCCGACCATGGCGACTTCCGCTCCTACAAGGAATCCGAGGGCGATTGAACCGGCCACATTGACCGCGGTTATCGCGACGGGAAAGCCGTGGGCCGGCGTCGGAATGAGATGCGTCATACCCCAACGGATTGCGGCACCGAGGCCTCCGCCGATCGCAAGCATGAGCACCATCATTTGGCCGCCACGCGTCCCAATGCAGCAGCGGTAACACCGATTGCGAGGGAGATCGCGAGCGCAGTGACTCCGAATGACGTGTCGTCGGCTCTCATGTCTTCCACGAACTGAACCGTTAGGCCGCTAAACGTGGTGAACGAGCCAAGTAGCCCGACCGCTACGAGTACATGCCACAGCGATGTGTCGTTGTTGCGAGTTCGCTCGACGTACCAACCAAGGGCGAAGGCTCCCGCCGTGTTAACAACCATGAGATGCAGCCAAGGGGAATAGCCGGCGGCGTCAAACGCCTCTGCTGCCGCAAATCGGCATGCAGATCCGATCGCACCTCCGACGAACACCGCAAGGAGTCCAACGGCGATGCCCCTCACACCTCGCACTCCGCCGAAACCTCAAGCTCCCCAATGGGGTCACTCTGTCCGTTCACCACCCGCCGGACCTTGGATCGAATGCGGTCGACGTTCGGTACCGGCTTCCCGTTGTAGTCCCGCTCAGTCTCCCAATAGCTGTGGGTGATTCCAACCGTCTCGATGTCGTCGAAGTCGAGACCCGCCGTAGCAGTGATGAGATCCGGCACGAAGGTCAACGGCATGTCTGTGACGACAGCACCTTCGATCGCATCGACGATCGCTGGAAAGCTTCGGAGGATCGTGACTGGGTCCGCTTTGGCCGCGACAGCCTTCACCATGCAACGCTGCCGCTCCATCCGTGCATAGTCAGAGGATCCCTTGCGGGCCCTCGCATACGCCAAGGCCTCAGGACCGTCGAGGTGGTTCCACCCGGGCTCGACCTTCACATACGCCCAAGGATCACCTTCGCGCGGAGGCGACACCTCGGACTCGAGTTCCTGGAGGGCGTACACATCAATACCGCCTATGGCGTCCACGAGGTCGACGAACGCTGCCATGTCGATCAGGGCGTAGTAGTCGATGTCGAGATTCATCAGGTTTTCCAGCACGTCACGAAGCGCCGCCATGCCGGGGTCAATCTCGTTCGGGTACGAGCGAGTCCACTTCCGCGTGAATGGGTAGATCGCATTCATCTGCTCGGGAAAACACCTGCAACTTTCGAATACCGGGGGCGGCGGCGGTTCTGATCCGTCCTCGGGTGGCGGCGACGGCGGCGGCTCCGGCGTCAAACGCATCTCAAGATCGACAAACGCACTCTGAAATCTCTTGGGGAGCGGGATCTGCGCCATGTTGCGCGGGAAACTGAACAGGGCTGCCTTGCCTGTGACCTGGTCGATCGAAGCCACGATCATGGAGTCTGTTCGGAGCCCACCACGTCCTGGACCAGCATCACCGCCGGCGAACAAGATGGTGATCCGTTCTGCTCCGACACGCTCAGTGAACGAAAGAAACGGTGCTCCTGGTGAATCGCCAACTTGTGAGCTGACAATGTCTTCCCACGAGTCGATTGCATCTGGGTCACCGAGGCCTTGGCGGAATACCAGATTGCGAGTCGAGCGAGGGTCAGAAGGCTCGACGTCGTAGGTGTGTGTGACTGGGTCAGGGACGATGTCGGCGTCCGTGCCAATCGGGATCACCGGGGTTGCGGGTGGCGCTTCCCCGTCAGCGATGAACACGGCATCGACCAGCGCGATCGTGTCATACGTGTACCGCCCCACCGCCAGATGGGGAAGGATGATGAACGCCGCAAGGATCGCTCCACCGACCGCTATCCCGGTCGCAGAATGCTCATCGTGAGTCCCAGGCGAAAGCAGCGAGTATGCATCAACCGCAGCGGCAATCCTCCATATCGCAGTGAGCACGTTGATCAGGAACACGGTCCACAACACCGAGGGTGACAATGCCGATCCCACGAGGTCCGCTGTTCGCATCGAGAACACGGGGATCAGGCCAAACAGCCCCAGCAGCGCGGGAGCAAACCACAACGCAGCCCGTAGGAAACGTCGTGCGTACAGTTGCCCAGCACCGGGGACAATCGCGCTCAGCGCGGCACCCAGCCATGGCCACCGCTTCGGGTGATTCTCAACGACCTCAGTCACGTCCAAACGGTAGCGACGGAATCCGTTTGTGAGGCATGATGCGGGCCTCAGCTAGATCCGGCACTCAGAGTCCGCGCCGGTATCGAAGGTCGTTTCGACATCGGCGCTGAACGCCCAGCGCACCATTGCCTGTATCCGGAGAAGGTCCGGCGTTGGCTTTCCGCGGTGATCGAGCTTGGGCGTGTAGTACGGCGGGACAAATCCCACGGTGGCAACGTCTTCGGCATCAACCGAAGCTGCATAGCTGAGCAGCGTCGGGAGGTAGTCAAGATTGATGTCGGTCTTCACGGCCGAGCCGACGGCTCGCGAGATTGAGCTGAACCTCGTCAGGATTGTGGCTGCATCCGCTCTGGCAGCCACAGCCTTGAGAAGACAACGCTGTCGTTTGGTTCGGGTGTAGTCCGAGGAGGTCTTGCGGTCTCGAACATACGCCAGCGCCTCGTGCCCGTTGAGTCGATTCCAGCCAGGCCTGATGTCGACTGCGATCCAGTCCTCGCCTTCGCGTGCGGGCGAGACCTCGGCGACGACGCTGCTGGTGACGTACACCCTGATGCCGCCAAGGGCATCGACAACACGGACGAACCCGCTCATATTCACCATGGCGTAGTAGTCGATCTCGATGCCAAGCATGATCTCCAGCGTGTCACGGAGCGCCGCAAGCCCCGGATCCGCTTCGTCGGGGTAGGTGTCAACCCAATGACGAGTGAATGGATAAATAGCGTTGATCTGATCGGGGAAGCAGTGGCAAGGCACGAACTGGTCTGGCTCGCCATCCCCGTCCTCATCCGTCCACTTCTTGCGCTCTTCGTAGGGGGTCAGCTTCTTCTCGAGATCCACAAATGCAGTTGACCACTCGTCAGGGAGCGGTGCGTGAGTCATGTTTCGAGGGATCGAAAAGACCGCAGCCTTTCCAGTTGTCACATCGAAGCTTGCGACCATGATCGAATCGGTTCGGCTTCCTCCTCGGCCAGGACCGCCGTCTCCACCTGCGAGCAGGATTGTGACCCGGTCCACCCCCTTTGCCTCCGACCCGATCAACGCTCCGAGCGAGGTATCTCTGTGTTGGCGGTACTCCATCGAGTGTGCCGCGGCGTCGGGGTCGCCGACACCCTCTCGAAACAGCAGGTTTCGCACGGAAGGTGGCTCAACGATGTGCGAGACCGTTGCTGGGTCGGGCACCGCAAAGATCGCCGTGTCTTCCGGTGCAAATGGCGCCGGTCTTGGAGGCACAGCCTCGAATGCAACGACCGGTGACACGTCTTCGCCCTCTGCCACAAACACATCGTCCAACAACTGAACGGCATCGAGGGTGTATCTGGCGATGAGCACGTGTGGCAATGCAACAATCAGCGCCAGAAGCGCAACGAGAGCTAATCGGCCGAGACTGTGCCTTCCCTCTGAGATGCGATAGGGATCAGCAACCGCAACGACTCTCCACACCACGATGACGACATTGGCGACGAGGATGCCTTGCAGCACTACAGGTCGAACCAACCAACCGAGAAGGTCAATCGTTGGCATATTGAGTGCCAAGATCGCTGCCGCTGCAATGAAGAGCAATGGCAGTGCCATGAGCACCGCGCGCCAGCGACGACCAACGTACCCATGGCCGAGCCCAGGCACGAGAGCGCCCAGGAGCGCTGCAGCAACACCGCTGCGCTCGTTCTCACGGGCGACCGAGTCCCCCATATGCCTCCTTCACCAGAAGCCTACGCGTCTGGATGGGAAGACGGCCTGGAAGAGATGTATGGCTGTTGGCTGGTCAGCCCATGCCGAGAGCAGCCTTGGTCCTCGGGCCGACCAGACCGTCAACCCACAGCTTCTCGTAGCGTTGGTATGAAAGAACGGCGCCGAGTGTCATCGGCCCGAACACTCCATCGGCAGGCCCAGGGGCGTACCCCCGTTCGGCAAGCGCTGCTTGAAGACTCCTGACATGCTCGCCCCGCGAACCCACGCTGAGAACCTCAGTGTCACTCGTATCGCGACTGCTTCCGCGCAATGCTGCCTTTGTCGAACGTCCGACGAGGCCGTCGGCCGCGAGCCCGAACTCCTGCTGAAATGCCATCACACCGGCCTCGGTCCGAGGGCCGAATCGGCCATCAGCGGATCCGACATCGAATCCGAGAGCGTTAAGAGCATCCTGCAGCTCGTGCACATCGGCACCGTGCAACCCTCGCGACAGAACCCTTGCGCCACCAATCAGCGGATCGCGCGCCCCGTTGCCAACGTCGTTTCCGCCAGCAGCAACCAGCGACGAGTACGGGTTCACGACAGTTCCGCTCGGATCTCGGAGTTCAAAGTGAAGGTGTGGTGGCGTGTTCTCAGCGTTGCCACTGTCGCCTACCCAGGCGATGTGCTGTCCCGCCTCCACGCGTACGCCTGGCGTGATTGCTCTCTTGATCCCCCAACCCTTGCCATCGTCCGTTCCGGTTGTGTCGTTGTCGAGATGGATGTACCAACTCTCCCAACCGTCGTCGTGTCGGATCACGAGCGAACAACAGCGGTGTGTGTTCATGTGCGATTGGCTCGTCCAGTTCACCAATCTGACAACACCCGACGCAGCAGCGACAACAGGCGTCATTTTGTCGGCCATCAGGTCTTGGCCCGTGTGAAATCCGTGGGATCGTCCCGCCCAGAACGTGTCGGAGAAGTGGTGCTCCCCCTCTACGGGGAGCACGAGGTCGTACAGAACGTCCTCGCCAAGCTCAGATGCGCTGGCGCTGGCTGGGATCGCCACCACGAGCGTGGCGGCGATGATGAACGTGAGGAGAATGGAGAGTCTTCGCATACGGGTGATATCGGCCGATATCCGCACAGCCTGAGCGAACCGTGAGACCTGTCACCAGCCGTAAATACACTGGCGCCACAAGAGGAGGTATCGATGGCGACGATGACAGTAGAAAGACGATCAACCGCTCAGCCCGCAAACGTGTGGGCCATCCTCACTGATCTGGAGGGCTCTCCGGCGAGGATCACAGGTATCGATTCCGTCGATGTGCTCACGGACCCCCCGTTCGGCGTTGGTACGACATGGCGGGAGACGCGGACGATGATGGGCAAGTCATCGACCGAACAGATGGCAGTTGAATCGGTGCAACCAGGGTCATCCTATGTGGTTGTGTCGAATGCTCATGGTGCAAGCTATTCCTCGACCATGTCGGTCGCCCCCGACGGCGACGGCTCACTTATCTCGATGTCCTTCGCCGCGGAGGCGAATGGGACAGTGGCAAAGTTCTTTGCCTCAACGGTTGGGAAGCTGTTCGAGGGGCAGACAAGAAAGATGCTTCAACAGGACCTTGCCGATATCGCGGCAGCTGCTGAGGCGATGTAGCTCGACTACTGACCGGGCAGCGGAGCGATCGATTCGAGATGCTTCTCAAGCCTGTCTGCCTCTTCGATCGTCCAATGATCCGGCGGAGCGACTGTTGACCATGCCTCGACAAAGTGGTTGTTGTAGTTGTGGCCGTGTCCAACCTCAGCACTGAACCCGGCGATGAGATCTGCGACCACCTGCACGAAGGTGGTGAAGGGAACCCACCGCACAGACTGGGGGACGTCATAGCCGATTGGTTCCTGGGTCCACTCCTGAGGCTTCCACAGCGTGTCCCAGCTCCAATAGCCAACGGGGTCCGATGG
>JBPCTY010000057.1:0-9965 GCA_051011415.1 Acidimicrobiia bacterium
TTACAGAGGCGTAACCACTGGGTTGAGGAGACGCAGACACGATGACAGAAATGACGAACGACGTGAGTTTCGGGTATCGATCCCCGCAGGTATGCAAAGTGGTGGGCATCAGCTACCGCCAGCTCGACTACTGGGACCGTTCCGGGCTTCTGGGCCCGTCGCTGCAGGAAGCTGCAGGAAGCGGTTCACAGAGGTTGTACACCTTCCAGGACATCGTCACCCTTCGGGTGGTGAAACGCCTGAAGGACGCCGGCACCAGCCTGCATAAGATCCGTCAGGCCTTCGACCAACTCGAAGAAGAGGTTGGCCCGAACTGGCGTGAACAGGACATCACGCTCCTCAGTGACGGCACAACGATTTATGCAGCTCGAAGCCCTGAAGAGGTTGTGGATCTCCTTCAAAAGGGTCAGGGAGTGTTCGGGATTGCTGTTCGTCCCGTGCATGACGAAGTGCGAGGCGAGATCCATAGACTCTTCCCCGAGCACGCTGAAGACTCAGCGGCGCAAGCGATCATTGCGGAAGCGGCGGGAAGCTGACACACGACGACCTCTTCGGGCCGGCGCAAGCCGACACCACCGAGTTCGCCCACAACAGCGAACGCGAGTTTGCGCGACTTCTCGACTTTTACGGTATCGATTGGGAGTACGAGCCGAGAGCGTTCGCCATCGAGTGGAACGAAGATCAGGAACCGTCGAAGTGGTTTCGCCCTGACTTCTACCTCCCGGAGGACGACGTCTATATCGAGATCACGACGATGAGCCAGAAGCTTGTGACGAAGAAGAACCGGAAGGTGAAGCAACTCAGAGAGTTGTATCCGGACGTTCACTGCAAGGTGTTCTATCAACGGGACTATCTCCACCTGCTGGTCAAGTACGGGCTTGAAGAACCAGATGCCTCCATTGAGACGCCAGCACCGACTCGGATACCCGGTCCGCCCGATGTGATCGACCTTGGCCTCGAAGCAGATGCCGGCTAGCGGCTAGCATCGTCGCCGACCCGCGACACAGGACCAACGATGCCCGCTTCACCGATCCATGCCGTCCATGAAGACCTAGGAGCACGCTTCACTGACTTCGGGGGCTGGAGCATGCCCGTTCAGTACGAGGGGGTTCTCGACGAGCACCGAGCAGTGCGCAGCGACGTCGGTGTCTTCGATGTCTCGCATCTCGGCCGCTTTGAAGTTGCAGGTCCCGGCTCGACTGAACTGTTGCGCCGACAGCTATGTAACGACATCTCGACAATTGATCCTGGACGAGCGCAATACACCATGGCGCTCAACGCACGGGGTGGCGTCGAGGACGACATCATCGTGTGGCGGCTCGAACACGAGCGTTACTGGGTCATGCCGAACGGAACCAACTCAACGGAGATCGAGAACCGATTCATCTCCGACGCACCTGAGGGTGTGACCGTCACCGACATTCGCATGGCGACCGCTCTCTTTGCAGTCCAGGGACCAAGCTCGAGCGGTGTCGTGTCGTCCGTAGTTAGCGAGATGCCTGGGAGATTTCGTGTCGTCGAGACTTCTTTCGGGGATACATCTGTCGTCGCCGCCGGTACCGGTTATACGGGCGAGCGAGGGGCTGAAATCTGTGTGCCACTCGAAAGGGCGACCGCTGTCTGGTCCGCTCTCGTCGCTGAAGGTGCTGTCCCCTGTGGCCTCGGAGCCAGAGACACACTGCGCTTGGAGATGGGGTATCCGCTTTGGGGCCAGGATCTATCGGAAACCATCTCTCCGCTCGAGGCGGGACTGGGCTGGGTGGTGGATTGGAACCACGACTTCGTGGGCAAGACAGCGCTCGAAGCACAACGTGGGAACCTCGCCAAACGGATGGTCGCATTCACAACAGAAGGCCGGGCCATCCCACGCAACGGCTACAGGGTCGAATCTGACAGTGGGTCTGGAGAAGTCACCTCCGGGAACTTCTCACCAACACTCGAGCATGGCATCGGACTTGCCTATGTGTCGCCGCCGCCATCCAAGGATGAGTCGATTTCCGTGATCATCCGGGGAAAGAGCGTGCCTGCGACTCGTACGAAGCTTCCGTTCGTCGAGCGTTAGACCGTCGATCACGTGCGTGTCATCTCCAGACTTGGCTGGCACACGGATCCTCCGGCAACCAGCCAAGAACTCCCACACGTGCGCGGCGTGCCACTCGAGTTCGATCTTCCGGAGGGAGCAACCCGCTGCCGGTCGTGGCCAAACCGACTCGGGTTACTCGAAGCCGGATCAGCATCCGATGAGGTCGAATGGCATTCGGAGCTAGCGCAGCCGCCTGAGGACGGAACTATCTCATCCGTCGGAAGGCCAGATTTGCAGGCATCACGTGAACTGCCGCAACGCACAAGGGCATTCCGTCGCCTTCTCAAATCTCTGGCTCAAATCCCTGGTGTCGAACTCACTGCGTTTCCAGATGCGATGTGCGCGATCATCCTTACGCCCGGGGTCCCCGCCGAGCGAAAAGCCGGCATTCGCTATCCCTCCGGGGTCGAGCCGGTTCCTGAACGCCTGGGCGAGTTTCCTGGGGGGCTCCAGCTTCGGGTTGACGACTCGGAGTGGCAGCGCTTCGACCGATATGCTGCGACGGTTCAGCAACTATTGGCAGGGGACTACCAGCCATGAAACGGATGGGTATCGACATCGGTGGTTCGGGGATCAAGGGCGCGGTCGTAGACCTGACGACCGGCGAGCTTGTATCCGAGCGCTATCGAGTCAAGACACCTCAGAAGTCGACCCCAGAGGCAGTCATGGAGGTCGTAGCCGAGGTCGTTGCCCATCACGGCTGGGACGGCCCCATCGGGATCACCGTTCCGGGAGTCGTGCAACACGGGGTAGTGCTCACAGCGGCCAACATCTCGAAGAAGTGGATCGACTTGGAGGCGGACACAGCCTTCGAACACGCACTTGGCAGGCCAGTGTCGGTTATCAACGATGCTGATGCTGCTGGCCTCGCAGAGGTGCAGTATGGAGCGGCGCAGGACATGGACGGGGTGTGCTTACTCCTCACCTTCGGTACAGGTATCGGTTCGGCGCTCATCAATGACGGACGGCTCGTTCCCAACACCGAGCTGGGTCATCTGAAGTTCCGCGGAATGGAAGCCGAGGCATATGCGGCGGCGCAGCTCGTGGAACGGGAGAACATGGATCTTGACTGGTGGGCAGGCCGGGTAAACGAGTTCCTTCAGCACGTCGACTTCGTATTCAATCCCGACGTTGTCATCTTCGGTGGCGGCATATCCAAGAGATTCGACGACTTTGCACACCGGTTCGATACCCGAGCCATGATCATTCCTGCGGCCCTTCGCAACAACGCCGGCATAGTTGGTGCGGCGATGTCCGCCGACGAGAGGAGTACCTAGTGACCGCAACTACGGGAGCACTAACCGCTACCGACGGAACGGAGCTGTACACGAGATCGTGGACGATCGACGCACCGCGATACGACGTTCTCCACGTGCACGGACTCGGCGAACACTGTGGCCGGTGGGATGCGGTTGCCGAGCATTTCAACAGGAACGGCGCAAACGTCTACTCCTACGACCTTCGAGGTCACGGAAGAAGTGGGGGGGACAGCGGCGACGTCGGAACGTTTTCCGATTTCTATGAGGACATATCGTCGATGGCAACCGCGACGGCCGCTAGCTCCGGTAGGCGATGGGTTCTTTATGGCCACTCGTTCGGCGGTATGCAGAGTGCTGGATACCTCATCAAGGATGAAGAGCCGATGCCGAATGTCGCCGTGCTCTCGTCACCTTGGATGCAGGTAGCTGGGGACTTCAACTCAGCGCTCCTATATGCGACCCGCGGTGTCGCCAAGTTCGCTCCAAGCATGCGCTTTCCGGTGAAGATCGGCGAAGATCAACTCTCGAAAGACCCGGCTGTCGCTGAAGAGTACTTCTCCGATCCCCACGTAACGCGGGCCGCGACGGCGCGCCTCGGTAGTGAGATCTCGAAAGAGATGGAAGAGCTGGATGGCCGTTTGGATGAGATCACGATTCCCACGTTGGTCTTCCACGGCGCCGACGACGAAATCGCAGAGCCTTCAGCTTCCGCAGGCCTTGCGGCGTCCCCCGGAGTAGAACGAAAGGTCTATCCGAACCTCCGGCATGAAACGCACAACGAACCAGAGGCCGCCCAGGTCTTGGGCGACATGACCGACTGGATCGACGCCAAACTGTCCTAGGCCGGTAGACCGTACGCTGGGCGCACAACCTCTTCGATGATTCGCTTGCGCTCCGGCCACGGACCAAACCCTGCGCGGACAGCATTTTCGGTAATCAGACCGATGTCGCCATCTGTCAGATCGAACGCATCGATTGCCAGCGCATACTCGCTCGCCACCGACACATCTGACATGAGGCGGTTGTCGGTATTGATGCTGACGTTGAACCCTGTTCGGAACATCTCCCCAAACGGGTGAGAGGGTGCATCCTCGAATCCGCCAGTGTGAAGGTTCGACGTGATCGCAACCTCCAGTGGAACCTGTTGATCACGCACGCGCTCAGCCAACGATCCCAATCTTGTGATACTCCCGCCCTCACCGAAATCAGTCTCATCTGCGAGATGGACGCCATGTCCGATGCGCTGTGCGCCGCACAATGCCAAGGCCCGCCAGACCGAGTGTGGTCCATCGCCTTCACCGGCGTGGAGCGTGAGACCCAGACCTGCGGCTTGGATCTTGCGGATAGCGGCGAGATGCTGATCCGGCGGGTAGCCGGCCTCGGGACCCGCTAGGTCGAAAGCGACGACACCATCGCCGTGAAACCGGATAGCTGCGTCTGCAGCGTGCTCGGAGTCGTTTTGGTGGCGCAGAGCGCAGACAATCCCATACACGACGATGTCTCGGTCTCGGGATGCCGTTGCTAAGCCAGACAGCGCCGCTTCCACCACTTCTTCTCTACGTAGGCCCTCTTTCGTGAAGAGTCCAGGGTCGAAGCGCAACTCGGCATAGATCACATCGTCCGCGCTGAGGTCCTCAACGGCCTCGATCGCAACCCGCTCGATCGCATTCGCTGTCTGCATCACGGCGATCGTGTGATCGAAGGCCTCCAGATAGCGCTCCAGCGAGCCAGATTGGCCTTGATGAAACCAATCGGAGAGGTCGCCATGGTTGTCCGCTGGGAGTTGATGGCCGATCTCGTCGGCGAGCTCCAGCACGGTGGCGACCCTGAGCCCGCCATCGAGGTGGTCATGCAGTACGGCTTTGGGCTTGTACCCGCCCAGTCGTTCGTCCATGCGATGACGCTAGTGCAGCCTCGGATTCGAGGCGTAGATGTCCTCGATCTGCGCTGTGGCTGGCCGCATGGACTTCGGTGATTCCTGCTGCGTCACTTCCTTGTCCAGGCCTCTCGTCGCTGAGATTCGACCCTAGCCCAACCGCGAT
The DNA here is from genome assembly GCA_051011415.1 of Acidimicrobiia bacterium. Lineage (GTDB taxonomy): Bacteria > Actinomycetota > Acidimicrobiia > Spongiisociales > UBA5794 > SZUA-442. The sequence goes on from JBPCTY010000057.1 coordinate 5,385, forward strand.
GTGGTCACCCTCGCCACGCTTCTACTGCTGTACTCTCTTGCGGGTGACCTCCACCGTCCCTCGCCTACGCCCCTCGTTGAAGTCAAAGCCTCCCGGAGCTTCCTACGAGAGAGCGCTATGGGATCAGGGAGCCGATGTCGTCGTGGGGATCGATGAGGTGGGTCGAGGTGCGTGGGCAGGACCCCTGACGGTCGGCGCCGTGGTTATCCCCCGTGATGCCCGCATCTATAAGGTCCGGGACTCGAAACAACTCACCGAACTCGAACGAGAAGCGATGTACGACCGCATCGTTGAGTGGGCAACGGCGTGGAGCGTCGGACACGCCTCCTTTGCCGAGTGCGACACGCTCGGCATGTCCGATGCTCAGAAGCTGGCCACGAGGCGCGCGCTTGCAGGCATTGACCTCGAAGTTGACCATGCGTTGGTCGATGGAAAGTGGGATTTCGTTGAGACAGTCGACACGACAATGATCGTCAAGGGCGATGCAAAGTCGTTGAGCATCGCTGCCGCATCGATCATCGCAAAGGTGACCCGGGATCGGTTGATGAGGGAGGCCGCGACCTCCTATCCATGGTTCGGCTTCGACTCGAACAAGGGTTACCCAGGGCCGAGACACAGGGCGGCCCTTGCAGCGCTCGGTCCTTCCGCTATCCATCGGCGGTCATGGGTGTTCATGAGAAACCTTCCATGGTCCGGAATTGATGAATGCAGAACCCACGACGAACCCCTGTCCCTGTTCTGACATGTCCGACTTTGTTTTGGCCTCAGGATCGCCACGACGCGCACTCCTGCTTTCCGCAGCGGGATACACCTTTTCCGTGGACCCAGCGGACATCGACGAGACGCAACGGGATGGAGAACGGCCTTCCGAGATGGTCCTGCGACTCTCACATGAGAAAGCGTCGACTGTCCTCGCACGACGCTCCGGTGTGGTTCTTGCAGCCGACACGATCGTTGTACGCGACGACGCGATTCTAGGAAAACCGCGAAGCTCCGAGGACGCTGTCGACATACTCACATCTCTGGTGGGGCGGTCGCATCTCGTCCTCACCGGTTGGTCTGCGTTGGATGGGTCGGCAGAGCGGTTCGGCATCGCAGAGTCGGTCGTGACCTTTGCGAATAGGTCGCGCGATGAACTCGATGAGTACGTCGAACGAGTGCAACCGCTGGACAAGGCAGGGGCGTATGCATTGCAGGGCGACGATGGTTGGCTCGTGCAGAAGGTCACCGGCTCGAAGGCCAACGTCATGGGGCTCCCACTCGGTGAGATAGCGCCTGCCCTCGCTGATCTTGGAATTGAGCGCTCAACCCCGGATCGCGACTGAAGCGACCTTTGCGATATCCGCCTTGGACTCGGTATCAGAGTAAGCAATCAACGCTTCGCCAACATTGTGTGCTTGCTTGTTGGTAACCATATAGACCGGCTTGGGGCTCAAATGGAGCTCACCCTTGAGCATTGTCCTTGGTGCTGGAGCAAACCCCGCTCGTGCGATGGACTTTTTGGGCCTGTCGAACATCAGCGTGTTGTGCACTGAACCTACGCCGCTGCCTATGTCCTGGTCCGTGTGCCCGGGGTAGGCACCCCATGCAACTGTGGATATGAAGTAGGCAGCTCCGGTCCAGGCATTCACACCGATCGTGCCGTACTCGAGATCGCTCAACGCCCTTTCGAAAGCATCTCTGTTGCGCCGCTGGGTCTTCCTGTCGATGAGTACCACTGCACCAAGCGTCCCAGCGACCTTCTCGTTTGCGAAGCGGACGGCCTTGATGAGATATGAAGCGACATCTGGTGCCGCGAGCGTTGTCACTGCTATTGCAGGGCCAAACACCTCTTCGGAGAACGCAAGAGCGTCCGACTCCGCATCGATTCCCGTGACGAGATAGCGAACGTGATCGAGACCAAAGGTCTCCACAGAGCCCGCGTCATCGATGAACTCATGGATGCGATCAATCGCGCCGGGGTAATACGGCGGCCGATCTTCAATTTCACTCATCACTGACCTGATCTCTTCGAGTAGTTGATCAGCTTGTGCCCAACCCTCCGGGAGAATGAGCACCTGCCCGGCTACGCAGTTGAACCCGGAGTTGTGCATCTTCATGCTCACGATGTGTTCTGCCTGATAGCGGATGTCGGCCTTCGACCACTTTCCGGGAACCACGATCACGGGGCCAACTCCGCCCAGCTCAGCGCCAACCGGTCGGTCGTTGATTCGCGTGTTGGTCAGCTTGTTCTGCTTGCCGTCCTCGCCGGCTCCGAAGACGATTGCTTCGTAGGTTGCCGCATGTCCCGTCACATGAACTGAGTCGGTCCTTGGGTGGTTTGTGAGATAGCTGCCGACATCGACACCGCCGTAAGCGAAGCGCACGAAGCCATTCTGAGCGAGGTCGGCAAAGATCGATTCGAAATGCGTCCCGAGGTAGTCGTTGACCGGGTTCATCTTGAGCATCGCGACCTTGCCCTCGTTGAACATCGCATACACCACGTCGAGCACAGCAATTGAAGCGATGTTCCCCGCCGCCAAGATGACGGACACGTCGCCTTCAGGTGCATCTTGCTTGTAGAACGAGGCAACGTGATCCGAGAGATTGTCGAGCGTCACGTCGTCCTGCATCTCGACCTCAGCGGTAAGTCCAGAGAACAGCAGCTTGTCATCGACAGTGTGTGGAAAGACGTCTACGACCACATTTCCGCCAGCGGATTCCCGCACGGTGTAGCCATCGAGGACATCGACGCCTTCTGATAGCCGCACGAGCGTCCGACGAAGGTCTTGTATCACCGAAAGCACGGAGAATGGGCCGCTGGTCCACTCTTCACCGGCGAGGGGGCTCTCCATCGAGAGTCCCTTTGCCTTGACCGCATCCTCGACCCACGAACGCGCGATGCGAACGGTGTGATCCTTGATGGAGTCGAGGTAGGCGATCTTGTCGGCGATCGGCAGTTGCGCCCATCGCAAGCTTGCCTCAGCGAGATCGTCCATGGCGGTATCGATGTGGTTCGTGTCCATAGGGCAAATCTAGTCGGGTTGGTAGCAGACGGGCCGGGGTTGCGTGCCATGTAGCATCACAACATGAAGATCACTCAGTCAGCAGCGCTAGTGACCGGTGGCGCCTCGGGGCTCGGAGCGGCAACTGCCAAGGCGCTCACGGAATCCGGAGCCTTCGTCACGATCATCGACCTCAACGACGAGGCAGCGGACGAACTCGTCGCAACCCTCGGGTCGACGGCAACCTACGTCCACGCCGATGTAACCGACCCCGATGCGGTTGCGCATGCAGTATCGGTCGCTGCCGAGACCGCACCGCTGCGGGTGGCTGTCAACTGTGCAGGAGTCGCAATCGGGGAGCGGAGCATCGATCGTGACGGTAATCCAGCCTCCCTCGAAGCATTCGGCCGGGTCGTAACGATCAATCTCTTGGGCACCTACAACGTCGCCACGCAGGCTGCTGCCGCTATTGCCACGACCGCGGAACTTGAGCATGGCGAACGCGGCGTGATCATCAACACCGCGTCGGTTGCGGCCTTCGATGGTCAGATCGGTCAAACGGCCTACTCCGCGTCAAAGGGAGGCGTGGTCGGCATGACCTTGCCGATGGCTCGGGACCTTTCTTCAGTCGGGATTCGTGTCAACACCATTGCACCAGGGATCATCGATACGCCGCTTCTTGGTTCTCTCAACGAAGACATCAGAGATGCACTCGCGGCGAACGTCCCGTTCCCGAAGCGCCTCGGCACTCCCGATGACTACGCAAACCTGGCGATGGCGATCATTGACAATGGCTACATGAACGGCGAGACAATCCGCATGGACGGTTCACTGCGAATGGCACCGAAGTAGCCCAGGGCACTAGTCAGTACGCACACTCTGCAACCACCCTGTATACGCATCGGATTGGTGCCGACAATTGTCGTATGAGCACCAATCGATCCCAACTGTGCGACAAGTGCGGCCATCCGGCCGTGATGTTGGTCCGCGAGGGAGTTGCCCTCTGTGACAGACACGCCAGGGTCGTTGATGTGCGCCGCCGGACGCCAAGTGCGATGGCAACGACCCGGAGACACGCTGTCGGGGCCTGACGGCCTGCTCCCTCTAGGCTGAAGCAATGATTGACTTCAGCGATCCAGACTTCCAACAGGATCCGTACCCGACACTGAATGCGGTACGCGAGGAAACGCCCATATTCGCTGCCAATCGTGACGAGGGAGAACCACCGCTCTGGTTCTTGACCAGGCACGACGACGTGACTGCGACGCTTCGTGACAGGCGTCTCGGTCGAACCTTCGAGCACGTGATGACACACGATGAAGTCGGCGTGGCACCACCACCAGTCGAGCTCACACCATTTCTTGACGTTGAGCGCTGGTCCCTGCTGCAGCTGGAGCCACCCGAGCACTCCCGCATCCGATCGCTGCTTTCGAGGGAGTTCACTCCAAAGCGCGTTGCCGGACTTCAACCGAGAATGGAAGAGATAGTCCGCGATCTGATGGAGCAGACGGATCCAATCGGATTCGATCTTCTTGCTGACTTCGCCCAGCCATTCTCTGTGCTCGTCATGTGCGAACTGCTCGGAGCACCGTACGAG
>JBPCTY010000058.1:0-6384 GCA_051011415.1 Acidimicrobiia bacterium
ATCTCGACGAGGGCGTCGTCCGGTGCGCCCTCCGGAACGGCTGGAGCGGGTGGAAACTGGTAGTCGAGATGATTGCGGAGAGTTGCGGATTCAGAGGGCGGAATTCCAACGCCGACGCTGGCCGCAGTGGTCGGTACTTCTGCCGGTGAGTCTGTGGCAGGTACTTCCTCGGTAGTCGCTGTGGTGCATCCGGTTGCGACAACCGCACCGGCGGCCAGAACGGCAGCGATTCGACGGCGGAGGGGTGTGACGGTCACGATGCGCTCAACCTACGGCTGGCTCCCGAGTATTCCGTTCGCGTTCACGAATTGGCAATACGTGCATGCAGAAGGAAGGGAACCGGGACCGGCTCCCTTCCTTCTGGGATAGGTCGGTCAGCGAGCGACGTAGATGTTGAAGAACCCTCCATCGATGTCCGTGTGGTCGAACGATGCATATCCGGCATCCTCGACGAGGGAGCGAATGTGAGAAGGACGGATGACAGTGCCGATCGCCGCTGAAGGCGTCTCTGCCATGGCCGCCGGCAAACAGTGCACGACGCTCCATCCATAGAACATCCGCTCCAGATCACCGGCATCGGCAGAGAACTCATCTGCGACCGCTTCGTCTGCAATGAGGACCGCGCCACCGGGAGCGAGGCTACGTCGTACGGCTGCGAGGACTGCGCCTGGGTCCGCCATGTCGTGGAGTGCCTCAAGAATGACCACGAGGTCGAACGGTCCGTCGTCTGCGAGCTGGGCAGCGTCTGCCGCTTTGAACTCGGCCTGCACGGCTTGCGAGTCGGCCACCGAACGAGCGTCGTCGATGCTTCCTTGGTCAGAGTCGTACCCGACAACGGTTGTGTTCGGGAAGGCTCTGGTGAGGGCAACGGTCGACCAGCCGACGCCGCATCCAAGGTCAGCGATCCGACCTCCGTGTCTCAGGCGTTCGACGATGTCTGGCACAGCAGGAGTCACCCATTCGGGGACCAGATCGTTCACGAATGCGGGTCGATTGATGTTGGCTTGACCGTCTCGGAACGTTGCTCCGTAGTGGCTATACGGAACGCCTTCGCCTGTTGTGAAACCAGCGACGACCTCGGGAATCACCGAGCCGATCCCAACAATCATGTCCGCCAGTGGGCTGACGTGGCTCGGGTCGTTTGCATGAACCAGCAGCGCACGTTGGCTGTCGTTCAATCGGTAGAGCCGTTCAGCCCAATCTCTACGATCGTCGTCGACATCTATGAATCCGGCGACCGTTTGCTGTTCTAGCCACTCCCTGGCATATCGCGAATTGATCCCGGTCTGTGCCGCAAGCTTTGCAACAGTCACACCACCGTCCACGACGTCGTACAGGCCGAGGGTGCGACCGATGTGGATGCTGAAGAGTTCGAGTGCGCAGGTAGCTGAGTCGATCAGCCTCTCATCGAGACCGGTAGTGCCCGGTGCGATCAGTGCTGTGTTTGCCGGAGCTGGGGCTGTCGTTGTCATGTGTGGTCCTTTCAGGTGCGGTGCCGTCGGTACGGCCTCTATTCACCCCATTGGCGTGAGGTCACTCCTCACACCGTGAGTTCCACATCACATCGTTACGTCCCACGTCGTTGGTGGTTCTGGGTCATACACACAGAACCGGCCGGTCTTGATTGAGCGATCGAGGTGGGTTCCGAGCAATGGCATGTCCTGTGCGATCTTCTTGATCGCGGAACGGATTCTCCAAGTGACGGCCGTGCGGGCCTTCTCTGTCACGTCGCTCACTGTGCGCTGTGCGCCGCCAAGCCCATACGACGCTGCGAGGTGTTCGATCAGGGTGTCGAGTTCCAGCGTCCCGATCTCGACTCGTGCGACGTCGTTGTTCTGTTCAGCATCCTCGATGGCTTCTTGTAGATCACGGATCCTCCGCTCGTAGTTGCGCCGAGCTTCAGGGTCGCTCATCGGTCCCGCATCTCCGGTAACAACCGCTGCACCCATGAGATCGATCGATGCGACCTCCTGGCGGGGTCTCGCTAGTAGTTCGGCGATGTCCACCAGACCCTTGGTGGCGGCAAGGGTTGCCGACTCGGACTCGAAAGCGAGAATCCACATCTCACCGCTTCGGGCCATTTCGGGGTTGGTCGGATGTGGAGCTGATGAGGCGTCGATGGACTCGGCAAGGAGACGCAACTCGTTGCACAGTTCAGGGATTCTGACGACTGTCGCATCGCGATCGTCCACAGGATGCGGCCAGATGGCGTCGAGTGCGTTCTGCTCGGTGGGCCCAAGTGTTGGGGTACCGAACACTCGCTTCGATGCGGCGAGGCATGCTTTCGCAAGATCCATCCGATGGTGCGATGCGAACATTCGTTCCATGAAGCGGATCCCGAGCCACGTTTCCGAACGGCTCCCGCGTGTTGCGGCGTACTCCACTGTCGAGGCCATCTCCGCCATGCCGATTGCTTCGTCGCCCGACAGATATGTGGCAATCGCAAGCTGTTCGCGGCTGTGGTTTATCGCCCATGCGTAGCCAATCGCCTCGGCCTTCTCCAGCGCACGGGAAGTGGCAGCAATCGAGGCGTCAAGATCTTCCGCCACGAGCACGAGACCGGCCATCAGCGGCGCCATGGCGGCAACCATGCCGAACTCAGCTGCCTCGGCCTCGATTCGATCGAACTGAGCGACCGCACCATCGAGATCACCGGATCTGGCGAGGGCCAGGGCGATGTGCGTCTCCAATTCGTAGGCAAGACCGTCGAGCCCGCTTGACCGAGCCTGCTCGACACCGAGACCGAGAAACTCGGCTGCTTCGCCGTAGTCGCCCTGAGCTCTCGCGCTCAAACCAAGGATTCGGTAGCCGAACACAACGCCATCGCCTCCGAGCTCCACGCACCGCTCCGCCTCCTTGATTGCTCGATCGAACTGACCCGCAGAGCGAGACATCATGGCCAGAGCGCCATAGATGCGTGCATCTTCCACCTGCCAGCGATTCACGACGGCATCGATCGCATCTGCGGCCTCGGCTTGGAACCCGGTGTCTTCGAGACCCAAGAGGGCGAAGACGATGTTGGATGCTCTGTTCGGTGTCTCGTCGTGGGCGAGGCACCAGTCGAGCGCTGAACGGAAGACGCGGAAGAGACGCCCCACCTCCTCGGCAAAGGATGGATCGTCTTGGGCAACAGATTGGTCTGCAAGCCGCAAAGCCGCCTCCACCGCTTGGTCAACCAACCGTTCGTTCAGCTCCTCCCAGCGATCGTCCTGCTTCAGCTTCTCGACGCCGTAGGCCCTGATGGTGGAGAGCATCCGATACCAGCTTCGGCCACGCGCCGGCTCGTGCACGATGAGAGACCGTTCGACCAGTGTTGCGAGTGCGTCTGAAACTCCGCCCTGATCCTCGGAGCCGGTCATGGCAGTTGCCATCCGTGCGGTGAAAGAACCTGCGAACACGGCGACCGTGAGAAAGGTGTCTTGCAGGTCTGGCTCGAGCAAATGAAACGACCACCCGACAGTCGCACTGATGCTCTGGTGTCGTTCCGGGCCCCGCTCCCGCTTTCGCGAGAGAAGGTCGAGTCGAGTGGCGAGGTTCTGCTCGATGTCGTGTGCCGTGAGCGCTGATGCGCGAGAGGCCGCCAACTCGAGCGCAAGCGGCAACCCATCGAGGCTTCGACAGAGCGATTCAATGTCCGTGAGGTCGTCTGGCGTTGCAAGCCCGCGTTCGATCATGCGGGCGAGGAACATCTCAGCGGCCGGTGATGGACTTCCATCGGTCGACAACGGAGAGAGGGCAAGCACGCGCTCCCCTGGCAACCCAAGCTGCTCGCGAGAGGTTGCGAGGATCGAGAGGCCTCGGTGGCGGTCGAGTAGATCCTGCGCGATATCGGCGGCGGCATCGATGACGTGCTCACAGTTGTCGAGCACCAGCAATGCGGTGCGGTCTGCCAGGGCAGCGTGCATCGCCTCGTACGAGCCGAACCCGAGTGCACCGGCAAGGGCATCTGCAAGATCCCGGTCGGGTAGAGGTGCGAGACGACCGAACAGCACTCCAGCGACACCCTCAACGGAGGCGTTTACGAGCGTTGTCTTACCAACGCCACCGGGACCCACGACGGTTACGAGCCGATGAGTGTCCTGCAGGTGCGTGAGATTCTCGAGATCCCGGTCGCGACCGATGAGTGCTGAGGGCACGGTCATCCAGACAATCTACGCAACGACCAACGACCCTGCCGGCATGGGCCGGACGTTGTGTCCAGCGCCCGACCTAGAGACCAGCATCCAGATAGTCACTCGAAAGATCCCTGGCGCGCTGGACGAACGATCGAAGCTCGTTGAGGTCGAGATCGTCCGCAGACTTGAAGCTGATGCTTGATGCGCCGATCTTGACCTTGCCGAGCTTCGAACCCTGCGTCTTCGACAGATACTCACCGTCATCGACTGCCGAGACATACATAGACAGATAGTTCTTCTGAACGGCCAGCCCAATGACGAACCAGTCGACTTCGACACCGTTGGGTCGTTCGTAGATGTAAGGGCCGTAGCCGATGATCTCCTGATCGGATCCTCCCCAGAACGTGCCGGTGTAGAGCACTCTCCCGGTCCCATCCATCACCTCGCTGATCATTGCATCCAGCGTTTGCATGTCTTCACGAACCTCGTCCGGAAGCGAAGCGAGATGTTCATCGACGTTCGCATCGGTTCGTTCCATGTCAGCCTCCCTTCATCTCGATCCACGATCGAACGACCGACCGCAGGTCGTCGGCGCCTTCCTCGACATCGCCGACATCCGCAAACCGCATCGTGCGAGCGAGCTTCCCCTCACCTTCGAGCCTCGGATGATCGCCGGGGATCTCGGCACCACGATGAAACAGCAGGCTGACAAAGTTCTTCGCAGGGTTGAAGCTTGCGATGTTCCCTTCGTACATGAACGTAGGTGTCGACCACTTGATCGTTTCGGTGACCCGAGGATCGGTAGCCATGATGACCTTACGGACCTGCTGCATCGCCGGCTCCTGAGGGTGCTCCTTGCCCGCAAACCATTCGTCAACGTCGTTCGCCATCCAGGTGACCTCCTCACCCGGCCGAACCTAGCAACCCAGATGGGCAGGTCGGTAGGGTCGGCCCATGGCTGAGGACGCATACGGCTCGATTGCCAAGTGGTATGACACAGTGCTGGGTCCGGTGAGCAGGCCTCTCCGCGACCTTGTCCTTCAACTGGAGCCACCAACACCAGCAATGAAGGTTCTGGACGTTGCGTGCGGTACCGGTGTCTATCTCGAAGCTTGCCTTGATGCAGGGGCTGAATGTGCAGGCATTGACCTGTCGGAGTCGATGCTTGCGGTGGCAACGGAGCGGCTCGGGGATGGCGCGGATCTCACGCTCGGCGATGCAACCGACATGCCGTACGACGACGAGACGTTCGATCTCACTGTCACGTCGCTGTTCCTCCATGAACTCGACACGGAGACAGCCATGGTGGTGATATCCGAAATGGTTCGCGTGACAACTCTCGGAGGCACAGCATTGGTTGTCGATTACCGCGCTGGATCGCTTCGATGGAAGGGCAAGGCCTGGCGAGGCTTCTCGTATGCGACAGAACGGATGGCGGGCGGGCGCCACTACCGAGCTTGGCGTTACTTCATGGCCAAAGGGGGCGTGCCCAACGCGCTTCCCATGTCGGTCGAGATCGACAAGGAGCGGATCGTCGCCGGGGGCAACCTGGCCGTGTGGTGGCTACGCCGAAGCTCGTGAACTGTCACGCACCTCGTACCTCAGCTGCCGCCGTGACATCTCTGGGGCAGATGTGCCCGATCACGCACGCATCACACTCGGGGTCGGTCTTGTGGCACCACGTGCGGCCAATCTCCCACATCGGGAGGTCAAGGGCGCCGGGTCGTTCAGGATGGAGCTCCCTTGCGCGTTCGACCATGTGGTTGACGTCGTCTCGTTCGGCGAGACCTGTGCGCAGCATCACTCGCCGCACATGCACGTCGTATGCAATGTCGGACCCACTCATCTCGGCGATCTCAACGCCGAGCTGTGCGTAGAGGATCTCCACCGCCATCGCTGCCTTCTTTTGGCTGATGCCTTTGAACGCTCTGAGCCGAGTCTGAAGCTCCGTTGCAGTTGGCACGTCTCCCCAAATGGCGCCCGCTTGCCCGCCGTAGTCCTCGATGACTCGCCGTGCCCCTTCGATGACGAACCCAGACGTCTGGTTCGGGAAGCGGTGGATTGCAGGTGGTCCGACGAATGCCTGGCGAACGCGCTGAGGATTGGAGGCAACGAGCTCGACGCTCCATCCACCAAGGCGGTCTGCGAGACGCTTGGGTGTCGCCCAAGCTCGGTCTGCTGGCATCTGATAGTCACAGAGCACCCCGCACAGGAATCCCCAGTCGTCTTCGACAAGGAGTCGATTCGCTTCCGCGTCGTTGGTGAGGAC
>JBPCTY010000059.1:0-4322 GCA_051011415.1 Acidimicrobiia bacterium
CATCTCGGTCTCCAGGTCGCGCACCCGCTGCATGAACTCCTGCATTTGTTCTGGCGTCGGCTGTGGCTGGGCTTGGCCCTCAACAGCGTGGACGGAAAGTAGGTACTGGCTCATGGGAGCTCCTCAAGTCGGTGCGGGGTGTTCCCGCATTCACACTACCTACGAACGGCGACCTCGGATAAGGACAGCAGATTCGAAACTTCTTGGGGGCCAGGAGTGTGAGGCTCGGACCTAGAAGTGCGAGGTTCCTGGGCCGCCCGGTGGGCCAGAGATCTGGACAAGTAGCCCGTCTGGATCACGGAAGAACAGACGGTCCTCTCGACGAATGACCTCGAGCCCAGCTGTTCGTAACTTGGCTTCTGCTGCGTCGGGGTCGTAATCAGGGACTGTGATGCAGAAGTGCTCGATGTGCGGGTCGTCGGTTGGAAAGAGCGCGATGAAGTCACTTCCGCCAATCTGGAGAAAGCAAGCGGTTGGTGTCTCGTTTGTCACCACCGCACCGAACGCAGCGATGTAGAAGTCCCGTGACCGTCGAAGATCCGCAACGCGAAGCGCCACATGATTGACGTCTGTTCCTTCGAATGGTGGGGGTTTGAGGTCTCGTGTCGTCACCGTTCCGCCTCCTTGGCGTTGGTTCAATTGGGCAGCAACCGAGAGCGAACCTACCAGCCTGCATAGGGCCAAGGTCCCTCGGTCAGGTCAATCGATTACCCCGCTGTGGGGCTTCCTGAGCCCGAATGAAGCGACGTTGCCAACGTCTTGATTGTCGGAGTGATCGCTACCTTCAGTGTCTACCTCTCGAGGAGAGTGATGGACCCGCTTATTGCGGCGACCGAAGCCAACCTCATGGCCGCCCGCTATCAGATGGCGATCAGTCTCGGGTTCCACATCATCCTCGCCTGTTTTGGCATCGGTTTCCCCCTCATCGCGTTCATTGCCCACCGATTGGGCTGGCGGCGGAGCGATGTGGATGCCCTCCGGCTGGCCAAGCGTTGGGCAAAGACCATGGCCGTTCTATTTGCGGTTGGGGCCGTCAGCGGGACCATCCTCAGCTTCGAACTGGGCGCACTCTGGCCAGGCCTAATGGGACCATACGGTGACGTTGTGGGCCTCATGTTTGCCCTCGAGGGCATTGCCTTCTTCGTAGAAGCGATCTTTATCGCGATCTATTTGTATGGATGGTCCCGCCTACCAGCTCGCCTTCACTCGTGGATGTTGGCACCCATTGCACTCGCCGGGATGGCTGGGTCCTTCTTTGTCGTTGCTGCCAACGCCTGGATGAACTCACCGAGCGGGTTCGACGTCGCTGCCGACGGCTCGATCATCAATGTTGATCCGTGGGCGGCCATGTTCAACGATGCGGCTTTGGTTCAGTGGTCCCACATGCTCTTTGCCGCCTACATGGTGTCGGGGTTCATGGTTGCGTCTGTGTACGCCATTCGCCGGTTGCGAGGGGATCGATCGCGAATTACGCGGCTCGGGTTCCTCATCGCATTCTCTGTTGCGGCCGTTGCGACTCCAGTCCAGGTATTGATTGGTGACGTTGCGACGCGGCGCCTTGTGGAAGCGCAGCCATCCAAATTCGCTGCGATGGAACTGCTGCCGGAGTCCGGCTCACGAGCGCCGCTGACTATTGGGGGGATATACGTTGATGGTGAGGTCGTCGGAGCGATCGAGATCCCTGGTCTTGCGTCTTGGCTTGCGACAAGAAGCGTCGACGGTGAAGTTCCGGGATTCGACGTGGTCAATGAAGAGGACCTACCCCCAGTGAATGTGGTGCATTGGGCGTTTCAAATCATGGTCGGCATCGGCACGGCGTTGCTCTTGCTCTCGGTTTGGTTCGCATTCGTGTGGTGGCGTCGTCGAGGGCCGCCTGAGTCCCGGTGGTTCTGGCGGTCGGCGTCGGTGGCCGGGATCGCGGCAATTGTTGCGATGGAGGCCGGCTGGACTACCACCGAGGTTGGCCGACAGCCATGGATCGTATGGCAACAGGTGCGGACCACGGATGCCGTCTCTTCTTCAAGTGGCATTGTCGTATCTGCAATTGCGATCAGCCTGATATATGTCGTGCTCGGGATCCTGACTGTCACCGTGATTCGAATAATTGGCCGACGCATGCGTGAAGGTGAGGACGTGCCAGCTCCCTACGGACCGCTTCCCGATCGAGAGACTGCGTCATGATGGTCGAAGCCATTTTGTTGATCATTTGGATCGGAGTAACGGCCTACGCCTTGTTCGGTGGCGCAGATTTCGGTGCTGGTATCTGGGATCTCTTGGCTGGTGGACCCAAGCGCGGGGCGCCTGTCCGTGATCAACTTGAGCGGTCAATCGGGCCAGTCTGGGAGGCGAACCACGTATGGCTGATCTTCGTGCTCGTCTACTTGTGGACCGCCTTTCCGGAAGCCTTCGTGTCGATCATGACAACGATGTATATCCCGATGATGCTTGCGGCGTTCGGCATCATCTTTCGTGGGTCAGCCTTCGCGTTTCGGAAGTGGGCGCCGAGCTTGTCAAGAGCAAGAATCATGGGGGCGGCGTTTGCGGGTGCTTCTCTTCTGACGCCGGCGTTTCTTGGCGCAGTCGTCGGTGGAGTTGCGTCTGGGAGGGTGCCGCCGGGCAACGCTGCGGGTGATCCATGGACCTCCTGGCTCAATCCCACATCTGGACTGGGTGCCTCAATGGCGGTGGTCGTGTGCGCCTATCTCGCAGCAGTGTTGACATCCCGAGATTCTGTGCGAGCAGGCGACCCGAATCTCGCAAAGTACTTTCGTGTCAGGGCCCTGGTGGCGGGTGTGGTGGCAGGGGCATTGGCGCTCGCCGGGATCCTCGTCATTCGGGTTGATGCACCGTTGTTGTTTGATGGTCTGATTGACGGGCTGGGGCTTGCGATAATCGTTGGCTCCGCTCTGGCCGGGGTCGCTTCGCTCCTCCTGATTCGCTCCAGAAAGTATTCACTCGCTCGGGTCGGAGCAGCGATCGCGACAACGCTCGTGATCTGGGGTTGGGGTGTGGGCCAGTATCCCTGGCTGCTTCCCGGATATGTGACCGTGGAGCAAGGCGCGGCAAGCGACGCTGTGTTGGCCAGCTTGGTCGTGGCATTCGTTGCGGCAAGCCTCATCGCTGTTCCCGCCCTCCTGTGGCTGTTCACACTGACTGAACGCGGAGACCTCGACGAGGGGGGCGGCCAGCGCCCCAATTCGTCAGACGCATTGCTGGCCACGCTGGGGGGGGACAGGGCCAGCGCCGAATCAGAAGGCACGTCTCTGTCCACCTAGGTGGAGCAGAGTCGGTTCTTTCACCTACCATGCATTAGTGCTAAATATACATCCAACGCAGGAAACGCCTCCGTATAGGGCTTACACGACCCTGAGGAGGGACAGAAAATGAAGCGCATTATCACAGTCTTCGCAATGGCACTGATGGTTATGGCCTTTGCGATTCCGGCATCCGCACAGACGGCAGCTCGAATCCACCTGATTCACGGTATTCCTGGCGCGGTTGTCGATGTCTATGTCGCAGGGGACCCAGTCTTCGAGAACTTCGAGTACTCACAGACCCAAGATCTCTCAGCTCTCGCTGGCGCAGAGCTTGTCGATCTCCAGGTCAGGCTTTCAAGCGACGGAACAGTCGTAATCGACGCGGGCAATGTCACGCTGCCAGCCGAGGGCAACTTCACGATTATCGCCCAGTATGACGAAGCTGGCGTCCCTGGCCTCGGCATCTTCCAAAACGATGTATCGAGCATCGCAGCCGGTGAAGGCCGACTGACAGTGCGTCACGCAGCAGCTGCTCCAGCAGTGAATGTGCGAGCGGGCGAGCCAAAGAGCGTCGTCTTCCCTGATGTTGTGAACACCCTGTCGAACGCCGGAGAAGGAACCGCGGACCTGCCGGTCGACACATACAACGTCGACGTGGTTGTCGCCGCCGATGATTCGGTCGTCGCATTCGGACCTGCTGACATTGCAGTCGCCGACGGCGAGTCGCTGATCGTCTACGCAACGGGTCAGGCATCCGACGGGCTGCCGCTCCCAATCCTGACTGAAACGATCTCAGGACTTGGTGAAACTCCTGAAGGCGTTCCAACGGGCAACAGCCCTGTTGAGAGTGCCTTTCCGGTGGCAGGCATGATCGCAGCAGTTGCGATCGCAGGCACCTTGGCCTTTGGCCTCACGGTGTCCCGCAAGAATGGCTGAAGGACACAAGTCCGCTACCGAGTTGTGGTGGGGCAAAAATCCCCGCCACAACTCACCCGCGTCTCGAGTGATGCGAACTCTGACTCTCGTTCTCCTACTTGGCGCCGTCCTACTCGCAAGCTGCTCTTC
>JBPCTY010000060.1:0-100381 GCA_051011415.1 Acidimicrobiia bacterium
CACTGGTACCGAAGCCGCTGTGGGCGCATCGTCCGCACGATCGGCTGCGACTTCTCGCTCGATCGCATCGAGCGCTGCTGTGACATCGGCGATATCGGATTCATCCAGGGTCTCCGTTGCGCCGGTGCGAACATCAACAGTCTCTGCCGACTGGTCCAGCTCGACAGCTTGCTCGGGCTCACCCAGTGGCTCGGGCTCGGTCTGGTCCGCTGCAGGCACGACAGGAACTGTGGCCTCGACCGTCGGCTCAGCTTCAACAGATAGCGTATCCGCAGCTTCCTCGGGTGCGTCGGCCGCATCGTCACTGTGATCAGTATCGATGCCCATCGGCTCGGGAAGTTGGGACACCAGGTCATCATCCACGATCAGTGCGCGCACTGTATCAATGGCGACAGACACCGGGCCTTCGTCACCCTCCAGCGCTACGGGAATCGAATCT
This sequence comes from Acidimicrobiia bacterium, assembly GCA_051011415.1. Classification (GTDB taxonomy): domain Bacteria; phylum Actinomycetota; class Acidimicrobiia; order Spongiisociales; family UBA5794; genus SZUA-442. Next base: position 440 of record JBPCTY010000060.1, read on the forward strand.
GCGAGGTGCTCCAAGGTTCGTGCAAGCATCGACGAGGGCTGCAGATCTCCCTGCTGCACCCAACGCCACACGAGTTCACAGGTCTCGCCACCACGGGCGATGCCTTCGTAACCCATGACCCTGCCGGTTCCCTTGATCGTGTGCCCCTCGCGGAGCATCGTCCCGGCAAGATCCGGTGTAATTTCGTCGGCCGCCATCGCCCGCGCACCATCGGCGAGGGAGCGGGATCGCTCATCGAGTTCGTCCTTGAAGAGCTTCTCGAGCTCAGGATCGTTTTGGAAGTCCATTCACACACCACATCAGGGGCTTGTTGTCCACTTCAGCGATATCGGAACGGCGCGGTCCTCCCTTGAGAGAAATGACTAGTCAATTCAAGGAGACCCAGAAGTGGCCTCACATCAGGCCAACTCGGAGCGGTCATGGCCCAACGGTGCGTCAGTGCGCCTCACCCTTGCGGTACGGGATACCGTCCGCAGCAGGCATCCGCAGACGCTGGGTTGCAAGCGACAGAACCAGCAGCGTGATGATGTACGGCGTTGCGGTGACGATCTGACTAGGAACATCGTCGGTCGTGAACCACCAGATGAAGAACAACAGGGCGAACACTGCCTGTGTCGCCGCCGATTGGTACTTCTTTCGAAAGATGCTGACGATCGTGAGCAGGACAAGCCCGGCAGCAATCAGGAGGATGATCCCGTGAACAGAGTCCTGTCGGAGCCTCAATGCGTCCGAGTACCCGAAGATTCCTGCGCCGGCAAGCAGCCCAAACGGGTTGTAGTTGCCAAAGATCATCGCACCGAGACCGATAAAGCCTCGACCCGCAGTCATTCCCTCTCGGTAGATGCCTGCCTGGACGACCACCAAGTAGGCACCACCCATCCCTGCAAGACTGCCGGAGATCAGCACCGCCCAGTACTTCATCCGCAACACAGGAACGCCAAGCGACTCAGCGGCCCACGGATTCTCACCGGCGGATCGCAGACGGAGACCCCATGCCGTTCGCCACAGCAGCCACCATGTGAACGGCACGAGAGCGAGTGCAATCACGGTCAACCACGACAACTGGGTGGTCAAGCCCGCGCAGATGCTTGCCACATCCGAAATGAAGAACCAGCCCTTGTCCGCAACAGAATTGAAGAAGGGGGATAAGAGCGGCACGTCGAATGTTGGGATGAAGCCCTGGATTCTTGGAGACTGTGTTGCGCCGCCTCCGGTGTCCTCCGTGTACACGACACTTGACAAGAACCGCATGGAGCCGAGAGCGAGCAGGTTGATCGCAACACCGGACACGATCTGATCAACCGCAAACGTGACTGTGGCTATCGCGTGGATCAGACCGAAGATCGCTCCACCGAGCATGCCAAACAGCACGCCCATCCAAGGGCCGTACTGCCAACCGGCCCAGGCTCCAAACCACGTACCCGCGATCATCATGCCTTCGAGACCGATGTTGACGATGCCGGACCGCTCCGAGTACAGGCCGCCGAGACCGGCAAGCATGATCGGTACGGTGAGTCTGAGAGCAGCACCCCACGTACCTGCAGCGGTCAACTGATTCGTACCTTCGACCTGTTGCACGATCGAAAGCACCAAGAGACCAAGCACGCCGATGAGGATGTACTTCGTCGTGCCAGAGACCTTGAATCTCGTGGGTGGATCAACGTCCTCTGCAGGGGCCGGCCTTGTGTCGAGTGTCATGCCGCCACCTCCCCTGACTCAATCGTCATGGCCTTTGTTGCCTCGGCCGCCGCCTTGATCTCGCGGTTCTTGATAAAGCGGTTGACAACCTCGTAGGCGATCACAACTGCGAGCACAACAACGCCCTGGATGATCTGGACGACCTCTTTGGGGATGTCGTTGAGGTCGAGGATGAGGGCAGATCTATCCATGAATCCGAAGAGGATTGCACCAAAGGCCATGCCGACTGCGTTGTTTCTTCCGAGCAAGGCGACCGCTATGCCGGCAAATCCGAAGCCTCTCGGGAAGTCCTGCGTGTAAGCACCAAACTTTCCAACCATGGTCGAGATACCGACGAGACCTGCAATTCCGCCTGAGATCAACATGGTGTAGAGAATCATCTTCTTGGGGTTGACACCAGACATCCTTGCCGCACCAGGATTCATGCCTGATGCCCGAAGATCGAATCCAAAACGCGTCTTCCAAACCAACTGGTGGTACAAGACACCGACGATGATGGCTCCGATCAGGAATCCCTGGAGCTCGATACCGCGGGGTTCGGTGAACCCGAGCGCTGGGAAGATCCAGTTCAGGTCAGGCAAGAGCCCCGAATCAGGAATCGGCGGAGTCGTTTGGTTCAGCGATCCCGAGTCGACAGAGAAGTAGTTCCCGAGGAAGAAGCCAACCACCGAGAATGCGATGAAGTTCAACATGATCGTCGCCACGACCTCGTTGACGCCTCTGGTGACCTTGAGAACGCCGGCTATCCCTGCCCAGATCGCACCGACACCCACCGCCACCAATACGATGATGAGCACGTGGAGCGGGGCCCAGACGGCGATCGAGCCACCAACCCAGCCCGCAAACAGTGCTGCCACGAGATACTGGCCCTCGACGCCGATGTTGAACATGCCCATCTTGAATCCGATGGCGACCGCGACAGCAGAGATGTACAACGGTATAGAGCGGTTGATGATCGATGCGACCGATGTCGATGTCGTTCCAAAGTCCCACATAAGCCCAAAAGCCTCAATCGGGTTCACACCCACAGCGATCAACGCCAGAGCGGCGACACCTACGGCAAACGCAAGGGCGATCGCAGGCGCCAAGAGCGCATAACCAATCCGCTTCATCATGCCGATTCCTCGACAGACACACCAGTCATATAGGAGCCAAGAGTCGTCGGAGTGACATTGGATGGATCCAGCTGGGCAGCGATCTTGCCTTCGAAGAGCACGAGGAGCGTGTCTGACAGCCCGATCAGCTCCTCAAGATCCGCCGAGATCAGCAGAACCGCAAGCCCTTCCTTTCGGGCGTCTCTGAGCTCGTCCCAAATGGCTGCCTGGGCGCCAACATCGATCCCTCGGGTTGGATGTGCGGCGATGAGTACCCGTGGGTCCAGGATCATCTCTTTGCCGACGATGAGCTTCTGTTGGTTACCGCCAGACAGGGCAACTGCATCCACGTCGACAGAGGGGGTGCGCACATCGAACCGCTCGACCACGTCCTCCGTGAGGCTTCGTGCAGCCTTACGATCGATGAACATGCCCTTCGAGAAAGGTTTTACCGACTGGTGGCCAAGCATCGCGTTTTCCCATAAGGGTGCATCGAGCAGAAGTCCCTGACGATGGCGGTCCTCCGGGATGATTCCGATCCCTGCTGTCCGACGCTCTTTGGTGTGCAGCCGTGAGATGTTGTCGCCGTGAAGCTCAATTGTCCCCGAGGAAGCCTCACGGATACCCATGATCGTGTCGACTAGTTCGCCTTGGCCGTTGCCCTCGACACCGGCGATGCCCACAATCTCGCCCCGCCGAATGTTGAACGACACATCCTCGATGGCATAACGGCCATCCGAGTGGAGCGACGAGAGATTCTTGACCGAGAGCTCGACGACATCCGTCACGGTCGACGACGTGGTTTCGGGTGTCGGTAGCTCTGACCCAACCATCAGCTCCGCAAGCTCATGCGCATCGACCTGGGATGGGGCAGTCGAAGCAACCGTTTTCCCCCCGCGCATCACGGTGATCCCATCGGATATGGCCAAAACCTCATCCAACTTGTGGGAAATGAAGATGATCGTGACGCCCTCTGATTGCAGTTCTTTGAGGGAAGAAAAGAGCTCATCCACCTCCTGCGGCACGAGAACCGCAGTCGGCTCATCGAGGATCAGGATTGTGGCGCCTCGGTAGAGAACCTTCATGATCTCAACACGTTGACGCTCGCCGATGGTGAGGTCTTCGACGGCGGCATCAGGATCGAGCGCCATCCCGTATTGCTCGGACAGTTCGAGAATTCGGTCCTTCGCTGCCTTGAAGTCGATTCGGATACCTGATCGCGGTTCGTCTCCGAGGATGATGTTCTCCAGAACCGAGAGATAATCGGCAAGCATGAAGTGCTGGTGGACCATGCCGATGCCGTGACTGATTGCATCCTTGGGCGAGTGGAGATTGACTTCTTCGCCGCGAATTGCGATTCGTCCACTGTCCGGCTGCTGCATGCCGTACAGGATCTTCATCAGGGTCGACTTGCCTGCACCATTCTCGCCGACGACTGCATGGATCTCGCCAAGACCGACCGAGAGATTGACGTCGTCATTGGCAACGACACCCGGAAAGGTTTTGGTGATGTCGGTGAGTTCGACCGCGCTCCCGTTGTCCGCCAAGCCCTAGGCTCCTCGCTCGCCATCCGTCCGTATAGCCCAGTATGCAACGAAGCCCGAGGCTAGCGCCCCGGGCTTCGCTGTTCCGAATGAACGGCTGATTGTGGCTGGGATCAGCCAGCAGGCTCGATTGGAACCTCAAGCTCGCCCGACACGATCTTCAAACGCAGCTCGTCGAGCTGGCCTGCGATATCGTCGACAAATCCACCAGTAGTGGAGTAAGCAACACCGTCGGCGCCGAGGTCAAGGACCACGACGTTGGACTGCTGACCACCTTCGATGTACTTCGCGATGGTTGAGTAGACCGCAACATCGACACGCTTGAGCATCGAAGTCAGAATGAACTCTGAAACCTCGTCACCTGCGGTCAGGTATTGATCAGAGTCAACGCCGATAGCCCATACCTTGGTACCAGAAGACTCGGAAGTCTCCTTTGCGGCCTCAAAGAGGCCAGCGCCGGAACCACCAGCAGCGTGGTAGACGATGTCAGCACCGTCCTGGTACATGGCGAGTGCGGCTTCCTTGCCCTTTGCAGGATCAGTGAATCCAGCGAAGTCAGGGAACTCAGTCAGGTACTGAACGATGATCTCAACGTCAGGGTTGACCTGAGCAGCACCGAAGGCAAATCCTGCCTCGAACTTCTCGATCAATCCAAGCCCAGCAACACCACCGATGAACCCGATCTTGTTGGTCTGCGTCTTGAGTGCGGCTGCGGCACCAACGAGTGCCGAACCCTGCTCCTCAGCGAAGACGAGTGACACGACGTTCGGAGCATCAACGACGGAGTCGATAATGGCGAAGTTCGTGTCGGGGAAGTCAACGGCGGCGGCCGTGACCGCATCACCGAAGGCAAATCCGACTGCGAAGGTCAGCTCGTGGCCGCTCTCAGCAAGCAGGCGGAGGTTCTCTTCGCGGTTCTCGCCACCAGCGGATGGCTCGAGTTCACGAGCTTCAATTCCGAAGTCAGCAACGGCACGGTCGAGACCTGCGGCAGCAGAGTCGTTGAACGACTTGTCACCACGTCCGCCGATGTCGTACGCCATACCAACGAGCACGCCTTCGCCGCCGCCAGCAGCGACGGTCGTCGTGGTCTCCTCGGCCGGAGCCTCAGTGGTCGTTGTCTCTTCGCCACCAGCAGCGGTGGTCGTTGTCTCTTCGCCACCAGCAGCGGCGGTGGTCGTTGTCTCTTCGCCACCGTCGTCGCTGCAGGCAGCGGCGACCAGTGCGAGTACGAGCAGCAGCGCGAGGAACATTCCGCGCTTCTTGAGCCCTGAGCGCATTAGTGCACCCTTTCGTTCGTCGTATTTGGAAAATCTCCCGACCCAGATAAACCTTCGGGGGAGTGCTTCGAAGTGTAGGTGTCCTCGGCCCACGAGTGGTTGTCGGAACGCGAGAAAGCCCCGCTGTTGACAGCGGGGCTTTCCGTGTGCTTGGAGCGTGGCTCTTGCTAGTTCTCAGCAAGCTCGACAGGTGGTTGGTCGGGTGTTTCGACGGCCTCAAACGCCAGCGACTCTCCGTCCTCGCCATCGACGGTCACGAGAATCGTGCTTCCGGCTGGGAACTCCTTGAAGAGCACCTTCTCCGACAGCGGATCCTCGAGCATTCGTTGGATTGCACGACGCAGCGGACGAGCGCCAAGCTGCGGGTCGTACCCCTTCTTCCCGAGGAGCTCCTTGGCGTCATCGGTGAGGATGAGGTCGAGTGCCTGCCCTTCGAGCTGCTCTCGCACCCTGCTGAGAAGGAGATCAACAATCAGCTTGACCTCTTCCATCGTGAGCTCGTGGAACACGATGACCTCATCAATACGGTTGAGGAACTCGGGACGGAAGTGCGTCTTCAGCGCCTCGATCACCTTCTCACGCATCTTGTCGTAGTTCATCTCGTCCGACCGCTCGGAGAACCCGATGTTCGACTTGCGAAGATCAGCTGTTCCGAGGTTTGACGTCATGATGATCACGGTGTTCTTGAAGTCGACCGTGCGACCCTGCGAGTCGGTCAGACGTCCGTCCTCAAGGATCTGGAGCAGGATGTTGAACACATCAGGGTGTGCCTTTTCGATCTCATCGAACAGCACCACAGAGAATGGCTTTCTGCGAACCGCTTCGGTGAGCTGCCCACCCTCGTCGTAGCCAACGTAACCCGGGGGCGAGCCGACGAGCCTGCTGACCGCGTGCTTCTCCATGTACTCGGACATGTCGATTTGGATCAATGCAGATTCGTCACCAAAGAGGAACTCGGTGAGTGTCTTGGCTGTCTCGGTCTTTCCGACACCTGATGGCCCAAGGAAGATGAAGGACCCTGATGGTCGCTTCGGATCCTTCAGACCGGCACGGGTCCTTCGGATGGCCTTCGAGACCGCGGTGATGCCGTCCTCCTGGCCGATGATCCGCTTGTGCAGCTCTTCTTCCATGTTGAGGAGCTTCTCCGTCTCCTCCTCGGTGAGTCGATGCACGGGGATCCCGGTCCACTGGGCAAGAACCTCGGCAATCTCTTCCTCATCGATCGTCGCCTTGAAGGTCTGGCCTTCGGCGGTTGAGGTCGATTCGGCTTCTGAGCGCTCGGCAACGAGCTCACGTTCGCGATCGCGAAGTTGCGCGGCACGCTCGTACTGCTGTGCGAGGACTGCCTCACGCTTGTCCGTTCGGAGTTTGCCGATCTGATCGTCGATCTCCTTCACCTCTTCAGGAAGGTTCGATCGTCGAAGACGCATACGGCTACCGGCCTCATCAAGAAGGTCGATGGCCTTGTCCGGCAGAAAACGGTCGGCGATGTAGCGGTCCGCAAGGTTTGCTGCGTTCACAAGGGCCTGTTCGGTGAACTCAACCTTGTGATGCTCCTCGTACGACTCGCGTAGGCCTTCAAGGATGCGGATTGTGTCCGCGATCGATGGCTCATCGACCTGGATCGGCTGGAATCGCCTCTCCAATGCAGAGTCCTTCTCGAGGTACTTGCGGTACTCCTCAAGGGTGGTCGCACCAATGGTTTGAAGCTCTCCGCGAGCCAGCATCGGTTTGAGGATGCTCGCTGCGTCGATCGCACCTTCGGCTGCACCTGCACCCACCAGCGTGTGGATCTCATCGATGAACAGGATGATGTCGCCTCTTGTGCGAATCTCCTTCAACACCTTTTTGAGGCGCTCCTCGAAATCTCCGCGGTAGCGGGATCCAGCCACGAGAGCGCCGAGGTCGAGGGTGTAGATGTGCTTGTTGGTGAGGGTGTCGGGGACCGTGCCGTCAACGATCTGTTGTGCAAGCCCTTCGACGATCGCGGTCTTGCCTACTCCAGGCTCACCGATCAGAACTGGGTTGTTCTTGGTCCGGCGTGAGAGCACCTGCATCACACGCTCGATCTCGCTCGCTCGGCCGATGACTGGATCCAGCGTTTGCTCGCGTGCGAGCTGGGTAAGGTTGCGACCGAACTGGTCGAGCACGGCTGAACCAGACGAGCTTCCCTCGCCTCGTCCGCTGCCTGATCCGGCGCCCTGTGGAGCACCGGGACTGCCGCCCTCTTCTCCTTGGACGCCTGAAAGCAGCTGAATGACCGTTTGGCGAACCTTCGTCAGCTCAGCGCCAAGCTTGACGAGGACCTGAGCGGCAACTCCTTCGCCCTCTCGGATCAATCCGAGCAGGATGTGCTCGGTGCAGATGTAGTTGTGGCCCAGCTGGAGTGCTTCGCGGAGCGAAAGCTCAAGAACTTTCTTTGCCCGCGGTGTAAATGGAATGTGACCGGATGGAGCCTGTGACCCCTGACCGATGATCTCGACGACCTGGCTTCTCACAGACTCAAGGTTGATGTCCATTCCTTCAAGCGCACGGGCAGCTACGCCCTCGCCCTCATGGATCAACCCGAGCAGGATGTGCTCGGTGCCGATGTAGTTGTGGTTGAGGAGCCGCGCTTCTTCCTGGGCAAGCACGACCACCCTTCGAGCTCTGTCAGTGAAACGTTCGAACAACGTCCTTCAACCCTCATATACATCTATGGCGCTCCGAATCGGGGCGCCTCTTGGAGTATAGGAGCGGAGCCCCCATACCCCCGGGAACCTGATCCAGCGGTACTGGCCGCGCTGGTCGCTATCGAGAACGCACGATGTACCATCGGCATTCCAGCTCCCGGAGTGAATTCTCGTGGACCAGCCCATCTTTCAAGAACTCGTCCCTATACCAAGGGTGTGGGAACGGATGGCAGCGGTTGAGGAGCGCCTCACTGAGGTCACGGTGGCCGAAACACCCTTCCTGACCGAGATCGCGCAACACCTCTTGTCGGCTGGCGGAAAGCGCTATCGACCACTCCTTGCCCAGGTTGCGGCGGAGCTCGGAAGTGCAACTGGCGATGGCCCTGTCGAGGCAGGGGTCGCAGTCGAGCTTGTGCACCTCGGATCGCTCTACCACGACGACGTGATCGATGAAGCCGACGCCCGAAGGGGAAAGTCGAGCGTCAACCACAACTGGGACAACACAGTTGCGATCCTCGCTGGAGACTTCCTGCTCGCCCGGGCCTCGGAGGTCGCCGCGCCTCTCGGCGAAGAAGCCGTCGCTCTCATCGCAAGGACCTACGCCACATTGTGCGAAGGACAGGTCGGAGAGCTCGTGTATGCCGATGGTTTCGACCACGGACCAGACGGGTATCACACCGTCATCGGAGGGAAGACAGCGTCCCTAATTCGCACCTCAGCCCGCCTCGGAGCCATCACAGGCGGCGCCGACCGTGATGCCGTCGATGCCATTTCGGAGTGGGCGTGGGAGATGGGCATGGTGTTTCAGATCACCGACGACGTGCTCGACCTGATCGCAAGCGAGGAGTTCCTCGGGAAGCCGGCGGGAAGTGACATCGGCGAGGGCACCTTCACGTTGCCTGTGCTGCTCGCTGCAGACGGATCCGACGGAGCCCGCATTCGTGAGTTGCTCGTTGACGGTCATCCGTACAGCGACGAGCGGATCACCGAGGTGATCGACCTCACCGTTCGCGGCGGCTTCGTTGATGTCGCGCTGGACCAAGCGGTCGAGCGAATCAGGCTCGCCGAGAAGGCTGCACAGCGGATTCCGAACAATCCGCTGATGGAGGTGCTCCACAACCTCGACCAGTACCTGCTGGATCGTGTGGCCTCAGCCCGCTCATAGATCTCACGTGCTGAAGCAGTTGTTCGCGGCATAGCCGGCGCCGACGTACGCATCAAACTCTGCTTGCAGCTTTGCGTACTGATCTGCATCAAGAATCCCCTTGAGCAGGAAGACTGTCCACGAGTAGGCGGCGAGGACGTAGGAGGTCATGATGTCCACGCACGCCGCATTCTCGAACTGGAACGCCCCGAACTGCATCTTGTAGAACGGTTCGAGAGGGATACATGTCTCCAAGACGGAGGCGAACTTCTCCGCAAGACCCGGAGGCCACGTGGCAGCGTTCGGGTCGTCGTGAATGATGCGAAGCTCTTCGTCCGTGAAGCCGCCTGCAACGTTTGAGTCGATGCACGAGACCGCCGTGTCGCCGTCAGCTCCGTACGCAGGGGCAATGTTCTTCAGGGCTGCTGCAGTCGCGCTGTCACCGAACGTCTCTGTTGAACCAGAGCCAGATGCTTCTCCCCCAACGGCGTCACCGTCGTCGCCCGCCGTGTTGGCTTCCTGCGACTCGGTGTCTGTGGCCTGGGACTCAGCCTGCGATTCCTGACCTTCGTTCTGATTTCCAGATGTCGAAGACGGTGCCGACAGAGGCTCCTCGGTACCACCGTTCTGGGCGACCACAAAGACGACGACAAGGGCGCCGAGGGCCACAACTCCGATTGCCACCACGAGCAGCCATCGAGCAACACCGTGAGAAGATCTGATTGTGTGCTGGCCGGCGATACCCAACGCTCCCGCTCGATTCGCCGACTCTACGCGAAATGCCGGCCACGATGCAGAACTCGCAAAGTGACTACTCGGGTCGCATGGTTGGGAACAGAATCACTTCCCTGATGTGCTGCTTGTCCGTGAGCAGCATGACAAGCCGGTCGACACCGATCCCAAGCCCGCCGGTCGGAGGAAGCCCATATTCGAGTGCCAGGATGTAGTCATCGTCCACAGGATGCGCTTCATCGTCTCCTGCTTGCCTCGATGCAGCCTGGTCCTCGAACCTCGATCGCTGGTCAAACGGATCATTGAGCTCAGAAAAGGCGTTCGCATACTCATCGCCTGCGATGAACAGCTCGAACCGCTCGGTCACATGTGGCTTGGAACGATGCGCACGTGACAAAGGAGAGATTTCGATCGGGTGTTCGGTCACGAAGATCGGATCCCACAACGTTGGCTCCACGACCTCGTCGAACAGCGCCTCAATGAGTTTGCCGCTCCCCCAATGATCCTCGGGTTCCACGCCGTGCGAACGTGCGAGCGCTCGAAGATCGTCGACATCCGTGTCGTAGTCAATATCGGCGGCGACCTCCTGCTGCACGAGCGAAAGCATCGACGCCCGCCGGTACGGACCGGCGAGGGACAGCGAACGGTCCATGTAGTTGATCGTCGTATCCCCGGTCACGGCGATTGCACAAGCGGCCGCCACCTCCTCGACGAGCAACATGATGTCCTCGTAGTCAGCAAACGCCTCGTACGACTCCAACATTGTGAACTCTGGATTGTGCGAGGAATCAATTCCTTCGTTGCGGAAGATCCGTCCGATCTCAAAAACACGTTCCAGACCGCCTACGACCAGTCGCTTCAGGTAGAGCTCGGTAGCGATCCGAAGATACATGTCCTGATCAAGGGTGTTGTGATGCGTTCTGAACGGGCGTGCGGTCGCCCCCGTTGCTTGAGGGAGCAGCACCGGTGTCTCGACCTCAATGTATCCCCGACCCTCGAACTGGCGGCGAAGCTCAGAGATCACGGTGGCTCTCGCAATCGCCGTCGCCCTCGCGTCTTCGTTCGCCATCAGATCGACGTACCGTCGCCTGCTGCGAGCCTCAACATCCTTGAGCCCGTGCCACTTGTCAGGGAGCGGGCGCAGACTCTTCTGGAGAAGCTCAAACGACGAGATGCGGACGCTCAGCTCTCCTCGCTTCGTGGCGATGACTTCTCCGGTCGCACCGACCCAGTCGCCGCTGTCCAGCTCGGAGAAGCGTCCGAAGCCGTCGTCGCCGAGCGTTCGCTTATCGACGAAGAGCTGGATCGTGCCCGAGACGTCGGAAAGTACGGCAAAGATCAGCTTCCCCATATTGCGGGTGTTCATCAGACGGCCAGCGACCGTCACCGCGTCCCCGGTTTCGGCTCCGGGGGCGAGATCGGTGTAGGTGTCTATCAGGTCGGCTGCGGTGTGCGTTCGGGCGAACGAATACGGGAAGCCTCCGTCCTCCATGACCTCGCGGTACTTGTCGACACGGGCACGGGTGAGTGGATGGTCCTCGAGTGGGTCGCTGTCGTCGATGACCTGCGGGTCGTCCTGTGTGTCGGCCGGTGTATCCGTCATGCAGAGTCCTGGTTGAGTTCGTGAATCAGTCGCAGACCTTCGAGCGTGAGATACGGGTCGATGGTGTCAACGCTGGTGCAGTGCGGCACGATGGTAGAGGCAAGTCCCCCCGTGGCCACCCTTGTGACGTCGCCACCGAGGTCTGCAGCGATTCGCTCCATGATCCCATCGACGAGGCCCGCATGGCCGTAGATCGCCCCGGACTGAATCGCCTCGACGGTTCCCTTTCCGATCACCGAGCGTGGCGGTGAGAACTCGACCCGTCGGAGTGCCGCGGTTCCGGACACAAGCGCGTTCGTTGCAATTTCGAGGCCAGGGGCAATTGCTCCACCGAGGTATGCACCGTTCGGGCCTACAACGTCGAAGTTGGTTGAGGTTCCGAAATCGACCACAACTACCGGCGTGTCGTACTTCGCCTTGGCGGCCACTGAGTTGACGATTCGATCCGCACCGACCTCCCGTGGATTGTCAATCTCGATTGAGAGCCCGGTGCGCACGCCGGGTTCTACCACCACAGCGCTTCCGGAAACGACGTGTGGTGCCACGTCGCGGACAGTGGTGGTCATGGCCGGGACCACGCTCGAGACACAGAGACCCTTGATGTCCGACTGTCCGAAGCCATCGGCGGCAAGGATGCCGGACACTTGAAGGCGGAGTTCATCCGATGTCGCCGTCGGGTCTGTGGAGATCCGCCAATGGCCGATGAGCTCTCGACCGTCGAACATACCGAGTGCGACCTGGGTGTTTCCGATGTCAATGGTCAGCAGCATTACGAACCTCCGTAGAGAATGCTTGTACCGGCGAGCCGTACCCCGCGATCAACGGTGCCGGATTGCGTGTCTGTCTCGAACGTCATGTTGTCGATGAGCCTGACGCCCCCTACCCGAGCAGCGATTGCCAGGAACTGTCGTCCGGAAAAGGCCATCGCTGGGCGTGCGGTCTCTGCATCGGCGAGTTCCACGTACTCGAGATCTACTCCGGGAACCGTCGAGACAGCCGAGGCGACCTGTTCTCTGATGCTTTGCACGGAGCGATCGCCGTCAACGAACCGATCCGCTGCGGTTGACAGCGAAGCAAAGAGGTTGTCGGCAGCCACCCTGGAGTCTGCATCGAGATGGACGTTCCGGCTCGAGAGAGCGAGCCCGCTGTGTTCCCGCACAATCGGCATGCCCTTCACCGTCACGGGCAGCGAGAGGTCCGTCCCGAGCGATGACACCACAGCTAGTTGCTGGGCGTCCTTCCTTCCGAAGTAGGCGGTATCCGGCTGAACCCCGGCAAGGAGCTTCGTCACGACTGTTGCCACTCCATCGAAATGCCCTGGCCGGTGCATGCCCTCCATTGCATCGGCAACGCCACCGACGGAAACGACAGTCCTGTTCCCGGCCGGATACATGTAGTCGACAGAGGGAGCAAACAGGCACGTTGCGCCTGCCTCCGTGGCAAGAGCCACATCGCGCTCGAAGTCGGTCGGATATGCGTCGAGATCCGATGGATCGCCGAACTGTGTCGGGTTGACGAACACGGACACCACCACCGAGTCATTCTCAGCTGCGGCGGCTTCGACCAAGCTGAGGTGCCCTTCATGCAGGAAGCCCATCGTGGGTACAAGTCCGACCTTCCCGCTGACTGAGGATCTGACCTGCTCGAACGTGTCGAGTACCGTCACTGATCCTGCTCCTGCGACATCGAGGACAGCGTTATTGCGGCCTCAGTCATCGACCGAAAGGCGATGAACTCTGCCACTCCCACACGGTCGACTGCCTCCATCTGCCTGTTCACCGTCTCACGATCACCTCGTGCGATGGGGCCCGTACGTGCATTCATCGGACCAAGCGCATATGCGTTTGCGATAGCTGCCTCAACCAGGGGCCTCGTCGATTCGAATGGGACGTCTGCGGCCGTCATGAGCCTGTATGCAAGTTCGAGAGCCGCGTTGGTGTAGTTCGACGCAGCCGAGGCCGCTGCGTGATACAGCACCTTGTCCTCGTCGGCCAGCCGGAATGGTCTGCATCCAAGAGATTCTGCGAACTCGTCCAGGGTTGACGCCAACGGTTCGGTTGCGGTCACTGCCATCCATGCGCCAGCGAGATTCGCTGCACCGGTTTCGGCATCCGGCAGTGTCTGAAGCGGGTGCAGGGAGCCAACCGGAATGCCGATAGTGGCAAGCGGGTCAAGCGAATGGATCGACACAGACCCAGAGAGATGCACAGTTGGTATCGGATCGGCGGACACGAGTTGCTCGGCGAGAACGGGAATGGCTCCGTCGCTGACTGCAACAAGCCGCAGATCGGGATGACCTTCGGTAGACCCGACCAATGCCGCAATCCGTGTGACAGCCTCATCACTCCGGCCCCTGACCCCGGTGATCGTGTGACCGGATCGGTGGGAAGCGAGGGCCAGCGCGCCTGCAGCACGCCCGGTTCCGACAATCTCAATGTGCATATTGGCTCCGATCCGTATGGGTATCGGTCCTTCGGATGGGGAGGCTAGGACACAGCCGGTCTCTGCGAAACAGGAATGGCGAGGTTGAGTGAGTGACCGACAGCGGCATACGACCCGCTCTGTCCCCAGACCCTGATGGTTCCGGCGACCGTCCGGCCGGCAAAGTGATCGATCGACGCCTCTGCCAAGTACCAAGGCTCATCTACGACCGATGCAAACCGAGCAGAAATTTCAATGGTGGGCGTGGTCAGCGGGGTGGAATCGGGCAGATACCCCATCGCCTGCAACGTGGCTGGCCAGATGAGTGCGTCGATCGGCATGAAGATCGATGCGGCCGTCAGATATGGGTCCTTCCATCCCCGAGTCACATTGGGTGTCCAGGCACGCAGCACAGGCTCTGAAGCATCGACGAGATCTGGGACGTCCCAACGCTCGAATGCGGTCCATGATCGCGCCGAGTTGCCTGGCTTCCCACCGGCGCGGATCGCAAGCTGGTCTCCGGCGTGCGCTTGTGACCGGGGCATCACCTCCGCAGCTGGGGGACCGGTCACCGGGTTCTTCGGCCGTGCAAGGAGCCCCAGGTTGCAGTCGCCTGCAATCCGTCCGTCGTGATGGAGCGTGACTTTCAGGTCTATCGAGGATCGAGATCGACGATCCTCATGAACCCGTACCTCGATTGTTTCACCTGCTGGAACTGGCTCGATGTAGCGGTAGTTGAGCTGGGACACCTCCCCACCCGGCATCGACCGACCGGCTGCACGAAGAGCTATGCCAGCAAGTAAGGCGCCAAATGCATCGCCATTTGAATTCGACCAATCCTTCGAGAGCGTGATCTCGTAAGGGCCATCACCTTGCAGCGTTGTGGCATCGGCAAGTCCCTCCAACCACCGCAACTCGTCGACAAGGACGGGCCCAGTCACTCTCTTCAGCCCGTCGTCGTCCAAGCCCGCCAGCGCATCGGCATAGGTGCCGTCCGCGTCAGAGACGCCTGGGTCGATGTCGGTGAGCGGAACAAGCACGAAGGCTCGATTGCGCATCTCGGGATGCGGGATGGTTAGCCCGGGCTCATCGACGGTCTCGCCGTCGTACCAAAGGATGTCGCAATCAAGCGTTCGAGGACCCCAACGTGTATCCCGTGTTCGACCACGTTCCGCCTCGATGGCAATGAGCGACTTGAGCAGCTCTGATGGGTGCAGCGAGGTTTCAAGAGCGACCACAGCATTCAGGTAGGGGTGTTGGCCGTCCGGGCCACCAACCGGATTGGTCTCGTATATCGGGGAGCCGTCAACGACTGACCCAAGCTCTCCGATGGCTATCAGCGCTTGGTCAAGATGGGCGCGGCGATCGCCGACGTTCGAGCCGAGAGCAACGAATGCCTTCGACACGTCTAGATCTCGGGAATCAGGCGACGGCCCTCTGGTCCGATCGCTCTCCCAAGGATGCGTTGGACAACGTCGGTTGCGACGATCGGGTCGTCGAGCATTTCCGAATGGATCAGATACCCCGCGAGCAGGCCGCCAAGCGTGTCGTCGATCGTGTCCCGGTGAACAAGGACCACTGCTTCCGGGTCTTCGAGAGCTTCGGAGAGCACTTCGAAAACGGGAAGCGCATCTTCAGGCTCCAGCTCCGTGTCCACCTCGCACGAATAGAACTCAAAGCCCGCAGCCTCGTACGCAACCGAATTCTGGTTGGTACCGAGGAACGAGACTATTGAGTTGACGCCCTGATCCTGTAGCCAGATCAGCTCTTCTTCGCGTCGAACCTTGCGATGTTGAAAGCCATAGCCACCGATGCGTTCGGCCACAGCCAAGCGGCTCGTGATCACCCATCGGAAGCCGCGAGGCTCAAGTCCTGTTGATTTTTTCGGCATCGTGCTCCTCGGGCACCATAGCCTTGGCCGACACCGCTACATCAACTGCGAGCCGAACATTGTGAACCCGCAAGATCTTGGCCCCTTTGAGCACCGCAGCAGCCATGGTCGCCGCTGTTGCACCGTCTCGCTCTGACGGTTCCGTATGGCCACGAACCGGCTCGAGGAGGCTGCCAAGAAAGCCCTTCCGACTGGTCCCTACGACCACCGGATAGCCGAGGTGGGTGAATGCGCCCAGCTCTCGCAAAAGGGTCAGGTTGTGGTCAAGCGTCTTTCCGAACCCAATGCCCGGATCGATGGCGACCGACTCCACCCGAATGCCGGCCTCTATCGCATCGAGTGACCTCCTGGCGAGGTACTTCCCGATCTCGACGACGACATCGTCATAGGTCGGGTCGATCTGCATCGTTTCCGGTGTCCCTTGCATATGCATGACCACTACACCAGCGCCCGAGTCTGCACACACTGATCGCATGTCCGGGTTGGTGAGCCCTGTGACGTCATTGACGATCTTTGCACCCGCCGCGAGGGCTTCCTCAGCGATCGCTGGCTTCGACGTATCGACCGATACGACGATTCCCTCAGATGCCAATGCCGCGACAACCGGCATTACTCGGTCATGCTCGGTTCTCACGTCGATGGGCTCGGCACCCGGCCGTGTGGACTCTCCACCAATGTCAACGATCGCAGCACCATCAGACACCATCGCACGTGCATGTTCCACGGCGTTGTTGATGTTGACGTAGTCTCCGCCATCGCTGAACGAGTCGGGCGTTACGTTCAGAATCCCCATCACAAGTGGATCGCACAGGGGAAGAGAGAGGTCAGCTACCCGCCATACCGATGTGTCATCCACCGGCTAGGTGATGCCTTCGGCCCTCGCAGCCGTGATGCCGGCCTCGACAGGGGGCAGCGCCTCGGGAGCCTTGAGCCGAATGGAACCATCCGCAGCGTGCTCCCACTTGGGTACATCGTGGAGAACCTCGATGACCTCGTCTGCGCCAAGCGTTTCTCGATCCATCAGCGCATCGGCGATGCGATGGAGGGCCTCTTCATGTGTCGCAAGAATGGTGCGAGCCTCGTCGTGAGCCTGCGTGATGAGGAAGCGGACCTCCTCATCGATAGAGGCAGCGACTTCGTTGGATAGATCCTGGCCCTTCGAGTAGTCGCGTCCGAGGAAGACTTCACCCTCGGGCGTTCCGTATCGCAGTGGACCGAGCTTCTCGGACATGCCGTATTCCATGACCATCTTGCGAGCGATGCTTGTCGCTTTCTCAATGTCGTTAGAAGCTCCGGTGGTTGGGTCGACGAAGATCAGCTCCTCAGCGGTCCGGCCTCCGAGCAACATCGCAAGCTGATCGATCATCTCCGACCTGCGTGCGTAGTACTTGTCCTCAAGCGGAAGCGCCATCGTGTAGCCGCCTGCGCGCCCTCGCGGAATGATCGTGACCTTGTGAATTGGGTCTGCGTTCGGAAGGGCATAACCGACCAATGCGTGCCCACCTTCGTGGTACGCCGTGATCTTCCTCTCCTGTTCGGACATGACCCTGCTCTTGCGTTCTGGGCCCGCGATAACTCTTTCGATTGCCTCTTCAAGAGTCGGCATCGTGATCTTGTCGTCGTCGCGCCGGGCTGCAAGAAGCGCTGCCTCGTTGATCAGGTTTGCGAGATCGGCACCGGTGAACCCTGGCGTCTGACGTGCGAGAATGGACAGCTCAATGTCTCCGGCGAGCGGCTTGCCCTTTGCGTGGACTTCGAGAATCTTCTCCCGACCGACGAGGTCTGGTCGGTCGACCACGATCTGCCTGTCGAAACGGCCTGGCCGCAATAGGGCGGGATCGAGAATGTCGGGACGGTTGGTCGATGCGATGACGATCACGCCGGACTTCACGTCGAAGCCATCGAGCTCGACGAGTAGCTGGTTGAGCGTCTGCTCGCGCTCATCGTGGCCACCACCAAGACCGGCACCACGATGTCGGCCCACTGCGTCAATCTCATCTATGAAGACGATGGAAGGCGCATTCTGTTTTGCCTGATCAAACAGATCACGCACCCGGGATGCACCGACGCCCACAAACATTTCGACGAAGTCGGAGCCGGAGATGGAGTAGAACGGAACGTTCGCCTCACCAGCCACCGCACGGGCAAGCAAGGTCTTTCCTGTTCCAGGGGGGCCGTACAGCAGGACGCCCTTGGGGATCTTCGCTCCCATGGCGCGGAACTTCTGAGGATGTGCGAGGAATTCTTTGATCTCTTCAAGCTCCTCGACGGCTTCGTCGGCTCCCGCCACGTCGGAGAACAGAACTTTCGGAGCGTCCTTTGAGACCTGCTTCGCCTTCGACTTGCCGAACTGCATGACGCGGTTTCCGCCACCCTGCATCTGCATGATGATGAAGATGAACAGACCAAAGATGAGCAGGTACGGCAGGATCGAGGTCAGGAACCACTCAAAGAGCGTCGGGTTCTCGGCATCAACAGTGAAAGTGACATCCGCCTCTTGCAGCTTCTCTGTGAGCGTTGCTGCGTAGTCAGCTGGATACCTAACGAGGATGTCGACCTCTTCGCCGTCGACGATTGCGGTGCCGGTGAGTTCGTTCGACCTGTCCTTCATAAGAAGGTCCTGGTTCACATCACCGGTGGCGAGATACGCCTCGAAGTCACTGAGGGACAATTCGGTCGGCTGTGTCGCCTGATTGAAGACGAGCTGGAAGCCCATCACCACGAGGAATATCACGGCGAGGTACACGAGGATTGTTCTCGCGGTCCTGTTCACGTTGCTCCTATGGATTGCGACTACATACTTCGTCAGCCTTGGGCTGTCGAAACGTGTTGCAATGGTACGCCGAACCTACGTCAAGTTCGCGAGTTGGCGGTTACTCAACACCCTCTACTTCGGCAACGTATGGAAGGTTCCTGAACTTCCCATCGAAGTCGAGGCCGTAGCCAACGACAAACTTCGGCGGGATGTGGAATCCTTCGTACTTGACCTCGAGCGGAGGCCGTTCAATGCCATCCTTGATGAGGAGTGCAGCAAGCGACAGGCTCGCTGGCTTTCGCACTCGAAGGTTCTTGAGCAGATAGTGGAGGGTCAGACCGGTGTCAACGATGTCTTCGACGATGAGAACGTCCCTACCGGCGATCTCTTGATCGAGGTCCTTCAGGATCCGAACGACACCCGAACTCTTCGTGGCTGAGCCATACGACGAGACCGCCATGAAGTCGAACTCGACCGGAAGGTCGATGTGTCTGGCGAGGTCAGCCATGACGACGAATGCACCTTTGAGGATGCCGACCAGAAGAAGATCACGCCCTTCGTAGTCCTTCGTGATCTGTGCGCCCATCTCCGCCAGCTTGGCGTCGATTTCTTCGGCTGAAATCACAACGTTCCCGATGTTCACTGGTGCACTTCCCGCTCGATAATGACTGCTTGTTCGCCGTGCGCTGGGACGGCCCAAGCCGCCGTTCGCACTCCGGCAATGGCTGCGATTCTGCCACCAACTGTGAGCACGAGCGAAACGGGCCGTTGAGAGCGATGTACGCCGGAGACTCGGAGGAGCTCTTTCACTGGAGTATGCCCGGCTCCAATATCGATACGATCCCCCGGTTCAGGGCCTCGTGCGACGAGCTCGTCCGCGATGTCCAAACGCAGAAGGGTCTTCCGACCACCGCCCAAGACCGGGCCAGGGATCGCAGTCCGCACGCCGTACGACTGGCCGCACCACTGGAACGACCCAGGCGTCTGAACCCTGACGGGAGTTTCTGCTGAGGCCGTCGGTCCGATGACCACGAGCGGTCCGGTATTGGTGGCGGTGATGGCCGCGGAAAGCTGAGCCGTCTTGCCGTCATCGGCACAGGCAATCACCGCTCGCACGTCGCTGGACGTCCAGCGAAAACCATCGAGCATGCCAAACGATCTCAGTACTGCCCGCGACGCAATCGGTTCCGGGGCGGTGGAGATCGCTGCTGCCGACAACCACACACGGTCGCCTTCCAGCCGAACCGGGATCATCGCTGCAACCTCGTCCAGCACTGCACTGTCTACAGCAATCAGCGTTGCGCTCCGGGCAACACCGCTCGTGGCATCAGGAATTGCATCGCCGAGGGCAGGGAGCACGTCAAGGCGCACTCGGACTCTCTCGAAGCGCGATTCCAAGTTGGCCGGATCATCGACGTACATCAGACCAAGGCTGTCAGCCAGTTGGCGAAGATCCGCCCGCCCGAAGGAAAGGAGCGGTCGGTGCCAGCCGTCACGGCGTGCTGGGATGCCCGAGATGCCGAGCGCTCCCGATCCGTGGGCCATTCGCATGAGCACGGTTTCCGCTTGATCATCCTTGGTATGCCCGAGCAGGCCAGCATCGTCATCGCCGAGCACGTCGGTGAGCGCTGCGTACCGAGCATCGCGAGCCCGCTCCTCAAGGTTCGGGCCGTCGGCTACCGGCGCATCGAGCACGGTGAGAGGTACACCAAGGGACAGACACAGTTCGGTTGCGCTCTTCTCAAGCATCGTTGAACCAGCCAGCCCGTGAGCCACAAAGACTGCACGTGACCATGCTCCGTCATCAATGGCGACACTCGCCGCAAGAAGCACTGCAGAGTCTGCCCCTCCGCCAAGCGCCACGACGCGTGCACTGCCGCCTGCCATGCCGGAGACGGCGGTCGATACGTGCGGGAGGGTCAGCCCGCCATCCGGTCGAGCCATGCGGCGGGATCCTGGATCTCTTCGAGGGTCGGCAACGCTTCCGGGGACTCCCACGCCATGTCGAGGGATTCCCACGATGCCTTGTGCTCGACTCCACGAATGAAGGCAGCGCCGAGCTCGTACTGTTTCATCTTCATTTCCATGCCGATGAACCGCATCATGGCTGCGTTCTTCGGATCCTTGCGCCTGGCGGTGAGTACGTGTGACATGCGCCGCACATCGACGATCTCCCTATCGCCGATCCGATCCATAACGACATGGCCATGCCCTTCAAGAAGTGACATCAGGGCCTGCACCCGGTCAAGGACGCCGCGCTGATCGTGGCTTGCCAAGAGTCCAAGGATTCCTGCATCACCAATCGGGTCTTCGTCGTTCTCCATTGCCGTCCGAACATCGGTTGCGATTCGGTTGAGTCGTCCTTGCTCCTTTGCGCCATCGCCGACAAGATCGTCGACCAGACTCAGGAAGTACTCACGCATCCAAGGCACTCCCTTGAACTGTGCCCTGTGCGCACACTCATGGAGGGCTACCCAGAATCGGAAATGGGATGGGCGAAACTCATGCTGACGTTCCATCGACAACACATTCGCACCAACGAAGAAGACCGAGTCTCCCACCTCATCTTCTCCCGATGGAAGCACGAGTTCGTATTGTCCGAGGACCCGCTTGGACAGGAATCCGAGCACAGCACCAAGTTCCGCTCCCATGACCCTTCCGGCGATACCAGGCGAACCTGCCTCGGATGCCTCTTCGTCGATTGCGTCCCTAAGCGGAGCAAGCAGCTCGGTAAACGCCCTGATGTTGGTGTCGACCCAGTCAGCTCTGCTGACGACTTGGACATCGGGTTCCCCTGGGAGTTCAAGACCCGTCTCATCGGCAACCAGATCCGAAGCTCTCGCAACGTAACCGGGTGCGTCAAGAACGAACCGTCGCTCGTGGTAGGTGCCAGCAAGCGGATAGTCGCCGGCGAATCGGCTCGCAACGGTTGTGGCCGTGTCCCAATGGATCTTGCTCATGAAGCGAGCCTACGGGTCTGCCGGGATGGAGAGGACAGGCGCGCTAGTCCGCAACAACCTTGTACCGGTGCCGGATCGACCGGTTGTAGCCGATGATCAGACCGATGATCAGGATGATCGTGCCGATCACGATGGCTGGGTAGATGAATCGTGCGGTCCACGGTTGCTCTTCCTCTTCGA
The DNA here is from genome assembly GCA_051011415.1 of Acidimicrobiia bacterium. Classification (GTDB taxonomy): domain Bacteria; phylum Actinomycetota; class Acidimicrobiia; order Spongiisociales; family UBA5794; genus SZUA-442. The sequence continues at coordinate 22,414 of JBPCTY010000060.1, forward strand.
CCTCGACGGGAGGAATCACGATTGCCGGAGCTTCGCCGTCCGCGAAGGGGTCCGCAATCGTCGTCGTGGTGACCTGTTCCTCTTCGCCGCCGGTGTCCTCGGTGGCGAGCGCTGGTGCCATCATCGCGAATGTGGCAAGGACGATGGCGGCGAGTAGGCCGAGACGGTAGAACCGGTTCATGAACCGTGAGAATAGACGGACGCCGGGACCTTCATGTTTCTCCGGGCCGCCAGGAAGGCCAACGCAGAGAGGCACCGGGTGTCCGGTGCCTCTGTGCTGTGCGAGATCTGGTTGCTTGGGAGTGGTTTCTAGGCCTCTGCCTTGACGATGCGGCCACGGAGACGTGGGTACTTCGTTGGGGCGTGTGCGTAGCACCATTCGCGCCTGTTGTACTGCGAGAGGGTTGTCGTACAGCCCTTCTGCTCGCATTCGCGCTTCTTCGCGTACGTCTTCGGTGCACGGGTGGCGCCGGTGAATTTCCGGCCTTTGAGAGCTGTGTCCTGCATGGCGACCTCCGGTTATTGGGTGTCAGGGACCCCGGTCGTCAGCAGTCAGGGCCCCCGTTTTTACGTTCTTGTTGTATTAACGCTCGGAGTTGGTCGAAAAGTTCCTCAGGAGGAGCAGATTTTCCAGATTCGGCGATTTTTGTCTTCAGCGAACGCTCGAACTCGTATGCATCGACACATCCGCCGCATCTCTTGAGATGCAGCGAAATACGTGCTCGGCGCGTCACAGTGAGCTCCTGATCGATGTACTGATATACGTACTCGACTGCGTTTTCGCATCCGCTCATGGCGTTGGCTCCACTAGTCCGTGTTCGACTGCCAGGTTCCACAACTTCCTTTGGAGCGCTTTTCTTCCCCGATGTAGCCGAGACATGACGGTTCCAATGGGAACATCAAGGATTTCGGCGATCTCTTTGTACGAGAATCCTTCGACATCCGCGTAGATCACCGGCAACCTGAAGTTCTCCGGCAGGCTTTCGATCGCCTCAACAATGTCCTCATCCACGAACATGTCGAGTGCTGTGCGTTCGGCACTCTCGCTTGCGCCAGATTGCTCGCCGAGCCTCCTGAACAAGTACATGTCCTGGAGCTCACCGAGCTCGACCTCACTCGGTCTTCGCTGCTTTTTGCGGTACTTGTTGATATAGGTGTTGGTGAGGATGCGATACAGCCAAGCCTTGAGGTTCGTCCCGGCTTCGAACGAGTCGTAGGCCCGATAGGCCTTGAGGTAGGTCTCCTGAACGACATCCTCGGCGTCTGCAGGGTTGCGAGTCATGCGCAACGCAGCCGAGTACAGCTGCGGTGCGAATTCCATCGCATCTGCCTCAAAGGTTGCCTGGTCCGCCATGTCGCTGAGGGTAACGACAGCACGGTGGTTCACCGTTCGGTGTTTTTGGGACCGGAGTTCGGCGCACCTTCGCTGTTGGGTGCGGACAGCTCGATGTGTTCGACCGTTGGGGTCAGCCCTCGTAATTGCTCACGAAGTTGAACGTACGAATCGTTCCGAAGGCATCCTTTGCCTTGACCTTGAACGTCTGACCCTTTGGCGCCGACGGGAACTCAACCCGCACCCACCAATTGCCTTCGCCGTCCGCAGTCGTTGAGCCACTCCCGAAGTCGGACGTGATCTTCACGGTGGTTCCCGGCTTTGCGTAGCCGGAGAACTCGTCATACGGAACCGGTTCTTCGCACGAGCCATACTTCTGATGTGCGGTGAAATCCCAGGCGGCGGCCTTAGTCGTTGTCGTTTCTTTCGGCTCCGGCTTGTCGTAGTAGACGGTCATACGAACCTCAGCAACGTTGCCTGCAGCGTCCGTCGAGGCAAACACCACGCCGTTCGCCCCGCCCGCAAGAACGAGGTCGACAGACCATGCTCCGTCTGCGTTGACCTGCGCAGGGAACTTCCCGCTTGCCATGACACTTGCGCCGGCCTCGGTCTCACCCGTAAACGTGACGGTGCTGGCTTCGAGGTGTTCGCCATTCTGCGGCGAAAGCACAACCAAATGCGGTGGGGTCACGTCAATGGGAGGGGCCTCTTCTGACGGCTCGTCCCCAACGACCGCTGCTGGCGTCTCTGTCGGGGGCTCAGTCGGTGTGGTTTCAACGACGGTCGTCGTGACCTGATCGTCGGCCGGTGTTGTCGTCGTGACTGCGGTCGTTGGCGGCTGAGTGGTGTCGGCAGGAACGTCATCCTCTGGCGAAGGGGCAAGCACCAGCACCGCAACGACGGCAATACCTGCAGTCGCACCGGCGACCGCATAGCGAAGCATCCTCCAAGTTGCGGCCGCGCCAGCGGCTGCACCAACCGTTCCAACAGGGACGGGAAGGTCCGAAACCGACTCATGGACAGCTTCGGCGGCAGAACGTGCGAGTGTGTCGAGCGAGTTCATCGGTCTTCTCCCAGTACGGCGCCCAAGCGTTCCGCCAGGGTCTGGCGTCCCTTGTGGAGGTGGACTTTCACGGTGTTTGGTGAGCATTCGAGGATGTCGGCGATATCGGAGATCGAACGATCCTCCAGGTAGTGGAGGGCAACGGCCTGCGACTGACGCGTTGGCAGCCTCCGTACTGCATCCCAGAAGACCTCTGCCTCTGCGGGAAGTGATGGCAAGACAGTTGCCTCTCTTCGCATCCCCCCGAGCTTGGCTAGGGCCTTTGTCTCCGACACTCGCCGTCGGAAACGCGACACCGACAGGTTCGACACGATCCGGCGAACCCATGCCTCAGGTTTGTCGTAGGCGCTGATTCGATCCCAATTGCGGTGCGCGGTCAGAAAGGCTTCCTGCGCGAGGTCTTCTGCAGCTGCGCTGCTTCCTGAGAGTGCGTATGCCAGGCCGACCACGGATCGGTACTCCCGTTCGTAGAAACGTTCGAAAGGTTCCCGAGCGCGAACCGCCGCAGCCGAAGACGCCGAGCCTTCGTCTGTGGCCGTCGATCGGTTGCTAGGTCGAACGGTCATCTGTCACCTGTTACACGCACGGTGCATCAGTCGGGTTTATCCAGATATCGGCACGGGCTCGAAAGAAAAGAAGGATTTCGATAAACCACCTGGTCGCCTCAAGCGTGTAACGGTTGGGCAGGGAGTCATGAGGGCATCGCATCAACATGCGAGAGGACAAGAACTATGAGGGGCAAGCCCTATCTCGTCGCAGTAGCGGCCTTTGTGATCGTGCTGTTCGGCGGCGCTGCTATTGCTGGCGTCGGTTCGTTCCGCGATCAGTCGAACGATTCAGCCGGGGTAAGCCCTTATGCGGCACCAAGCACCGATCTGGATGTTGCAGAGTGGACGCCGACGACCAAGGCCGAAGCACCAGTGGAAACGACCACAACCACTCCCCAGAAGGAGAAGGAAGCGGTCGAGACAAAGACGGAGTCCGGCAAGGACCACGGCACCAAGTCCGATGAGAATTCTGATGAGGACACGTCGGATGAGAAGGAAAAGGACCACAAAGAAGAAGCCAAGGAGACCAAGGCCGGCGACCTGTTCTCCTTGACGTTCCCCAAGGACGGCTCACACGTCACCAAGAAGGTTGTCGCTTTTGGCGGCGAGGCTGCAGAAGGCGTCATCGTCCACCGTGGCAAGTATTCGGCACAGCCCAAGAATGGCGAGTGGGTGATGGAGCTGGTGCTCTCCCCAGGCAAGAACACGGTCGGGTTCAAGGCGATCAACGAAGCTGGCGGGATTGATGAAGCTGTCGTCACCGTCTACTACGACGCCCCAGCGGGCGACGAAGAGAAGAAGGAAAAGCCGAAGTCCGAGTTCTATGCAAAGCAGAAGTATGGAAGTTGCGGTGAAGAAGTCCCGTACGACGTGTTCTGGGGCAAAGCGATGCCAGGAGCCACGATCACCGCATCCTCGCCATACGGTGGCAACTCCGTCACGGCCAATGCAGAGGGCCACTGGGAAATGAAGGTCACCTTCGCCTCGGCGCCCGTGGGCAAGACCTTTGAGGTCGGCATCAAGGCATCGACCGGTGAGAAGAAAGGCTTCAAGTTCACCAACACCGGAGGCGGTGGAGACCACTAGCACAAGGCCGAAGGGTCGGAAGCTGGCAACAGTTACCGATCGGCAACAACAAGATCCGGTGGAGAGGGTGTCGCGCAGGCGGCACCTTCTCTGCGTCTGCATCGATCCGTGTCACACCCACCAGGTACGTTGTCCTCATGACTGCACACGAAGTTTTCACCGCACTTCTCTGGCTCGTCCTGTTGGGGTACCTGATCTTTCTCGGCTGGTTTGTGATGTCGTCCGTTGGAGGCTGGCGAACACGACAGCCCAGACAACGATCACCACTTCACCCCGCCGTCAGGGCACAGCAAATCGACGACGACCTGTTTGAGTGGGGTGCGACGAACCAAGACGCAGAGGACACCAACCGCGCTGCGTGATCTGGAGCCGGAGGCGGGATTTGAACCCGCGGCCTACGCATTACGAGTGCGTTGCTCTACCCCTGAGCTACCCCGGCATGGGCTCTCAGAATCTTCTGAGGGGCGATGCGAGGATACAACGGCCACCCTCCAACAACCCACAGATGATCGGGCGCTTCGCTCCTCCGTTGGCTGCTGAGGCTCGCGCTATCCGAACTCCTGCGACAAGGCAGCATCGACCGTCGGCGCCGAGAACTCGAAGCCAGCATCAGCCAGGCAGACTTGTGCGGCACGCACCGAGCCGTACCCGAGCGCGCCAGCGAGCTCGCGGCCAAGCCGTATGTCGAGTGCAAACTTGGGAACAGGGATAACTGCCGGCCGCCCGAGCACGGTGCCGAACGCCTCGGTGAACTCGGCATTGCGAACAGGATTCGGTGCGACCAGGTTGACCGGACCCGAAATCTCGGTGTCGATCAAGAACATCAGCGCCCGGATCTCGTCCTCGATTCCGATCCAACTCCACCATTGCGACCCATCGCCGAGTTTGCCTCCAACCCCCATCTTGAACAGCGGCGTCATCGGCTTGAGTGCGCCACCGTCTCGGGACAGCACAATCCCTGTCCGAGGGTGCACGACGCGAACGCCAGCCTCGGCAGCCGATCCGGCAGCTTCCTCCCACGCGACACAGACTTCGGCTTGAAAGTCGTCACCGGCCGGTGACGACTCGTCCACCAGCCGATCGCCGGTATCCCCGTAGAAGCCGATCGCCGATGCAGACACAAATGCCTTTGGAGGGTTCTCCATCGATGCCATCGTCTCAGCAAGAAGCGAGGTTGCATCAACACGAGACTTCAGAATCAGCTTCTTGCGATCATCACTCCAGCGCTTGTCCCCAATGCCTACGCCGTTCAGGTTTACGACAGCGTCAGCTCCTGCCAGCAGTTCCGGTTCAAGACGTCGAGAACCAGGATCCCACGTCGAGGAACCCGTCCCTCTCGTCAGAACGGTGACGTGATCGTCTCGGCCCCGGAGAGCCTCGACCAACTTCGATCCGATCAGCCCAGAGGCCCCGGTGAGAACGATCGACTTACTCATGTGCTGTCTCCCATGGTTCGAGGTGGGTGTTCATTGCGTGGTACCAGTCATCCATCATTGCAGTGAGCGGATCGGTTCGATCGACATAGTCGTACCACCACAGCGGTCGCTCGATCCAAATGCGCACGGCAGTTCGCGCCAGACCCTTCTCAGCCGGTCCCAACGTGTGCTCTGTTCCATGTATCGCTACCGGCACAAGAGGCGCCCCGGTCATCCAGGCAAGCCATGCCGCTCCGTTCTTTGGTGCGTTGATCCCCCATGCTTCGACCCTTCGGCCCTCTGGGAACAGACCGACGGCGTCTCCTGACTCAAGGTGATCGATGGCAGCGCGCAAGGCGCGCACCGGATACCCATCACGGTCAAGCGGAATCGCACCGAAGAAGTTCAGCGTCGCATCCAAGGCGATGTGCTGCCCGTACAACTGATCGACCGCCAGGAATCGGATAAAGCGATCCAGATTGGTCCCGATGAGGTACGGATCCAGGTGGGAAAAGTGGTTGGCAGCAATCACGACCGGCCCGGACGGAACGTGACGCTTCCCTGTGACCTCAAGGTCGAGGATCGCGCTTGCGAGCATATGGTTTGGCAGGCGTAGCACTCGCTCGATAGAGCGAGCAAGACGCAGTTTGATCTCAGGCATCGGTTCCAAGATCGACGAACAACGCGGCGAGCGCAAGCTGAGGGCGTTGATTGGCTTCCAGCGACTCGACTGTTTCGAGCACACGCTCTGCGTTGGACACCGCAGTCAGAGGCGTTATGCGGGTAAACGACGAAACAGATACATCGCTGTTCATGACCGATGCGCCGAACTGTGCTGCGGCAACATCTCGGTAGAACGTGGCGAGCAGCTCAAGACCTGTGGCGTAGAGAGCATCGGAACTCCGGGCGAGCTCCCGCTGGTGTCGTTCCGTGACGTGCTTTGGAACCGATTCGCCCTGGTAGGCAAGGTCGACCTCATCCTGCTGGCGACGCTTCACCGCCTCCAACAGCGGCTCGGTAGCGTCGAGCACTTTCGTCACAAGCCGATAGCTGTCTCCTGGGTGGTCGGTGAGATTCTCTGGAACGTCAACCCACGCCTCTCTGAATGCAGCAACAGCGGGCTCTGTCGCAAGAGCGATCGCAAGCCCTGGTCTGCCACCTGAAATCCGTGCGGTCATCTCTGCAGCGTCTGCATCGACTCCTCGAGCGACAAGACCATCAGCGACCTCTGCGTCGGTGACTCTTGAAAAGACGATCGTGCGGCACCGGCTGGCAACAGTCGGAGGCAGATCGTCTTCGGATTCAGCAACGAGGACGAACCTTGTGGAGTCGATCGGCTCCTCGATTGTCTTGAGCAATGCGTTCGCAGCCTCGTCATTGAGCAAAGAGGCCTCCTCGATCAGGAACACCTTGCGGTCAGCATCAAGCGGCGACCGGACGGCGTCGGCCACGATGCCCCTCGCCTGATCAACGGTGATTGAGGCGCGACCTTCAGGAGCGATCACGACGAGATCCGGATGGTTCCCTCCAACGGCGCGGCGCTCGGCGTCATCGTCTCCCCCCGCAACGACTGCAGAGGCGAACCGTCGTGCGATGGTTGCCTTGCCAACATTGGATGGCCCGACAAACAGGTACGCCTGAGACGGAACCGCGACTTCCTTCTCCAGAAGCTCGATGACGCTTTCGTGTCCGATCACACCTTCGTACCGGCTCACGACGGCAACCCCAGTAGGCCAATCACCGTCTCGACGACCTGCCTGAGGGGCTTTGCCGCATCCACGATTGTGAACCGGTCAGACTCAGCCTCGGCGAGGGCGTCAAACGTCGTTGAAACCGCCCTATGAAAGCCGTCTGGTTCGTCGCCGATGCGATCTCCAACCGATTGTCGGGCGAGACCCTCCTGATGATCGAGCCTGAGAAGCACTACTCGCCCCGGCCACAGGCCGCCGATAGCGATGTCATTGAGCGTGCGCACTTCGTCAAGATCGAGACCCCGTCCGCCCGCCTGATACGCAAGGGACGAGTACACCGATCGGTCGGATACGACCCATGCACCGCCCTCGAGGGCTGGCCGAACAATCTCCGCCACAAGCTCGGCGCGAGCCGCCGCAAACAGGGCAGCCTCAGCACGCGGGGACGGATGATGGCCGTCGCCGAGCACGATCTCTCTCACGGCTTCGCCGACGGCGGTTCCCCCAGGTTCCCTCACCCTGACCGCGGTTTCGCCAACCGACGTCAGGTGCGCAACCAGTCTTGAGGCCACCGTCGATTTGCCGGCACCCTCGACACCCTCAAAGGAGATATACCTCGATGCGTCTGGCGGGTTCGTCATGACGTCAGTTTGGCAGTCTGGTGCGTCAAGAAACAGGCGACAAGGTGTCCCCCGCCATCGTCAGCCCTTCTTCGCCCGCTTCTCTGCAAGACGCTCCGCAGCATGGTCGAGCGTTATGTTGTCGAGGTTCTCGGCCACACGGAACGACACGTTGGTTTCCCCATCAGTCATGTACAGACCGAATCGGCCATCCTTCACCACGATCTCTTTGCCGGTCGCGGGATCCTTGCCGAGCTCCTTGAGGGGTGGCTTGGCACCGCGGCGCTTTCGTGGCTGCTCCAGCACCACAACCGCTTGATCCATTGTGATGGTGAACAACTCTTCCTCGGTTTCGATGCTCCGAGATTCCGATCCCCACTTGATATACGGTCCGTAGCGTCCGTTGAGGGCCATGACTGGTTCGCCATCGGAGGGATGTGGGCCGACCTCGCGTGGCAGAGTCAACAGCTGCTGCGCTTGCTCGAACGTGACATCGGTGAGCGACATCGACTTGAACAGCGATGCCGTAGGCGGCTTCTCCTTCGAATCGGGATCTCGTTCACCAAGCTGCACGTACGGACCGAAGCGGCCGGCCTTTGCGAATATCTCGAGTCCGGTTTCTGGGTCTATGCCGAGCACCCTGTCATCGCTCGGAGCGTCGAGGAGCGCCTCTGCCGTCTCGATCGTGAGCTCGTCCGGTGCCAGATCCGGAGGGATCGAAGCCTTGCGCTCACCGTGTTCGAGGTACGGGCCGTACTGCCCAGCTCGGGCAACGATTGGTTCGCCGTCCTCGCCCATTCCGATTGGGAACGAGTTGACGGCCTTCGGGTCGATTCGCTCGAGCGCCTGCTCAGAAACCAGTTCGACCAATCCGGGATGGCCATTTCCTTTGTAGAACGCATCAAGGTACGGGACCATCTCCTGATCTCCACCCGCGATGCGGTCGAGGTCCGCTTCCATCCGTGCGGTGAACTCGTAGTCGACGTAGTCGGAGAAGTACTGCTCAAGAAGTCCGACGACAGAGAATGCTCGCCACGTTGGAATCAACGCGGAACCTTGCTTCCGTGCGTACTCGCGGTCGAGCACTGTCGCGATGATCGACGCATACGTCGACGGTCGCCCAATACCGAGTTCTTCAAGCCGCTTGATGAGGGATGCTTCGGTGTAACGAGCCGGTGGCTTGGTGTGATGCTCGGTCGGTTCGAGATCAGCGAGCCGTACCTGGTCCTTTTCCACCAACTCCGGCAGATGCGTTTCCTGGTCGTCGAGGGCGGCATCGGGATCGTCGCTCCCTTCGACGTATGCACGCAGAAATCCGGGGAACGTGATCGTTCTCCCCGACGCCTGGAACATGGCAGTGCGCTCATCGAGGGCATCGCCACTGACCTGGACGACAAGGCTCTCACCTTTGGCGTCCTGCATCTGCGAGGCCACTGTTCGCATCCAAATGAGTTCGTAGACGCGCGTCTCATCGGAAGTCGGTCCGAACTGCGTCGCAGCAGTGTCCATGTCCTGAAACTGCTCACCCGCCGGACGGATCGCCTCGTGGGCTTCTTGTGCACCCTTGGCTTGCTTTCCATAGAAGCGAGGCTCGTCCGGGAGGAACTTGGACCCGTAGCGGTCAGACACAAGCGATCGTGCTGCGCTTAGCGCCGTTCCCGAGAGGTTCGTTGAATCGGTCCTCATGTACGTGATGAACCCAGCCTCGTAGAGGCGCTGAGCAGCGCTCATCGTTCGGCGTGCACCAAACCGGAGTTTTCTCCCCGCTTCCTGCTGAAGCGTGGATGTCCGGAATGGCGGATACGGCTTGCGCGTGTATGGCTTGCGTTCGACGCTCGTCACGGAGAACTCTGCACCGCTCAGACCTGTGGCAAGACCCACCGCATCATCTACAGACAGACGGACACGGTCCTTCTTGGTCAACTCGCCGGCGTCGTTGAAGTCTGAACCCTCAGCTACCCGAACCGCATCCACTTCCTTGAGACTTGCGGGAAAGTCGGTGCCGTCCGAGGAGAACACAGCCTTGAGTCCCGCATATCCGGCGCTGACATGCGCCATGCGCTCTCGCTCGCGTTCGACGAGAACCCGGGTGGCTGGCGACTGTACCCTTCCGGCAGACAGCCCTCTCTGCACTCGGCGCCACAGCACAGGGCTCACTTCGTAGCCGAACAATCGGTCCAAGATTCGCCTTGCTTCTTGTGCTTGCACGAGAGGGATATCCAGATCTCGGGGATTCTGGGCTGCCTCCTGGATGGCCTTTTCGGTGATCTCATGGAACACCATCCGTCTGACGGGGACCTTGGGCTTGAGAACTTCGAGCAGATGCCAGGCAATGGCCTCACCCTCGCGGTCTTCATCCGTCGCGAGATAGAGCTCGTCCACTTCTTTGAGCTTCTTCTTGAGCAGCGTGACCTGCTTCTTCGATTTGTCCGTGACGATGTAGACGGGTTCGTAGTCGTTGTCGACATCCACGCCGAACCTCGTCGTCTTCCAGAGATCCTTCTTTGCCGCGGGAAGGTCCGCCGCACGCGAAGGAATGTCGCGGATGTGTCCCACGGACGACTCCACGATGTAGTCACTTCCGAGATACCTGTTGATGGTCTTGGCCTTCGCAGGTGACTCAACGATGACAAGTTTCTTTGGCATGAATTCCGATCATTCGGCGTCGACTCGTGTCAACGGCGTACAGGAATACGGCAACCTCAACGCAATGTCAAGGGATCTAGCGGTGCAGGAACCTAACGCAGATGTGCGTCGAACTCATCATGGAAGCGTTCAACAACCCGATCCCACGTGAATTCTGACTCTACAAATCTCCGACCCTCTCGGCCCATCTGGACCCCGAGCGCAGGGTCACCAAGCACAAGCTCAAGGCCCTCGACGATGTCGCCCACTGACGACACAACGTATCCGGTGACACCAGGCAGAACCGTTTCAGGCGATCCCCCCGAGTCACCTGCGAGGACAGGAAGACCCGATGCGGATGCCTCCAGATACACGAGTCCAAGCCCTTCGACTTCTAGCCCACCCCACCGCGACGAGGTCGGCATACAGAACACATCCATCTCCTGGTACAAGCCCGGAAGGGAGGACCAAGGAACATCGACCTCGAACCGAACGTCGAGACCGAGCTTGTCTGCCTGTCTTCTCAGCGCCCCCTCCGTTCTGCCTTTGCCAACCAGGAGCACCTCGACATCACGATCGAGCTCAGCCACAGCATCGAGCAGTCGCTGTTGCCCTTTGCGCGGCACAAAACGCGACACGCACCCGATGACCGGTCGACCCTTGGCAGATCTGTTCTCGGCGGGCACGAACGTCTCCGTCTCAACCCCAGCTCCGAGAAACGCGACGGGCCTTCCCGAGAGACGTTCAACCTTGCTTGCAGTAAATCGGCTCACGGCGAAGCGAATATCGGCGGCAGCAAGCATGCGTCCGGGCGTCTGACGAACCCCAGGCGCTGCACTGGGAAGCGTGACCTCGGCACCATGGCTCAGGACCGCAAAGGGGGCACCCAGTGCTTCTCGCAGCGCGGGCCCCATCTTTGGCAGGGGGTGGGGGGCGCCGAAGAGGATCGCATCTGGCTGAAAACTCTGTGCGGCCGCGATCACATCTGCGGCGGTGTCCTTGGTGGGAAGCATGTATCCCCTGCTCCCCCTGACGACGCCTTCTTCAACGCCAGCGTCGTCGTTGTCCGGCCCATAGACCAGCACCTCGCCGTCAAACGCATCAACGAAGTTCTTCAGATACATCTGAATGCCACCGGGGGTTGGTGGATAGTCGTTTGTGACGAGGAGAAGCCGCATTGTCAGTCGAGGTGGGGCGCAACGTTGTACGCCGCAACGACAGGTGCATGGTCGGTGAGCACGATCCTGCTCATCGACGTGTTCCGGGGAACAGGCAGCTTGTTCCTCTCTGGGAACTCGAGCCCAAGGACGGACGTGACATACGCCCTGATCACGGCTCCATGCGAGATGGCGCCTATCTCGTCACCGTTGCCATTCGAACCGATGTCGGCAACAGCAGCCCGCATACGAATGCCGGCTTCGGTGAACGACTCGCCCGTTGTCCCCCGGGGCACATCGACACCCTCGACGTACACCTTGTGGAACAAGCCTGGATCCCTCAGCTTCGCCTCATCGATTGTGAGGTCTTCCCATTCCCCGAACGACATCTCCACGAGTCCTTCATGGGCCACCGGATCCGGATTGCCGTTCCCACCGGTGAGAATCCGTGCTGTCTCCGTCGTTCTCCCAAGCGGCGACGTGAACACCGTGTCGAATGCCGGCATCTGTCCGGCTGCAGCCTCGGCTTGGGATCGACCGAGCTCTGTGAGATCGCTGTCGGACCGGCCCTGCCAGCGACCAAGCACGTTGCCTTCCGTTTGGCCATGCCGAACGAGAGTGACCCGAGGGCCCTCCGGCCCATAGTGGTCTGGCGCATCATCGAGATGCGACGCATCGTTGAAGGTCGAAAGCTGGAAGCCACCGGCATCATCGATTCGAAGCTTCGTGAGCGACGTGTTGAAGGGTGCAACGGCTGGCGCCATCGGACCATCTCGGTCAAGCACTCGATTGAGCGCACTCCAGATCACGCCACCGTGCGTGACAACGATTGTCGTATCGCCGTCATCCATCGCATCGACTGTCGAATCCAATGTTTCGGCAATGCGACGGTTGAAGTCCGACAGCCGATCTCCTCCGCCGAGCAGAATGTCCTCTCCCTTGAACAGCCCTTCGAGTTGTCCGGGAAACTTCGCTTCGATCTCCTCATGGGTGAGGCCGTCCCATCCGCCGACATTGAACTCGCGCCACGACGTGTTTAGCTCTGGCTCCCCGACCGCAGCAGCGGTTCGAGCGGCGCGGTCGAGATCGCTCGAGATCAGCCTGGTGTGCCGAGAACCAGCAAAGCGCTTCCCGAGCCTGGCGACCTGGTCGATACCGACATCGGAGAGACCCGAGTCGAGGGTGCCTTGCCAACGACGTTCAGCATTGGCGTTGGATTCGCCATGGCGTATCAGTATGAGGGTGCGAGACATCGACTCTCCGAAGCGGTGTCCGTAGGCTAGGAGAATGATCCTCCTTCAGATCGTCGCCCAGGAAACGAACCTGCCAACCGGTGGAACTGGCCAAATCATCTTCTGGCTCATCGGGGCCGGGACAATCGCCGGTTTGTACTTCCTCATCGCACGAACGAGGAAGAAGTCGTACAACGAGTATTGGGACCGCCGCCGCACTGCAGAGCAGCAGAAACGCAACGATCCTGACATGGCGCACGAGTCAGCAGACGATGAACCCGACGAAGATCAGTCGACTGACTCAAGTTCTCTCGATGGCGACATCGGCGATCCCGACATTTGAGGTCAGGTCATCGTCCGGCAGTTGGTCACTTCCGCCAGACTTCGCGGTTCATGAGGATCAGGATCGGAAGAATCTCAAGGCGACCGACGATCATGAGGAAGCCAAGCAGCAATTTGCCTGCCCATGGCACTCCGAGATAGTTCCCAGTCGGACCGACCTCACCGAGACCGGGACCAACGTTGCCGAGCGAAGATGCAACTGCTGACACCGTCGTCACCATGTCGAGATCCTGTCCGCTGAAGAACCCGATCAGCCCGAGCAGGAAGGTCCCCGTCATGAAGGCAAACATGTACAACAGGAAGAACGTCTGCACTGTCTCGACGACAAGATCCGGGACCGGCGTCTTCCCAATCCGGGTCACGAACACGCCCCTTGGATGGATAAGGCGCCGTACGTCCATCCGCGACGCTTCGTAGAGAATGTGCAAGCGGTCGGTCTTGATGGCGCCGGACGTGGAACCGGCCATTGCACCAACGAACATGAGCCCAACGATCATGATCTCAAGCGCTGGTATCCAGACCGCATAGTCGACCGTGCCGAATCCTGTGGTTGTGATGATCGTGAGAGAGGTGAACAGTGCGTCTCTGATGGCATTCGCAACGCCTCCGCCCCATGTCCCCCACAGCATCAACAGGGCTGCCACAACAACGATCCCTGCATAGACACGCAGTTCGGCAGACTTGAAGTAGACGAGCCTGTCCCTGCGGACGAACTTGTAATGGAGTGCGAATGATGTTCCGGCAAGTGCCATGAACACGATCACCACCCACTGCGAGTACGACGAGTAGGCACCGAGAGACCCAGCGTTTGTCGAGAAGCCACCGGTCGACATTGTTGTCAGCGAGTGGTTCACGGCCTCGAAGAACGACATGTCGCCGAACGCCAAGAAGATGACCTCTATCCCTGTGAGGATGAGATATGCATACCACAGCCGCTTTGCGGTCTCCCTGAACCGAGGGGTCAGCCGATCTGGCATCGGCCCGGGAGACTCGGCACGAGCGAGCTGCACCGCACCCATTCCCAACAACGGCAGAATCGCGACGGACAGCACGATGATTCCCATGCCACCAATCCACTGCGTCAGCGACCTCCAGAACACAACACCTTGACTGAGTTGTCCTGGATCTGGTACCACTGAAGCGCCGGTCGTAGTAATCCCTGCCGTCGCTTCGAAGATTGCGTCGACGACGTTGGTTATCGAACCGGTGAAGAGATAGGGCAATGCACTGAACAGCGAGATACCGATCCATGCCAGACCGACAGTTGCGAAACCTTCCCTCGTGCTCAGCTCCCCGGGTCGGTCGTAGATCCTCCAGAGGAGAAAGCCGATGATCGACGTCGTGGCGGCCGCAAGGAGCAGACCGGGTAGATCTGACCACTCCTGGTAGATGAGGCTGACGAGAACCGGGGCGAACATCGACAGCCCGATGGCCCCAATAACGGCTCCGACAACGTGGAGGAGGTGTCTCCAGGACATCGCGTCAGCCGGAGAGCTTCTCTGCGGTGGCGATGGCTTCGGGAAGCGCGATCACGATGAGATGATCGCCAGCCTCGATGGTGGTGTTCCCACGTGGGACAAACGAGTCCGACCCTCGTTGCACCCCTCCAATGATGAGCGAGTGAGGCAATCTCAAGTCGGCGAGCGTCTTCCCGATCGCCGGGCTCTTCTTCCCGACCTCAAGCTCAATCGCCTCAGCATCGGAGTCGGAGAAGGTGACGACAGAGTGGATGGTTCCGCGGCGCACGAACCGCAATATCTCGTTTGCTGCCGACAACCGAGCACTGACGGTTGCATCGATACCGATGCCTGACAGCAGCCCGACCAGATCGGTGTTGGTGAATCTGGCGATGACCTCGCGTGCACCGAGCGACTTGGCCGCCAGGGCGCTCAATACGTTCTCACTGTCCCACCCCGTGAGCGACATCACCGTGTCTGCTGAGTCAACTCCTTCGGACTTCAGGACCTTCACATCGGACGGCTCCCCACACACGGTGATCACCGACGGAAGGGTCTCCGCGATATAGCGGCATCTGTCCATATCGCTATCGATCAGCGTCGTGTGGATGCCTCGTTCGGAAAGCAGTCGGGCGGTGAGCTTTGCAAGCCTTGTACCTCCAAGCACGATGACCTTCTCTGCTGGTTCGCTCGAGAGCCCAAGCCACTGGTAGGCGTCCTCCGTGCTGTCTCGCTTGGCCATCATGAGGACATGGTCGCCCGGTTCGAGTGCGGTTGAACCTCTTGCGATGATGGTCTCGCCGTGGCGGATGACGGCAACAACAAGCCAATCCCAGCCAACAACTGTTTGCCGTAGGTCCATCAGTGTCTTTCCGACGAACGGGGCATTCTGCTCGACATGAGCACCGAGAAGCACGAGCTCGCCGTCTGCGAATTCGATCTTTTCCGAAATGTCGCCGCTCGAAGCGAGCTGGTACAGCTCTCTCGCTGCTGCCTCGCCCGGATCGATCACAAGATCGACACCAAGCGCCTCGACTTCTGCCTTGAGCTGGTCGTCTTCTACGCGTGCAACCTTCCGAGGGATCTTGAGCTTGTTGCCAGCAGAGCACGCAAGCACATTCACCGCATCTGATGAGCTGACCGCAATGAGAAGATCGGAGCCAGCAAGGCCCGCCTTCTTCAGTGTTTCAGCCGATGCACCGTTGCCATTGATGACGAGGCAGTCGATCTCTGTTTGGGCAACCGCGGCGCGCACCGGATCGGACTCGATGACCACCACGTCCTGACCTTCGTACGACAGCTTCTCCGCAAGATACGAGCCCACTGCACCTGCGCCGATGATGACGATTCGCATATGAACGCGAGGTTAGACCGGCCCGCAGCAAGAAAGCCGTCAGTCGCCCACAACGCAACACAGCCGCCGGCTCTCGCCGACGGCTGCGTGTGGTATTCCTTCGAGGTTGCTGTGCCTAGAGCAGGCCACCAAAGCTTGCGAACGCCGACGCAAAGATCAGCGACACAATCGTCATGACCTTGATCACGATGTTCATCGCCGGACCAGACGTGTCCTTGAATGGGTCACCGATGGTGTCACCCACGACAGCGGCTTTGTGTGCATCCGAGCCCTTGCCACCGAAGGCACCGGACTCAATGAACTTCTTGGCGTTGTCCCATGCTCCACCTGCATTTGCCATGTAGATGGCGAGGAGGAAGCCGGAGACCAGCGCACCAGCAAGCAGCCCGCCAAGCATGTCGACGGAGATGAATCCGACGATAAGCGGTAGGGCGACAGCCATCGCACCCGGAATGATCATCTCCCGCAGCGACGCCTTGGTCGAGATATCGACACACTTTGCATATTCCGGTACCACGCCCGGTTTACCCTCACGCAACCCTGGGATTTCTCTGAACTGGCGCCTGACTTCTTCGATCATCTGGAACGCTGCTCGCCCAACCGCCTGAATGGTCATGGCAGCGAACAGGTAGGGGAACATGCCTCCGAGGAACAGACCAACCGACACCTTGATGTCGAGAATGCCGAATCCGCTCACGCCTACCGCTTGCGCAAAGGTGAAGAACAAGGCCAGCGCAGTCACTGCAGCGGATGCAATTGCAAAGCCCTTTGCCACAGCGGCTGTGGTGTTGCCGAGTGCATCGAGCTGGTCTGTTGCTTCTCTCACCTCTGGGGGAAGCTCCGCCATCTCTGCGATGCCACCGGCGTTGTCAGCAATCGGACCATACGCGTCGACAGATACGGTGATACCTAGTGTTGCGAGAACACCGATTGCCGCAATCGCAACACCGTAGATACCGCCGTCGTCCACGGCCAGGTCACCAGCCCAGTACGCAGCGCCCATGCCGAGTGCAACGACGATGACCGAATAGGCAGCCGAACGCTTGCCCTCTGCGATACCAGCGAGGGTCACCGTCGCAGGACCGGTTTCCGCCTGACGCGCGATCTCCTTGACGGTCTTGTAGTGATCAGAGGTGTACCACTCGGAAATCTTGCCAACGATGAGGCCGATCGAAAGACCAACGATCACCGCAATGAAGAATCCCCACGAGTTCTTCACGCCGGCAACGTCGTTGAACATCACCGGCGTCAGAATCGCCACGCCGACAACGGTCAACCCGGCTGCCGCCCACGTACCAGTGTGGAGCGCTGCCGCGAGGTTGTCGCCCCGTGGCCGAACGAGGAACGAGCCAATGATCGATGCGAGCATGCCGATCGAGGCGATCATGAGCGGGTAGAAGATGGTCTGTGGAAGGAAGTCGTTGCCGCTGAACACAATCGCTGCAAAAGCGATCGGTGCGATCAGCGAACCGACGTAGGACTCGAAGAGGTCTGCACCCATTCCTGCGACGTCACCGACGTTGTCACCAACGTTGTCAGCGATCGTGGCCGGGTTGCGGGGATCGTCTTCTGGGATACCCGCCTCGACCTTGCCGACCAGATCAGCGCCGACGTCCGCGGCCTTGGTGTAGATACCACCACCGACACGTGCGAAGAGGGCGATCGACGATCCACCGAGACCGATCGCGGTGACAATCTGAACCCAGTTGTCATCTTCGAGCACCTCGCCAAAGAAGTACACACCGAGCGCAAAACCGAGAAGACCGAGGCCTGCAACGGTGAAGCCCATGACTGCACCGCCGCGGAACGCAACGGGAAGCGCCTTTGCCGTTCCACCCTGACGTGCGGCTTCCGCCGTTCGTGCGTTTGCGGCTGTCGCAATCCGCATGCCGATAAAGCCGGCGGACGCGGACAGAATCGCACCGAATACGTATGCAACTGCGCCCCACGGTCGACCCCAATCGAGGAAGACAAGGATGAGCACTGCCATGATCGCGACGAATCCGGCGATCGCCAGATACTCGCGACGCATGAAGGCCATTGACCCTTCGCGGATGGCGGACATGAGTTCGACCATCCGGTCGTTTCCGGGCGATGCTGCAACAACCTGTCTGCCGTAGAAGGCAGCGAGGATGAGCGCAGCGATACCCATGACAATGGCTACGTAGAGCCACACATCGGCGTTCACTAAGACCACTCCTGGTGTTCGGGGGGAGGTTTGAAACCGGCGGCATTATAGGGAATGTGCGTGATCCGGCGCCTCTCGGATCCGACGCGACGGGTCACTGCGTAGAGTGCCGTCCATGCCATGGACACAAAGCCTTCCAAACGGATACGTCGGCTCGGTCGGCGCACCGACCGACCTCAGCGAGCTTCAAGCCCTCGTCGCGACCGTCGACACGATGCTCGAGGGAACCAGCACAATGACAGTGGACACGCTGGAAACCTCCTTCGGAGAGCCCGACTTCGATCGCACGCGACATGTCGCGTTGGTCCACAGCAACGATGGAAAGCTCGTCGGCGCAGCTTGGTTCAACCTCATCCAACCATTTGTCGCATCGTTCGCCCCCGGATATGTGCACCCTGACTATGAGGGCCTTGGGATCGGTGGCTCACTCACCGAATGGCTAATCGCCGCAGCGCACGCAAACGAGAGCAAGGCACCAGACGACACACGCGTGACGCTGGCTGTTGGGATCCATGACTCGAACGAGCGGGCCAAGCGGCTCTTCAGCGCACGAGGGTTTGAGGTCGAGCGCTACTTCCTCGAGATGGAGATCGCACTCGGTCAGCCCATCTCCATCCCGCCGCTTGCGGAAGGTCTCACCCTTCGAACGATGTCGCCAGATGAAGATGTCGACGCTCTCTCCGCAGCAGTGACCGGGTCCTTCAAGGACCACTACGGGTTCACCGAGCGGCCGCCAGAGGTGAGTAACGCCAGGTGGCGTCAGTGGCGAACAAGCGAGGTCTGGGATGACGATCTGGTGTGGCTGGCTATGGCAGACGACCGAATCGTTGGAGTCAATGTATGCCTTCGCACCCACGGTGCCCGTGAGGACCAGGGCTACGTTGCATCGCTTGGCGTTTTGCCCGATTGGCGGGGCAAAGGACTGGCCAGGCACTTGTTGACGACGAGTTTCGCCGAGTATCAATCAAGGGGAATGGACTCTGTGGCGCTTCATGTCGACGCCGACAGCCTCACCGGGGCGACCCGTCTCTATGAGGGAGTTGGAATGCATGAGACTCAGCGCACGGTCGACTTTCAGCTCGAGATCCGGGCAGGTCGCGACATCACCGTTCGATGACCGACAGGAGTCAACTGAGCAGCTTCGGCGAGGCCCTCGCAGCAGACAGCTCGCTGCCGTTCTATCTCCTCGCACATCTCGAGAAGGCATCTGAAGCAACAGATAGTTCGGCAGGGAATCAGCCGTATACATGTCTGTCTGTCTCCGAGAACAAGCTGATGTGGGATCTCCTTTCCGAGAAGGTGAACACCAACCGCGATGTCCCCATGTCTGCGATGGGATACGGACCAAAGCCTGGTTCGCCGGAGTTTCGCACCGCGATATCTGACTTCGGATCCGAATTCGTGTGGGGAGTCAATGTTCCTGCAGACGAAATCGTGTCAATCGCGGGGGCCGGCGCTGCGGTCGAGGCAATCGCAGCAACCCTGTGTGAGCCAGGCGAGGCGATCCTGATACCGACACCAACGTATGCGGTGTATTGGGTCGACATTGAGTCGCGTTTTGGCGTGAAAGCCGTCGGCGCACCGATGGCCGTCGATGACGACTTCCTTCTATCGGTCGAGCATCTGGAGGCGGCCTATGCCGCCTCTGCCTACCCGGTCAAGGTTCTCTTGCTCACGACACCGAGCAACCCCCTTGGACGTATCACCGAACCTGAGCGAATCAAGAAGGCTGTCGCATGGGCGCGATCCAAGAATCTCCATGTGATCATCAATGAGCTGTACGCCCTGTCGACATTCGGTCCAACTGAGTGGGCGTCGGCTGCGTTATACCTCGACCGACTTGCAGACGATGTGCACTTGATGTGGGGCTTCAGCAAGGACTTCTCGGTCAGCGGCCTGCGAGCCGGCGTCGTGCACTCCAAGAACCCCGATGTACTCGCAGCACTCGCCCACCATGCGATATTCAGCGCGGTCTCTGGCGATACGCAACACCTCCTCACGAACATGCTCACCGACCGCAGCTGGTCAGACAGGTACCTCGCTTCAATGCGATCCAGACTCTCGGATGCCAGAGCCGGGGTGGAGTCCGCGCTTTCTGCGCACGGCCTACGAGCGGTGGATGGCGACGCAGCGTTGTTTCTCGTCGCAGACCTGCGGCCTCTGCTTATCGGCAACAGCTGGGAAGGCGAACGAAATCTCTGGCAGCAGATGCTTGACCACGAGAACGTGAACATCACTCCTGGCTCTTCCTGCCGAATGCCCGAACCAGGCTTCATGCGCATTTGCTTTGCAACTGCGCCCACACCGGTGGTTGTCGACGCCGTCGACAGAGCGCTCACTTCAGCTGCTCGCTGAGGTACCGCTCGGTTAAGGGACTCGGACCTACACTCCGCGCCGATGGCCAGATTTCGTCGATTCACTGCTCTGTGCGGCGCGCTCGCGATCGTGGTGAGTGCGTGTTCGACCGCTTCGACTCCCGAATCCACAACTGCAACCTCCTCGACGTCGACGACGCTCCAGGCAGCTGCTGTCGCGTCGACGAGCACGACAACACCTGCGACAACAACCACCGAACAGCCGATCGATCCGGTCTCCGTTACTGGCGATCTCGACGCGGCCATCGCCGCTGTGCTCAGCAACGCCCTCACGGCGCTCAACGACCCCAGAGCTGAATCTGACCTCCCGGAAGTCATGGGTGAACATCACGCAACCGATGTCGGCACCTTCGCATCAACCTACGGCGCTGTAGCCACGATCGCAGAGCTGGCGGACGGCACACAGGTGGGCGTTGTGCGCCTTGATTCCGATGACGTCGTGCTGATCGCCGACGAAGGCGATGGGTGGCAGGTGGTCGGGACACACATGACGTCACTTGATGCTGCGCCCTTCTACGGCGAATCTCCCCGCCGGGTCCTGGTACTCGGAAGCGATGCACGACCCGGGCAGAATCCCCCGGTCTTCCGCATGGACTCGATACATGTGCTCACCGCTGTTCCGTCCGAAAACACCGGGGCCATCCTCGGCTACCCGCGGGATAGTTGGGTCGATACCGAATACGGTTCGATGCGAGTCAATGCCTTGACATCAAGCGGCAGGGGGCCCGATGCGTTGTACTCGTTCTTCACGAACGAGTGGGAAACTCCAGTCGAGGGCTACATCCTTACTGGCTTCTCCGGGTTCGAGCGCCTGGTCGACGCAACCCTTGGAAGACTCGAGATCCGTATTCCGATCCCGATCCCGACCCAAGAGTGGTTCGATGGGTTCTCGGCAGGTGAACAGCGGCTGAGCGGTCTGCGTACGCTCGACTTCGCTCGCACTCGCAAGCTGATCCCTGGCGGAGACTTCACGCGCTCGTTCCACCAGGGGATCGTCATGCTTGCGGTGCTCACCATGCTTCAGCGCGGAGAAGTGGAAACGGTGCCGATGTTGCTCGCTGAGCTCTCCAAGTACACAGAAACCAACCTTTCCGCATCGGATCTGATCCAGCTCGGTGCAGCGGCGATGGATATGGACATCGGGACCATCACGAACGAGGTTCTCCCTGGTTCGCTCGGGCGCACAAGCGGAGGTGCATCTGTGGTCTTCCTTGACGGCGGTTGGCAGACCATCGTGCAGGACGTCGTCGACGACGGTATTCGAAACGAATCGAGCGGCTAGACGACCTCGTAGATATCCCAGTCGCCTGGGACACCCTTGAGTTGGTACGTCCCGAGCAAGTCGTAGGTGATCGACGATCCAACCGTGAGATCCTTCACCGTGGATGACACCGCAATCCTGCCGTCGGGTGCTCTGTCGATCACACGCGATGCGATGTGCACTCCGATGCCCGCGATGTTATCGCCGGTCAAGGTGATCTCGCCGGTGTGGATTCCCGCACGAAGCTGGACGTCAAGCGCCCCAACCTCAAAGAGAATCTGCCGGGCTGCATCAATCGCTCTCGCCGGAACGTCAAAGGTTGCGAGGTGACCATCTCCGGTTGTGAACACCGTCTGCCCGCCAAATCGGCGGACCTGCTGCGCACTGATCTCATTGATCTCGGCGAGCAGATCTGTCCAACGCTCATCGCCAAGCTGCGCCGCGGTTTCAGTCGATGCCACGATGTCGGTGAAAAGCACCGTGGCAAGCTTCCTGTCCGACGCAGAGTTCGATGTCTCGCCCGTGACGAACTCCTCCACGTGGTCAAGCACCGCGTTGAAGTCCCCTGTGTGAAACGGCAGGGTGTCTGCGCCAGGAAGAACGACGAACCGGGCATTGGGAATGTTGTCTGCCAGCCACTTGCCGCCAGCAATCCGGTGATAGAACGCGTCCTCCCGGTGGATCACCAGGGTCGGAAGGTCCAACGCCTTGGCCTCTTCTCGTACATCCTGCCTGAGCACCCAGTCGAGACCGCGGCCCACCGTGCCTGGAGGCATCGTCGATCGCTGGAACTTGAGCCACCACCGCACAAAGCGTGCATCGTTCGCAACCGATGGGGCAGTGCGTACCAAGAGGATTCCGTCCTGACCGTACGTTGAAACAAAGACGTCCCAGGTCCGCTCCACGATGTCTGGCGGCATACCCTCGGGATAGTCGTCTGCGCGCATCGCCCTTGCCTGTGAGTTTGCGAGGACAAGCGACGTCACCCTTTCGGGATGTGCCGCGGCATAGGCGATGCACATCAACCCACCTTCGGCGTCCCCGAACAGCACAGCTTCCTCAACACCAACCTCATCAAGAACGCAAGTGATGTCCTCTCGCCATACGTCCATGGTCGGAAGCTCTGGCGAGGCAATCGGGTCGGAAACGCCGGTCCCTCGCTTGTCCAAGAGAATGACTCTTGAGAAGCTGGCGAGGCGATCGAGATAGCGGGCAGCCGATGGCTCATCCCAGAATGTGTCGATATTCGTCGACCATTGCGTGACGAACACCAGATCGGGTGGCCCTTCACCGAAGACCTGATACGCAACAGCTCCCTCTGGGCCGCGAGCGAACTTCGTCTCAGGTGGCACGGTGGCCTTCATGACGCTGAAGCATCACGCGACCCTACTCGCCATCTCAATCGTCGTCGGCACCAGCTTGCAGCATCGCCAGCGGTTCGAAGGTCGCCCTGCTCTCAGCCTCGACAGTGACCAATCCGACGACGGGGAAGCGCAGTCTCTTCACCACGTACACCGTCACGGTCCTCGGGTCCCACGAACGATCGACTGGGCAGGTGCACGTTCGGAGCTGTGCGCCGTTGATTGAAGCAAACTTCGCGGCCTCGCCTGCCGGTGAGCCGGATGCGCCAAAGGGTCGAAAGGTCACCGGAGCGGCGGCAAGAGCGGCAGCGTCGGCAGCGTTTGCGGCAGCCGTGTGTGCGGCGACGATCATTCCAGCCGATCCAACTCCCAGCGCAAGCAGTACGACAACGATCGACAGCGCGAAGCCGATAACAATCGAGCCGCTCTCATCGCTCCGTTCGCATCGACGTGGTCGCGCGAAGATCAACGGTGAACCCACCGAGAAGCGGAGCCGCAACGGTGTGGCGCAGCGAAACTGCCACCGTTGCGGGCTGGCCGACGGCTGCTGGCCTGCTCACCGACACGCTCGCCCTGCTGCCGGAGCTCCCGAGCGCTGCCCTCGCTGCCGCTGCTGCCCGTCGGGTGTCTGGAGAAGTCGCAGCCTGACGTGCACCTTCCCTGGAAGCGTGAAGAAGCTGGACTTCGGTCTTGGCGACCAGCGCTACCTCGACAATTCCAAACAGCAGAACGAGAACGACAGGCACGACGAGGGCGAATTCGACGACTGCGCTCCCCCGCTCCAGATTCACACACTGTCCGCGATCGAGATCACTCTCGCAAGAACCGTGTTGAAGAACGACGGGAGCATGTCCGATGTTGATGCCCACGTGATGAGCGCAAGCGCGACGATCGCCGCGGCGACAAGCACCAGGGCGTACTCCGCGGTCGCCTGCCCATTCTGTTTCTCGAGACGCATTCGTCTCCTCCTTACACCGTGGCTTCCGGCCACTTCGGTGGGAAGCTGGAACAGCCAGACATCACAACGAGATGCGCGAGAGACCACCCACCACAGCCGGGCCAACGGTCAGAAGCACAAAGCCGGGGAGAGTCAGAAACGCAAGAGGGAAGAGAAGCTTCACTGGCAGCCGGTTGAGTCGTTCTTGTGCTGCCGCAGCCCTGTCCGCCCTCATCGTCATCGCAAGTGCCGACAGACCTGGCCCCAACGGACCGCCGGTGGTAGAGGACTTCTCAGCCTCGACAAAGATCTTCCTGATGGCCTCGGAATTGGGCTCAGCCCGCAGACCCGAACCAGTTCGCCGGAGCGCTTGTGCGATGTCAATGGCTACAGCTCCGCCAGCTTCACGCCCAGCGAGGGAAACCGCGGAAATGAACGGCAAACCCGAGGCCGAAGCGAGCGACGTCACATCAACGGCCAACAACTCGGACTCCGCATCGATCCCGGTGCGAGCCTTCTTTGCGAGAGCCTTCCTCCAAGCAACAATGATCACGATCGCACCACTCGCGGCGAGCGTGAGCAGCGGACCGGCCACGATGACCGAAAGCGCAATGCCAAGGGCCAACGCAATCCAGTGCTTGCCGAGAAACGTCGCAATTGCTGTAGCCACTGCGACAGCTACCACCTCGACACTCGCTTGGTGACCGCAAGCACCACCGTCGCACCGACGACCATCATCAACGACCCGAGCAACATCGGCACCACAACCGGGGCACCTCCGGGTTCTGGCACTCCCCGGAGCAACACGATTGCAACGCCTATCGCGAGTGGGAGTACACCCACGACGATCGCCGAGAACTTCGCCTGAGCAAGCGCAACGCCCGCATCCCTGCGCTGCTGTCGTTGGTCGCTCGCCTGGTGGGCAAGCATCAGCAGCGCTGGCCCGATTGAAGACCCTGCTTCCTCTGAAACAGATGCGACCGCAATGAACTCCCTACCCGTCGTTCGAAGATGAGGCATCAGCGATGCAGCGACATCTCGCATTGGTGCCCCCAACTCACACAACCGCCGGGTCGATCTGTCGACCAGGGTCGATGGCGAACTCGCAACCGCAGTCCTGAGGTCTGCTCCTGCCCGCACACCCGCCGAGAGATCACGGAGAAGCCGTTGAACCGCGTCTTCGTCGTGCGATCTCCTGCGGCTTTGAACCACACGGCTCGTGATGACCACACCGAGGGCAGCGAAGGCGACCAGCGGCGACAGCACAAACGCAGCCGCAACCAAGACCGCACCAACCGGTGCGCGAAGAGCAAGAAGCGTTGCTGCGACGACAGCCGGAACGAGACGAATCATTGGCGAGGAACCTCAGCGATGGGCGTCACCGAAGAGACTCGCCGACCGCCTGGGTGCCGCTCCACCATCACCACCTGATCGATGGCCGTTCTTACGAGAGCACCGAGCGCACCGTGCGGCACATCCTCGGGAGCCATCGCGGCCAAGGTCTCGATGCGTGCAAGCGCTTGATCTGGTGATCGCGCATGCACTGTCGACATCGACCCGCTGTGCCCGGTTGCAAGGGCCTGCACCATGTCGAGTGCCTCGGCTCCCCTGACTTCGCCTACGACGATCCTGTCTGGTCTCAACCGCAGGGCGTGTCGAACGAGCTGGCGCATCGTCACGTCACCAACTCCGTCCACGTTCGCTCTTCGGCTCTCAAGGCGCACGACGTGGCCGCCAACCCGTAGTTCTGCGGCATCTTCGATCGTGACAATCCGCTCTCCGTCTTTCACCATCGAACACAGCACATTGAGCAGGGTTGTCTTGCCCGCACCTGTACCTCCCGCAACCACGAGGTTGGCTCTCGTATCTATGGCGACCCGAAGCTGTTCGGCGATCTCTGCGGTGAGGCAATCGCCCTCAATCAGGTCATCAAGGGTGCGAACCGTGGGGTGAAACCTTCGTATCGCGACCACGGGCCCATCGACCGACGCAGGCGGTATCGCCGCATGCAATCTGGACCCGTCCGCAAGCCGTGCATCGACCGCTGGCTCGGACCGATCGATCCGGAGACCCAGAGGCGCAATCACCCTCCGCACCATCGCCAACACATCGTCGGCGTTCCGGAATCCGACATCAACGCGAACGAGCTCGCCCGACCGCTCCACCCAGACGTCGTCGTGGCCGTTGACCAGCACGTCGGTGATGCGTGCGTCACCAAGGAGAGACTCAAGCGGTCCGAGTCCAACCATCGCGTCGACCGCACGAACGACCGACTCGTTGCCTGCAAGCGGCGCTATCTCGGGCTGCAACCGAGCGCCCTCCGCAAGAAGGGCTTCTCGGTCCACGGGAGTGTCGGATGCAACAAGCGATGCGACCAGCCGGTCAACCTCACTCACGAAGCCACATCCTTCCGAGGGCCGAAAGCCACCGATCTCGTCCAGACGGCTGAGCTCCTTTCATCAACGCGGAAACCGTTCCTCTTCGTGGGATAGGAAGAACCACGGAGTCGGCACGACCGGAAGGCGACAGCGCCGACCGCTGGTAAACGCAAGGATCCGGTGAAGTCGGTGTGAAGGGGCTCGGGAGCAGCGGGAGGAATGCGACTGCTCCCTCAGGCCTCGGACCAGCTGCTGGGCACTTGAGAACCACCCGTGGCCAGCGCTCCACGAATGCTTCGATGACATTGGAGGCCGCTGCCACGTCGACTCCGCCGTTTGACAGATACCCCCTTCGACCGCTGGTGAAGCGAAGCTGTTCGGCAGTAGGTCCATCGTTCACCAGTTGTGCAAGTGTGGGGCCTGGGCCCACTGCAGGCCCAGCCCGATCAAGATCAATCACCAGACCACCCGTTGGCGTCGACACCAGTCCGAGCGGAATGAGGACATTGAGTGCGGCGTCCACAGGGATCCATGAGGCGAGTACGGGCATCAGATGTTCCTCCGGGCGTCGGAGGGGAAGCAGTCCGAACGTATCGAGACGGCCATTGCGATGCAATACCCCTGTGTGATGTTCCCTCATGAGGCGACGTCATGGTGTCGATACACTTCCCACGATGCAGGAAGCAGCCTTCTTCGATCTCGACAAGACGATCATCGCTGGGTCGTCGACCCTTGCGTTTGGTCGTCCGCTGTACCGCGCCGGCTTCCTTCATCGACGCACGCTGCTTCGGCTTGGCATCGCCTCGGTCTCATACATGCTCTTTGGCGCAGATGAGGACAGCCTTGAACGAGCAAGAGACGAAATGCTTGACCTGGTATCCGGATGGGACCGTGCAGAGATCGACTCGATCGTCGAAGAGACCCTCTCCGAGGTCATCGACCCACTCGTATTCGCCGAGGCGCTCTTCTTGATCGATGAGCACAAGCGATCCGGTCGCGAGGTGTATGTGGTCTCAGCGAGCCCGGAGGAGTTCGTTGCACCGATTGCGCGAATGGTCGGCATCGACAAGGTGGTCGCGACGCAGATTCGGACGGATGCGATGGGTCGCTATGTGCCCGAGCTTGAGCGGTATGTGATGGGGCCAGGGAAGGCCAAGGCGATGCAGGACGTCGCCGAACGCGACGGCATCGACCTCGACAAGTCATTTGCATATACAGACAGCTTCACCGACATGCCAATGCTCGATGCAGTCGGCAACCCTGTGGCAGTGAATCCTGAAAAGGAGCTTCGGGAGGCCGCCGAAGAGAACGACTGGCCGATCCTTGAATTCCAGCGCCCTGTTTCCCTCGGTCCCAGGGTTCCTGCTCCACCGCCAAAGGTGTGGGTTGGCGTGGCAGCTGGAGCCCTTGCGGCTGCAGCCATTGTTGCGGTGTCAAAGCGCCGGAGTCACGCCTGAGTCAGGCGCCGATCCTGGTGCCCCGACACCGTGATCGATGTCGAACACCAGGCCGGAGGCAAGCTACTGACCCTCGCTTGGTGAATCCTCTTCAGAGGCCTCTGCGGCTGCAGCTGTCGCTGCTTCCTTCGCTGCAACGCCCTCTTCACGGGCCGACTCGATCTTTTCCGTTGTCAGCTTCGGAGCTGCCCAGAAGAACAGGAGAAGGAGCGCTGCTGCGGCTACGAAGTAGGGCATCCGAAGCGCCATCACCCGGTCGAGGCCCGCTGCTTCGGAGCCCGCCACGATCAAGCCACCGAAGGCGAGACCAATCGGCATCATGCCCCACGCAAAGAATCGATAGACGGAATTGACCCGGCCAAGCAGGTGATCGGGAATGATCGTTTGGCGAAGCGACACGGTGATCACGTTCCACAGCACGGCCGTGGCGGAGAAGAAGAGGAACATGATCCAGGCGATGATCCAGTGTGTGGCAAGGCCAATGACAAGGGTTGCAACGATTTGCCCAACCAAGGTGATGTACAGCGACGTGCCACTCCCAAGCTTCTTGGAGACGCGGGGTGCCACGATCGACCCGATGACGCCGCCGACCGCACCCGCCATCATGAGAATCGCAAAAATGGTGGCGGTCGTGCCGAGCACCTCCTGCGCAAAGAGCACAATCGTCGCAAAGATCATCGAGAACAGCGCGTTCATGATCCCGAGGATGATCGCCATGGGTCGAAGCAGGGGGTGTGCCCACAGCCATGTCACACCCTCCTTGATCTCGGCCCAGAATCCTTGGTTTTCAGACTCGGGAGACGCCATCGATCGATCGACGGTGAACACGCCACTCAATGCAAAGATCAAGGCCGCTGCAATGGCGAACGTCCCTGCGTCGAAGAAGAACGGGACTGCGAAAGCGATAGCAATCAGAAAGCTTCCGAGCGGCGGGCCGACGAACTGATTCATCACCATTTCAGCGCCCCACAGCCGGCTGTTCGCCTTCTCGAGACCCTCTGGCTCCACAATCGCCGGAAGGATCGTCTGGGCTGCGTTGTCGTAGAGGACCTCTGCAACCCCGAAGAGCAGGGCGGAGATCAGAAGCGTCAGATACACCGTCGTGTTCGACACGACCTCGTCGCCGGTAGCAATAACGTCGGATGACGGCAGGAGATCCTGGTTCAGCAAGACGATGATCGCCACGGTCAGGGTCAGTGCGAATCGGAAGACCGACATCGCAGCCATGATCTTTCGCCGATCAACCCTGTCGGTGATGACACCCGCAGGGAGGGTGAACACAAGCCACGGAATGCGCTGGGCGATGGCAATCAAGGCAATCGCCATTGGATCCCTGGTAACTGCCGAGGCAAGCCATGGGTAGGCAATCCCAGCGACGCCGTCGCCGAGATTTGAGACAACGCTTGCGGTCCAGAGCTTCCAATAGTTCGCACCGAGCTTGATCTTGTCCTTCACCGGTGTGCCCTTATCGGCTGCAACGTCAGTCATCGCGACCCTCCGCATCTTCAAACGCAGGATGATCGGTGGGGAACACACCGGCGAGGAGTCCGTAGACAGTGTCGCCACTTCGCGGCAGCTCGATGAACTCGTCGGCGATCTCCGCAATGCGATCGAAGAACTCGACCGCTCGTTCGGCGGGAATCCTTGCCATCCGAGAGGTGAACATCGGGGTCGGATCTTCCTCGGTTCTTGTCATGCCTCGGAGGGCATCGGTGACAAACCACATTGGATCGTCCGTCGTTGGCGAGACCATGAAGTGAATAGTTCGTCCCGTTCGGCCGTAGTACTTCTCGGTCATCGCCCTGACCTTGGCCGTGCGCACGACCCGCACAAGTCCGGCATCCTCAAGCACCTTCACGTGATACCCGACGGTCCCCTTCGGCTTGTCGAGCGCATCCGCCAACTGCGATTGGGTGGCGGCCCGCTCGAGCAAGAGGTTGAGAATGTTCATGCGCGTGTCGTCCGCAACGGCCTTCATCTGCGAGTGATCGCTCACCGCAACCATCTCATCAAGCTCGTAGTCGAGCGTGTGGGTCGATTCGGAAGGCGGTGCTGGGTCTGGTTCGGCCATGTGTCCGTATTGTCGAAGAAACACGAATGTTCGACTATTCCCGACCGTTTGTCAAATGTCGGGACACGTCAGGTGCTGGACGGTCCCTCCGGTGCAGCGTCATCCTCACGATTCGGCATGAATGCCCACCAGGCAAGTGCGCCCAAGGCAGCGAGTGCAAGCCCTGCACCGATGATGAGCCACACGGTGGTTGACGAGATCGAAGACGCCGGCGGTGGACTCGGATCGCCATCGAGCACGACAGGATCCACCCCAAGTTCCAAGAGATTGGTGGTCTCGGACCTCGTTGTTTCGCCCTCCGGCGGAATCGCTTCAAACACGATCGACCAGTTCTCAGCAGACGGAACGACAACCCGTGCGCCCCACACGCCGTTTCCCCTATCGATCATGGCGGTTGGCCCGAGTTCCTCGTACGAGCTGAACGGTCGAACAATCACTGCCTCGAAGCTTGCGTCCATCTCAACGGTGACCTCCAGCTCCAGTCCTTCCTCATCAGACAGGGCAGTCGCCGCGGCTTCGCCGAAGGGAGACGAAAGAAGGACTGACGCGATGATTGCGGCAACAACGAGCATCTGAGGATCGTATATCGCTCGACGACTGACCCGTGGCTTGCTGTGGACCTCGCATGGTTACCCTCCCCGCACTCGCAAGATTCAGCTGACACTTGGATGTCATGACCACAGCACCCACAGCACCCACAACACTGTTCGACAAGGTGTGGAACCAGCACGTTGTTCATCATGAGCCCGGAAAGCCTGATCTGCTCTACATCGATCTGCACCTTGTTCATGAGGTCACATCACCGCAGGCATTCGAATCTCTCTCCCTCAGCGGACGGCCAGTACGTCGGCCTGAGCTCACCCTTGCAACGATTGATCACGCGGTACCGACAACCTCACGTGCCGACGGGATCAAGGATCCGCTTTCAGCGACGCAGATCGCAACTCTGCGCCGCAACGCAGACACCAACGACATCCTCCTTCTCGACATCCATGACGAACGACAAGGGATCGTCCACGTGGTTGGCCCGGAGCAGGGAGCGACGCAACCCGGTGCGACAATCGTGTGCGGGGACTCGCACACCGCAACGCATGGTGCATTTGGTGCCCTCGCCTTCGGAATCGGCACCTCCGAGGTAGAGCATGTGCTCGCCACACAGACGCTCCAGCAACAACGTCCAAAGTCCATGGCGGTCACCGTCGACGGCGAGCTTCCTGCCGGTGTCACTGCCAAGGACATCATCCTTGCAGTCATCGCGCAAATAGGGACTGCTGGCGCCTCGGGCCATGTGATCGAGTACCGCGGCTCAACAATCCGTGCCCTCGGCATGGAGGGCCGCATGACCGTCTGCAACATGTCGATCGAGGCTGGTGCGCGGGCTGGAATGATCGCACCCGACGAAACGACCTTCGATTATCTCGCAGGAAGACCAATGGCGCCACGGGGGGCTGATTGGGACGACGCTGTAAACGAGTGGCGCAAGTTGGTCACCGATGACGGAGCCGTCTTCGACAAGGAGATCACGATCGACGCCTCGACCCTCGAGCCATACGTCTCATGGGGCACCAACCCTGGCCAAACACTTCCGATCAGCGCCTCCGTACCTTCACCTTCGGACTTCGATGACCCAGTTGATATCGACTCGACTGAACGAGCCCTCGCCTACATGGATCTTGAGCCGGGGACGCCACTGCGTGAGGTCTCAATCGATTTCGTTTTCATCGGATCGTGTACGAACGGCAGGATCGAGGATCTGCGGGCGGCGGCGAGCGTCCTCGAAGGCAAACACATCGCAGATTCTGTCACTGGCATCGTCGTTCCGGGGTCAGGGCTCGTGAAACACCAGGCCGAAGCCGAAGGGCTCGATGCCGTCTTCCTGAGTGCCGGCCTTGAATGGAGAGAGCCGGGCTGTTCGATGTGTCTCGCGATGAATCCCGACGTCCTTGCCCCTGGCGTACGTTGCGCCTCGACATCGAACCGGAACTTCGAGGGACGACAGGGACGAGGCGGCCGCACACATCTCGTTTCGCCAGAGATGGCAGCCGCCGCCGCGGTCGCAGGACACCTCACCGATGTCAGGGAGGTACTCTGATGGAACCAGTGAGCACCGTCGTGGGAACTGCAGTCCCCCTGCCTTTGGCAAACGTGGATACCGATCAGATTGTCCCAAAGCAGTTCCTGAAGCGCGTCGAACGAAGCGGTTTCGGAGAGTTCCTCTTCTACGACTGGGCTCGTGACGCCGAAGGTGAACTTGAGCCATCGTTCGTTCTGAACGACCCCGCGTATGCCGATGGCAAGATCCTCGTTGCGGGACCCAACTTCGGATCGGGTTCCTCGAGAGAGCATGCCCCTTGGGCGCTTGAGGACTGGGGCTTCAAGGCGGTAATCGCCCAATCCTTCGCCGACATCTTCTCCAACAACTGCACGAAGATCGGCGTGCTGCCGATCGTGCTGTCACCGCTCGAGGTTGATGCACTCATGGAGCTCGCTTCACGGACACCGAACACGGTCACCGTCGACCTCAATGACCAGACAGTGACAGCGGAAGGCTTCGCTGCATCGTTCGATATCGACCCTCACACCAAGCATTGCCTACTTCACGGCCTCGACGACATAGCGCTGACTCTTGAACAGAACCAAGAGATCGGCGGGTTCGAGGAGGAGCGACCAGCGTTCAAGACGGTTGTTCGCTGAGTCCATGGTCGCAGTCCGACCACGATGTGAGCCTCGAGATCCTGCTTGCAGATGGCACCTGGCTTACGCCCCCAAGATCGATTCGGACGTGTGATGTTCACACGACAGGAGCAGGCGCAGGCCATTATCGAGCGGCGAGCACGACGCGTTGCAAGCCAGATGCTCGGTCGTCAGGCAACCACGGGAGATGACTTCCGAGCGGCGCTCACCGTCGAACGGCTCGATCTCGTCGCCGAGATCCCTGACCGAGAATCACTTCTCGCACTCGGTCGCAATGTTGCAGGGCCAAAGAATGGCCTCTACATCATCGAGAAGGACACCGGGTACACCGTGTACCACCAGCACAACGGAGTCCCCTACGAAGAATTCTCAGACCTTTCGTTCGACGCAGCACGCGACGCCGCAATCGATTCACTCGTGATGCTCAACGGAATCCCGTACGAGATCGGCTAGCGCGAACAGCAGGCCCGCTATGCGCCCTCGTCGAGTATCAATCGCTCGGCAGTCAGTGACGACCCCTGCGCCGATCCGGTGTTCACGACATTCGATGGTTCAAGAAGCAGCGCCTTGGTGAGCTCATCAGCCCTCGGTCGATGCGCTTCGCCTGCAGGGACAACGAATATCTCGCCCGGTCCAAGTTCGACTGCGTCACCCTGTTCGAGATCGATTGTCAACCTTCCCTCGGTGACCAGGAAAAGTTCGTCCGTGTCCTCATGGTGATGCCAGACAAACTCGCCCTGGACCTTCACGACCCGAACGTCGTAGTCGTTCATGGTGGCGACTGTTCGAGGAGCCCACAGTTCATCGAAGGCCGCAAAGCACGAGTCGAGGTCGACCACCTTGCGGTCGCTCATGCGCCGAGATACACACGGTCGCCGACGATCAGTTCAACGGCGGTTGGTGAATGGTCAGCGGCGACGATGAATCCACGTCTCCCGTCATGCAAATCCGCAAGCGGTGCCTCGATCTCTGCGAGTGGCGCAACTTCCTCCAGCCCAAGCATGAAGCTTGTGAACTCGACGCATGGCGCAGCGACTCGAGGACGTTCGAGAGGGACAATGTCACCCGCTGTCGTTTCAACCACCAAACCCTCGCCGAGCTCATCGAGAGACATGGCCGGACCTTCTACGACGATGTTCTCGCCGGCGACGCCGAGCGGTGCCGATCCGAAACGTGTCTCCATCTCGGCATAGTGTCCGGTGAAGCCGACGCTGAGCGGGCGACGACCACCGCCTCGCCGTGACGGGTGTGCCTTGTGGTGTGCATCGACCACCCACTTCTCCCCGTCCCAGCCCAACATGCCCCATGCATCTATTGCAGCCCTGTCGACTACCAGAATCTGTTCTGGGAGATATCCCTCTCCCTTGACCTTGATTGGCACTTGCTGAATCTGGAGTCTGACGATCTTCCCTACTTCGTCACCCTTGCTGAGCATCTCGTTCCTCCACTACGTTGTTCAATAGATCTGGTCGGTCCGTGATGATGCCATCAACCCCCATGTCGAGCAGGGAATGCATCTGGTCTGGTTCATCGATTGTCCATGTGTGAATCTGCGCACCAGCGCGATGCACCGCATCGACAAGTTTCTTGTCCACGGCTGCACCTTTTATCTTTGCCGGGAGCTGATATGCATCCGGCGCTCGGTTGACCGTACGACCGACCCGCGATGCTGCGTACATCGACATTGCGGCCTGGGGACCTGCGGAGGTAGCAACTGCACCTTTCATGATTCTCCTGAACCTTGCGATCCTGCGATCGGAAAACGAGCCAATCAGCACCGTGTCATGCCGCCGCATCCGTGTAATCACCTCCGCAGTCGCCCACTCGGACCCCTTCGCCTTCAGATCGATGTTGAACCGAGTGTCGGGGTAGCGGTCGAGCGTCGCATCGAGGGCGGAGATGCGAACACCTGATCCTCGAAGTGGGAAGCTCTCGGCGTCAGGACTGAAGCGGTATGCGGCGTCGAGGCTCACAAGATCCTCAAACAGCCAGTCCCGCACTGCACCAACACCGTTTGTTGTGCGTTCCAACGTGTCGTCATGGAATACCACCACGACTCCATCCTTGGTCACCTGCACGTCTGTCTCGATGTAGCGATAGCCGAGACCCTCGACCGCCTGATCGAAACCATGCCACGTGTTCTCAGGCCAGAGCTCGCGACTTCCTCTGTGCGCAAGGCGAAGAGGGTCCTCTGCATCGAAGTACGGAACCACGCTCATGAGTGAACGGTAGGCCTCGGTGCGGCCCTGACCTATCGGATATCCCCGTAGGGCTGCCCGGATTTCACGACCAGATCGACAAGATCACCGTCGGGCCGATACGCAAGATGCTCGTGGCTCGGCGCACCGATCGCAACCAGATCTCCAACCATTCCGGGTACAACAGCGCCACGATCATCAAGGAGGAGCGACCGAGCACCCCCGGCCGTGGCAGCCCACACCGCCTCGCCCGCAGTGAGATTTGACTCCACAACGGCGAGACTTATCACGAACTGCATGGTCTCGATGTATGAGGTCCCGGGATTGCAGTCAGTTGCGATCGCAACCTCAACTCCGGAATCCCAGAATCGACGCCCATCGGGCGCAGGTTCGCGCATCGCATACGACACGCCTGGAAGAAGCACCGCAACGGTGCCAGCGTCTGCGAGCGCCTCAAGATCATTGTCGGTCGCGTGATCCAAATGGTCAGCTGATGCCGCACCGAGCTCGGCAGCAAGCGCTGCGCCACCCGTTCGGCTCAGCTGGTCGGCGTGCAGACGAATGGGAAGGCCTTTCGCTGCAGCCGCACTAGCGATGGTGCGGGTCTCCTCAATTCCGAACGCTGCCCCGTCACAGAACACATCAACGAATGAGACCTCGCCAGCAAGAGAATCGAGCATTGGGCCAGCAACAAGGTCGACATACGCCCCTCGATCGCCCGAGAATTCTGGTGCGACGACATGGCCTCCGAGCAGTGTCGAAATCACATCAATGGGAAGCGCCATATCGAGCGCTCGTCCAGCAGCAACCATCTTCGTCTCGGACTCGACATCGAGGCCGTAGCCCGTCTTCACCTCGACCGTCGTGGTTCCGGCGCCGAACATGCGTTGAAGGCGGGGCATCGACTCGCCGATCAAATCGACAAACGACGCTTCTCTCGTGGCCCCAACGGTCGAATAGATGCCGCCACCGGCAGCCAGCAGCTCGGCGTAGCCGGCGCCAGCCATCCGCTTCGAGAACTCGTTTGCCCGGTCACCGGCAAATACCGTGTGCGTGTGTGCATCAACGAAGCCTGGAAGCACTGCCCTCCCCTCAAGATCCAGACTCCGGACTCCCGAATACGCGGCGGGGAGATCAGTGGATGCACCAACCCACTCAATCCGACCATCGACGACTGCCACGGCTGCATCGTGTACGAGGCCTAGTAGTCCGCTCCGTTCAGGGTCGTTCGTTACCAACTCTCCGATGCCCGAAAGTACGAGGGAGTTGGTTGACCCTGAGGCATCGGCGTCGGTCATTTGGTGTTCGTCTCGAATCCAGCATCCTGATCCTGCATCGGAATCACAACGCCTCGGTCGCGTGCGACCGCAACTGCTTTCTCATATCCCGCATCTGCGTGGCGAATGACCCCCATCCCTGGGTCGTTCGTCAATACCCGCGTGAGCCTGCGGTCGGCTTCCCGCGTCCCGTCTGCGACGACCTGCGCACCAGCATGGATCGACTTGCCGATCCCAACTCCCCCTCCGTGGTGGACGGCTACCCATGCCGCACCTGACGCCGTGTTGAGAAGTGCGTTCAGGATGGGCCAGTCGGCAACGGCGTCTGATCCGTCAGCCATGCCCTCGGTCTCTCGGTAAGGAGACGCAACCGATCCAGAATCGAGGTGGTCTCTGCCAATGACGACCGGGGCGGAAACCCTTCCGGATCGTACGAGTTCATTGAACGCCAGACCCGCCAAGTGGCGCTCGCCGTAGCCAAGCCAGCAGATCCGGGCTGGAAGGCCCTGAAACTCGACCTGATCCTCAGCCATATCGAGCCACCGGAGCAACGGTTCGTTGTCAGGAAAGAGCTCACGGAGCACATCATCGGTCGCCTTGATGTCATCGGGGTCACCCGACAGTGCCACCCAGCGGAACGGGCCGAGGCCCTCACAGAACAGGTCTCGGATGTATGCGGGGACAAATCCTGGGTACGAGAACGCATCTTGGTACCCGCCCTCGATCGCCTCGCCCCGAAGGTTGTTTCCATAGTCAAAGACGACCGCACCAGCTTCCTGCCAGCCCACCATTGCCTCGCAGTGCATGGCCATTGCAGCTCGTGACTTCTCGATGTACTGGTCAGGATCTTCGACGCGCAACGCATCCGCCTCCGTAAGCGTCATCCCGTTGGGTACATAGCCGTGGAGCGGATCGTGCGCTGAGGTCTGATCCGTGACGATGTCGACCGATACTCCTCGCTTGAGGAGTGCAGGAAATACGTCTGCAGCGTTCCCGACGACAGCGATCGACACAGCTTCCTTTGCATCTCTTGCTTCGAGCGCCCTGTCAATCGCAGCCTCGACGCTTGGGGCAAGCTCATCCACGTACTTGGTGTCGAGCCGCTTCTGGATACGTTCCTCGTCGACATCAACGGCGAGGCATACGCCTCCGTTCATGGTGACAGCAAGGGGTTGGGCGCCGCCCATTCCCCCGAGCCCAGCGGTCAACGTGAGCGTTCCCGCAAGCGTTCCACCAAATGACTTGTCTGCAACGGCAACGAACGTCTGATAGGTGCCCTGGAGGATCCCTTGCGTGCCTATGTAGATCCACGAGCCAGCGGTCATCTGTCCGTACATCATGAGACCCGCATCCTCAAGGTCCCAGAAGTTCTGCCATGTGGCCCAGTCAGGAACGAGGTTCGAGTTCGCAATCAGAACCCGAGGCGCCATTGAGTGCGTTTGGAATCGCCCGACGGGTTTGCCTGACTGGATCAGAAGTGTCTCATCACTCTCAAGCTCGGTCAGCGAGCGCACGATCGCATCAAACGAGTCCCAGTCTCGTGCTGCCTTCCCTTTTCCCCCGTACACGACGAGATCGAGAGGCATCTCGGCGACCTCAGGATCAAGGTTGTTCAGAAGGCACCTCAACACTGCCTCTTGGAGCCACCCCTTCGTATTGAGACCGCTACCCGTTGGTGCACCCAGCGTGCGTGGCCCAGATCCGTAGGCAAAGGCCGAGTTGGATGGATCCGCCGGAGGAGCAGCTGTGGACCGCTCCTGATAGCTTCTCGACGCTTCATCGACGCCCTCGTCCAGTGCTTCTGCTGCCTTGGCAGCGGCGACCTTCGTCGACTCCCATGCATCCGACCTGGTGTCTGATGTCTTCTCCCAGGCGTCCGTCGCCGCCTGGGCGGCCTTGTCGACGGACTCTGACATCTTGTCGAGCCAGTCCTTTTTGTCCTCTGCCATGCGGTCCACCCTTCAGTCCGAGAATGCTCCGGTTTCGATCAGTTCGGCGATTCTTTCGATGTCTGGGCCAGGGGGTCGGTCTTCGACCAGTGGATCACACACCGACCGAACAAGATCCAGTACATGCTTGGTACCGGCGGCGGGAGATGCCTCTCGCTGCTCGAGTCCTTGCGCTGCACACATCAGCTCCACCGCGATCACCTTCGCTGTGTTGTCGAGCACGGTTTCGAGCTTTCTCGCAGCTCCGAAACCCATTGACACGTGGTCCTCCTGCAAGCCGGAGGTCGGGATTGACTCGACGCTTGCCGGATGCGCCAGAACCTTGTTCTCGGCAACGATTGCAGCTGCGGTGTACTGGGTCAGCATGTACCCGCTCGACACTCCCGCTTCTGTCGCGAGAAATGGCGTGAGACCGGACGACCTGTCGGGGTCGAGAAGCCTATCCGTTCGTCTTTCAGAGATAGAGCCGAGCTCTGTGGTCGCGATCGCGAGGTAGTCGAGCGCAAATGCAAGGGGTTGACCGTGGAAGTTCCCAGCGGACAAAACCTCGCCATCGTCTGCGAAGACAATGGGGTTATCGACCACAGCCCCGAGCTCTCTCGAAAACACTGCTGCAGCGAAGGCGATCGTGTCCCTGACCGCACCGTGCACCTGTGGGGCGCATCGAAGGCTGTAGGCATCCTGCACCTTGTGCGCAAAGTCGTCGTGGTGCGACGCATCGATCTCGGAGCCCTCGAGGAGGTGTGCGATCCGAGCGGCGGAGGTTGCTTGCCCAGGATGCGGTCGTAGCGCATGAATCCGCTGCTCAAAGGGTCGTGACGACCCCATCAACGCCTCAACGGACAATGCACATGCGGCATCAACAGCATCGACCAGCTGTCCTGCGCGGTGGACAGCAAGGCAACCGTGCGCAAGCATGCCCTCCGTTCCGTTGAGCAGGCTCAAACCCTCTTTGGGCTCCAGGACGAGCGGCTCGATACCCGCCCTGGCGAGCGCAACCGAAGCGGCCTCCGTTCCGCCGTCCGCAAGAACTTTGCCCTCGCCAACGAGGGGCAGCGCCAGATGTGCAAACGGTGCGAGATCGCCCGACGCACCAACCGAACCCTGTGCGGGGACCGCTGGAACGATCCCTGCATCGAGCAACGCAACGATCTGCAACACAACTTCCGGGCGCACACCTGAGTAGCCCTGGGCCAAGGTCCGAGCCCGACACACCTGCATGGCCCGCACCACGGATGCGTCAAGCAGCGGGCCCACACCGGCTGCGTGGCTTCGGATCAGGTCGTACTGGAGATCTACGGTTCGCTCCGTTGGTATCCGGGTGCTTGCCAGTGCGCCGAACCCTGTCGTTATTCCGTAGACGACTTCGTCGTTGTCGATCACCCGTTGCACAAGCTCGCGCGCCGGGGCCATCCGATCGGTGACCGTGTCATCCACCACGACGTTCGCATCACCGTTTGCGACTGCCACCACGTCAGCGATGGTCAGTGGCGATCCGTCGACAACGACCTGCACTGTCTACTCCGATCGGTAGCGGCGTCGATTGAGCGCCAGCGTAGGAACACTCAGCATCGGATGCCTAGCGAAGCGCCTCGCCGATGCGACGGGATTCACGGTCTCGCAGCTGTACACGAACCTCCAGCTGCTCAAGCCTCTGGCTCACCGACTTCTCGGCACCAGGCAGCGGCTGCTCTCTGAGGAAGGCTGCAATGCGGTCTGCGACTTCGGGTTCCGAACGGACCCATACGAAGTCCAACATGCGGTACACGTTGTTGGGTGGCATGACAGCGGTGACCTCGTCCCAACGACTCGTGATGGCCTCCCACGCACGAGCTCCGTTGTCTCTTTGGGCGATAAGCAGAGCGAACACCCAGAATGAGTCCTGGGATCGGATTTCGCCGTTGATAACCATCTCAACCATCCGTGCGGGCACCTGTGGATCCGGGACCGAGGCAGCGGCCCGAAGGTACTTCACGGTGAGCTGGGGTGTCGACGCTCCGGCTGACATTCGAAGGAATCTCTCGAAGTCTCCTATGTCTCCGTGCGATGCGGTGACCGAAAGGGCCGCATCGGCCACCTCTGCATCGACCTCGGCGTCGGCTGACATCTCGATTGAACGAGCCTGTGCGATTGTCTCACGATCGTCGCCGAGGTTGCCAAGCGCCTTCAGCAAGTGGCCACGAAGCGCACGCGTGCGGTCTGTGTCTTCAGCACCGACGTCCCATCCCAGCCGATCGGTCTGAGTGCCAACGAGATCCCGGGTGAATGACTGAAGCTTGCTGCGGTCATCGGACGACACAACGCGGTCGAGCTCTCCAAGTCCGGCGAGGGCGATGGACCAAACATCCTTCTCGTCTTCGTCCTTCAACATCGAAATGAGCGAAAGGAATGCTGCTGAGGTCGTTGTTCCCGCAAGCAGGTTCGCATATGCATCCGACACCACAGACAAGCGCTCCAGCGGCGCAAGCTCGGGGAGTGACGCTTCGACCGACGCATAGAGCTCATTGTCATACGCAACCCGGAAGAACCCCTCTCCCCCGGTGTTGACCAACACGTTCGCACCAACATCCACAGTGACTGGTTCATCCTCGATGAGCACCGATTGGGTGCCTTCGTCCGACGAGTAGATGACCGGGACCTTCCACGTCGATTCACCTTCGCCGAGATATCGGAACTGTCGCTGGGACATCGTCATCGTGTCGTCCCCCGAAGTGACGTCGATCACGGGGAACCCACCTTGAAAGATCCATGAGTTCATGATCTCTCCGACAGGCTCGTTAGACACGGCTTCAAGCGACGCCCACAGATCTTCGTTGTCGGTGTTGGAAAACGAGTGTGTCTTCAG
This sequence comes from Acidimicrobiia bacterium, assembly GCA_051011415.1. Lineage (GTDB taxonomy): Bacteria > Actinomycetota > Acidimicrobiia > Spongiisociales > UBA5794 > SZUA-442. Next base: position 63,328 of record JBPCTY010000060.1, read on the forward strand.
ATAGTGAGATACGCCGGCACGGAACGTGTCCTCACCGAGGTACTGCTCGAGCATCCGAAGGACTGACGAGCCCTTCTCATATGTGAGCACGTCAAACATCGCATCCGCCTCTGCAGGCGAAGCCACCGTGAACTCGATCGGCCGCGTTGCCTTGAGTGCATCGGTCTCCTGGCTGCGGGCCCTGTCAGTCGCGAAGAGCAGCCAGATATCCCATTCAGGACGCCACGCCTCGGTTGCCTTGTTCTCGGCAAAGGTGGCAAACGCCTCGTTCAGCCAGACACCGTTCCACCACTTCATCGTGACAAGATCGCCAAACCACATGTGGGCGATCTCGTGGGCGATGACGGTACCCACACGAACCATTTCGCTCTGGGTAGCTGTTGCTTTGTCGATCAACAATGCTGTCTCGCGATACGTGATGCACCCGAGGTTCTCCATGGCGCCGAACGAGAAATCGGGGATGGCGACCATGTCAAGCTTGTCACCCGGGTACGGCACGTCGTAATACTCAGCGAAGTAGCGCAGCGCATGCTCGCCGGCTTCGATGGCGAAGTCCGCCATATGCAGCTGCCCGGGCGGGGCGACGATGCGCAGCGGAACCCCATCCACATCGACCGGCTCCGTGAACTCGAATTCCCCGACGACGAAGGCAACGAGGTAGGTCGACATCTTCATTGTCCTTGCGAAGACGACCTCGTCCTTGCCTCGGCCGACGGGTGTCCGTGAGACTTCAGATGCATTCGAGATAGCGGCGAGATCCTCCGGAACGACGAGCGTCACCTCGTAGGTTGCCTTGAGATCGGGCTCGTCCCAACAAGGGAAGGCCCTGCGCGCATCGGTTGACTCGAACTGGGTCGTGGCGATCACATGCTCGGCGCCCTCATCATCTGTGTAGGTCGACCGGTAGAAACCCCTGAGCAAGTCGTTCAGTTCGCCGGTGAATGCAATGTGGACCACGGCACGACCAACGGGCAGCAGGTCAGCGGTCGTCAGGTGCAGCCGTTGGGCCGCTTCATCGAGCGACCATGTCGCATCGAAAAGCGCTCCATCGACATCGACAGCAGCTGACACGATCTCCAGATCAACGGCGTTGAGCGAGACCGAGGCTGTCGCCTCCACAACGTCGACGTCGATGGCAACCGACCCGGCAAAAGCCGCACGGTCCAGATCCGGCTCAAGATGGATCGCATAGTTGCTCGGAATGACGGTTCGCGGCAGTCGATAATCGGCTTCTGTTGGCATTTCGCTCCTGACGGTTCGACAGGAAAGGTAGGGAGGATGGCCATACAGACTGCAGTTGCCTCATCGGGGCTATCTACGCATCGCTAGCGTTCCCCGCACAAACGAAAGGACCAAGTACCAGATGTGTCGATCGATTCACCGACTACGGGATGGGGCTGTCGTAGACGACCGTGAGGCCATGGAGGAAGCCGCACGCCAGTATGTCCGGAAGGTCTCTGGATTCGGGAAGCCTGCTGCGCACAATCGAGAGGCCTTCAACCAAGCCGTCGTCGAAATCACGGATGCGACGGAACGGCTGATGGGGAGACTCGTCGTGCGTGGCGCACGCTGAGCTCGCTAGCGATTCTCGATTTCGCCAGTCGAAATCTCGCCAATGGTCTCGCCAAGAATGATCTGATCGAGCGTTCGTGACAGCAGGGCGTAGCTGACGGGGCCAGACACCTTTCCGACGACAATTCCGCTCCGGTCAACGAAGAAGGTTTCGGGTAGACCGAGCACACCCCACTCGAAAGCAGTCGCTGACCCTTCATCGAGCGCATACACGGTTGCGTCACTGACACCGAGTTCTGCAAGGAAGCCGTCCGCGTTGGAAGCCGAGTCCTGATAGTTGACTGCGATAAAGGTGGTACCGAGTTCCGAGTAATCCTCCGCACCAGCAACGAGTGCCGCATGCTCTTGACGGCAGGCCAAACACCACGACGCCCAGAAGTTCACCACCACAATGTCACCTGCATGGTCGGCAACACTCACCGTGCCGTCTTCGTATTGCAGCGCCATCTCGCCTGTCGGAGCGGCTTCACCGATGAGCGGCGACGATGAGAGCGTCGGGTCTGATCCGAAACGGCTGGCAAAGACGATTCCGACGAGGATGAAGATCGCAGCACCTGCGATCGCTACCCAGGCCATCCTTGCGCCTCTGGCTTGCGGCTCGGCGCCAGGTCCATGCTGCTCGCTGTCCGCTGCCATCACTGGCTCTCAATCTGTGCGAGCAGAGCCACCACGCCATCTCGAATCTCATCAGGAAGATCCGGTTCTCGTGCGAGAGCAAGGAGCAAGGGGACTGCTTCCGATGGGCGATCGAGAGTTACGAGGACGTTTGCGATGAACCATTGCGCAGGGAGGTAGTCGGGCTGGCGTTCGAGGGCTCTTTCGAGATAACCGAGCGCTACGTCTGGTCTTCCGGACAGGTAGGTCATCCAACCGACGTTTGCGAGTGCTTCCGGATGTCGTTCACGATCCGGTATCTCGAAGTAGTGATCGAGCGCCTTGTCGAATTCGCCTTCCTCGAAGTATCGGCGCGCAAGTGCAAGGCGCATCCCGATGACGTCGGGGTTCTGGGCGACGACCTCTTCCATCTGCTCATTCGAAATCTCAGACAGATCGACATCGCTGCCGTCGTCGAGCGCCTCACTCGCCACACCCTCTGCGCCTTGCGTCGTGCCGTCCTCGAGCGAAACAACAGCGAGAACACCGATCGCAACGATGGCTACCCCAACGAGGACTGCACCAAGCAATGCCCTGGTCGAGATTCTCGTCGAGACAACCAGTGAAGAGGCTGAGTCGGATTCTGGAGGTGTGGCTTCGGTTGATTCAAGGGCTGCCAGCTCGCCCTCATACCGGCTGCGCAGATTCGCGGCGGTGTCGGAATCGAGATCCCCGGCGTCGACCTGGACCTGAAGATCGGCAAGCTCTTCTTTGAGTAGGGCGATCTGATCAGCTGCACCGGACGTACTCATGCGTCCGCTCCATCGCGTGTTCGAGAGCTTCGTCGCATCGACCCAAGCACGACAGCGCCGCCGATCAAGACCCCAACGGGAACGGCCCACAGAGCTGCGGACCAGCGCAGCCTTCCCGAATCAAGCACGTAGCTCTCTCCGAAGTTCTCTGCGAACTCGTCGAGAATCTCATCGTCCGTGTAGCCATCGGCAACGAGGTCGGCAATCAGGATCCGGTAGTCGCCCGCGACACCAGAAGCCGAATCAGCAAGCGACTCACCGTTGCAAAATGGGCACTTGATCTGACCGGACAGCGAAGCGACCCGTTCTTCAGCAGTGGGCTCTGATCTGTCGCCCGAGGCCAAACCAGCCACGATCACGACAAGCGCGACGGCACCGAGGACGATCGCGATGATGTTCTTTGTCTTCTCAGGCATCAGTATCCGCCGTACCAACGTTGTCCGCTTTGTTCTTTGACGCTGGTGGACCCCTGAGGGGTTTCCGCAAAGCGGCAAGTACACCACCGGCTACGACGACGAATCCACCGAACCAGAGCAGCCACTGCAGCGGGAAGACAAACACGTTGAGATCGACCTCTTCAGCGTTCCCCCCTGCGATCCCGATGTACACGTCGTCGATAACACCCGTCCAGACATCCGGCGTTCCAATTGGCTGTGGCACTCCGCGGTAGGTGTGCAGTCTTGGCTCAAGAACTGCCTTGGTCGAGGAGCATGACTCGTCGAGCACGGCGACCCTCACGCCGACCACCTCACGGTTGGCTTCCGATCGTGAGAATGGCTCGACGTATGAAATGCAATGTCCTGCCACGACCGCCGACTCCCCCGGCGCCAATGTGACTACGTCACGGACAGCGAGTCCGTTCGAGGTAGCAAGGCTGACCGCAACGAGCGCAATTCCGATGTGTGCGAGTTGACCACCCCAATAGCCAGCATCGTTCCGAACGACCTTCGCTGCGGCACGGTCGAACCGCTCCGGGCGTGCTCCGACGACCGCTGCGAAACGAAACCCAATCGCCGAGACGACGAAGGCCGCAAGAGCGATCGTCAACACAACCGCCCACGACGACACACCGAACAGCACGGCAGCAGCGCCGCTACCAAGACCGACGATGACGGGCCATCGCAGTCGCTGCCACATGACGTGTGCAGTGGCAACGCGCCAAGGAGCGACCGATCCGAGACCTATCAGGAGCAACAGCATCAGCGCAAGCGGAACCGCTGCACGATCGAAGAAGGACCGGCCGACCGACACCTCCGATCCTGACGTTGCCTGCACGATGAGGGGATACATCGTGCCAAAGAGCACCGCGATCGTGAACACCGTGAGCACAAGGTTGTTGAACAGGATGTAGCCCTCTCGCGACGACAACGAGTCGAGGCGGGGAACCTGTGCGATGTCCTTCGCCCGCCACACGAACAGGCCGAGCGAGCCAACGACGACGATCGCAAGGAAGATCAAGAGCGCAGGCCCCACCGCGGATTGGGTGAAGGCGTGAACCGACGCGATGACGCCAGATCTGGTCAGGAAGGTGCCGAAGATCGTCAGCGAGAATGTGGCGATGACGAGGATGAAGTTCCATGCCTGAAGCATGCCTCGCTTTCGCTGAACGATTGCTGAGTGGATGAAGGCAGTTGCGGTCAGCCACGGCAGGAAGGCCGCGTTCTCGACTGGATCCCAGGCCCAGTACCCACCCCACCCGAGGACTTCGTAGCTCCACCAGCCCCCGAGCACGATTCCCGCAGTGAGAAAGATCCACGCGATCAGGGTCCAACGGTGGGTGCGGTCAAGCCAGGACCGCCCCACATCACCTCGTATGAGCGCTGCGATTGCAAAGGCGAAGGGAACTGTGAGCCCGACGTATCCGAAGTACAGGAGCGGAGGATGCACCGCCATCAGGATGTGGTTCTGGAGCAGCGGGTTCGGGCCCCTCCCGTCGGAAGGCGAAGATACATCTGCAAGCGGCCACCAGGACGATGAGGCACAGGCATTCCCGATCGCCTCGGTACACACCGCAAACGGATTGCCACCGGTTGCCATCAGACCGAACCAGAAGATTGCCACTGCACCCATGACACCGAGCGCCGCAGTACCGAGGTGGTCTGTGTCGGCCAGCGTCCTCCACACCAGAAACACGAATACTGCAAGAACGACGCCCCACAGCACGATGGAGCCTTCGAGGGCTGCCCAGCCTGCGGCCAGCAGAAATATGAACGGTGTGGCTGTCGCAGTGTTGTTGGCAACGTATGCGATCGAGAAGTCATGGCTGAGAATCGCTACTTCGAGCAGGAGGAAGGCTGCGACGGCCGAACCGAGAAGGATGAGTACTGGAATCTTGAGAGCGGACTTTGCACCAACGGAGTAGGTACGAACCGCTTGGATGACGACAGCGAATGATGCTGCAAGAGCGGTAACCACCGCTGCGTTTCCGAGGACGGCGATCACGCTTCGGGGCAGGCGTGGTCTGTCTCGTCGTAGTCCTCGTAATCAGTTCGGTACTGCTCGTCGTGCTTCACGAGCATCGTGTCTGAAGAGAAGATGGATCCGTCCCACTCGCCCTCGACGACCACGCCGATGCCTTCTGCAAACAGCTGCGGGGGTGTGCCTGTATGTGCGACGGCGACAAACGTCTCGCAATCCTCGACATCGAACGTCACGACACCGTCGCCGTCGACGACCGATCCGGGAACGACTCGTCCACCGAGCCTGATGCGTTCATCGCTTCCTTCCTCTGCGACAAGCTCAGTCGGCGTATGGAAATAGACAAGCGCGCTACTCAAGTTGACCATCAGAACGACAAGTGCAACGACGATGACCAGCGCGGGGATCACAAACTTGGCGTACCGTTTCATGCGTCCTCTTCAAGCACGCTCTTGGCACGGGTGATCCGGATTGCGATTGATGCAACGTACGCAACAAGGACCGTGTAGGTGAAGCCGTAGGCAAGCAGTACCCAGTTCCATTCGGTTGCGGTATCCATCAGCCACCCCCTTCAACGTTCGGCGTGGTCACAGCCTCACCAGCCAACGGAGCATCATCGCCGTAGGTGCGTTCGGTGATTGCGTCTTCGAGTCGGCCGAGTTCGATGCGCTTGAACATCATTGCGACGTACATCGCGGTGAACGCAACAACGGCAATCAACAGAGTGACGACGATCTCGGTATCCATGTCGATCGGTTCGGGCTTCAGGATTGAAGGTGGTTGATGGAGAGTGCGCCACCATGTCACTGAGAAGTGCACCAGCGGAACCTGGACGACTGCGATGACACCAAGGATCGCTGAGCGCTTCGCTCGTGATTCGAGATCGTTCGTCGTTCGTCTGAGTGCGAGGTACCCGATATAGACGAAGAACATGATTGCGGTGAGGGTGAGTCGTGCATCCCACGTCCACCACACCCCCCACGTCGGTTTCGCCCAGATCATGCCAAGGCCGAGTGCCATCCCGGTGAACACGACGCCAATCTCAGCCGATGCGTGGGCACGCCTGTCCCATGCGAGGTCCTTCTTCCAGAGGTACATCGCAGAAGCAAGCATCGTGACGATGAACGCCAAGTAGGCCAACCACGCGGCCGGCACATGGACGTAGAGAATTCGCGACAACTCACCTTGACGGGCGTCCGGACCGACCGTCATCGAAGCGACGAACGTGACCAGTCCAGCAATTGCCATGACGATCCATGGCCAGGTCGTTGTGGAGTGTTCCCGGGATGTCATCCGGTCTCCTGCAGGGGTCGGGCTGAGAGCACTCCCGCAACCGCCAGTAGTAGCACTGTGACGACCATCAGGAGTACCCAGCTAAGGCTACTGCGACCAAGCCGTAAGGCTTCCAGCGCCTGGGTTGCGCCGATCAGGAGAGGGATCGAGAGCGGAGCGACCAACAGGGGAACAAGCGCAGCAGCGTTTCCACCAGTTGAAGCGATTCCAGCGGCGAGGGTTCCCAGCAGCGCCAACCCTGCTCCAACGATGACGAAGGTCACAGGCAACTGCCAAAGTCCAGCGACCTCGACGTCATACAGAAGGACGGCAACAACGCCGAGCACTGCCTGGAACACCAGCAGGTAGAGGAAGCTCGCACCAGCCCTGCCAACGAACACCGCTGCAGGATCCAACCCGGACAACGCAACCTGATCTCGCTGCGACTGGGTCTCGCTCGATGTCTGACGGATCGCGATGAGCACCCCGAAGAGCATGACCACGACCCAGTACAGCCCCGCACCGATGCGTTGGAGCGTCGGGACATCCGTGCCGATCGCGATCGGGATCAAAAGCAGTGCGATGGCCCCGAAAGGCAGAGTGATCCAGATCACCTCGCCAGCCCGTCGTTCTCGAAGCAGATCGCGACGCATCACCGACGACGCTTGGTGCCAGAAGCCGGTCATACGAGATTCCCTCCGGCGACCTCGAAGGTACGGTCGGCAACGTTGAGCACTCGCTCCTTGTCATGCGAAACCAAGACTGCTGCGCCACCCTGCGATGCTGTTCGTTGGACGAGAGAGTCGACCAGATCGATGGCATCGGCGTCGAGGGCAGAGTGTGGCTCGTCCAGCAGAAGGAGATCCGGTCTGGTCATCAGGACGCGGGCAAACTCCGCCCGACGCTGCATGCCGTGACTGCATTGATCTGCAAGCCGCCGCGAGGCTCCTTCAAGACCGACAGCAGCAAGGCTCTTCTCGACGACGGCGTCGTCGAGGCCACGAGCTCGGGCCATGAACGACAGGTTTTCGGAGAGGGTTAGTTCGCCGTAGAGCCCGGGGACGTGTCCCACATATCCGATGTTCTGCCGAACGTCGTATCGCTCTTGGCTCGATAGCTGTGCTCCGAGGACAGACCCTGAGCCGGCGGAGGGCCGAATCAGCGTTGCGAGCAACCTGAGAAGTGTCGTCTTTCCGGCGCCGTTCGAGCCGAAGACGCCGACGATCTCGCCAGGTTCAACCCGTAGGTCAACGGTGCGGAGAATCTGGAGCGAGCCGGCACGAACGGAAACCCCGTCGAGGACTACAAGAGATGGTGTGGACACGTTGTGAGTCTACGAGGGCTCACATCTTGGCATGGCCCTTGGAACAGCCGATCAACGCCTCAGACGGCTGGTTGATCTTCTTCCTCTGATGCGATCTCCTTGCGGATCTCATCCATGTCCAAATCCTTGATCTGGCCGATGAGGTCCTCGAGGGCCTCTTCGGGTAGCGCACCCGGCTGAGAGAAGACTCCGATCTGGTCGCGGAACGCGACGAGGGTGGGAATCGATCGAATCCCAAACCCGGCTGCCAGCTCCTGCTCCGCCTCGGTATCGACCTTTGCGAACGCGATCTTCAGATCATCGTTCTGATAACGCTCGGACACCTTCTCATAGGTCGGGCCAAACATGCGACAAGGACCGCACCATTCCGCCCAGAAATCGATGAGCACGATGTCATTGCTTTCGATTGTCTCGTGCAGGCTCTCCTGCGTGATGTCAATGGTTGCCATTGTGAAACTCCGTGGTGTGTGTCAGGGATTCAACCCGTTGACAACAACGGTATTCCGTCACGAGGCTATCGCCATCCCTTACTGATCTGAGCCCAGCTCCTTCATAAACCCGGCGAGTTCGGTTTGCGCCGCCTCAAGATTGTCCCGGTCAACCATCACCGACACGCGATATGCGCCCATGATTCCTGGGTCGGTTACGACCGAGGAAGGAATCCCTGCCTCCATCAGCAGTCCCCACGCCTCATCTGCATGGTCACGAGTGGTGAACACCGCAGCAGCCGCCATTTCACCAAGGGCACCCATCAGCCGTCGACACCTCCGGTGAACTTCCACGATCCGAGCCGCATCGATGGTGCATGGATGAAGGTCGGCCCGAACTCCGAGTCCGCAAAACGATCATCGTTCCCGATGTCGAGCACATTTCCTGCGCCGAGGGCGTCCACAAACGACTGGGTGAACCGCAGGTTCGAAACTGCATCGGTGATGCGACCGTTCTCGATCATGAAGGTGCCATTTCTCGTCAGGCCGGTCACGACGAGTGACTTTGGGTCGAGCACCCTGCAGTAGTTGAACGTTGACACATAGATGCCTCGGTCGACTGAGGCGATCAAGTCATCCGCAGCCGTGTCTCCACCACCAACAAACATGTTCCACGCAAACGGGCCAAAAGCTTCGGCTCCCTGCGCAGCGTGTCCTGTCGACGCAACCCCAGCCTTTGCCGCAGTTCGCCGGTTGTGCACGAGGCTGCGCGTCACTCCGGATGACACGAGATCGACCTTGCGCTTTGGTGTCCCCTCAACGTCGAAAGGAGCAAACAGGGCTCTTGGGTCCGTCGCATCGTCCCAAATGTTGACCTGGTCATCGAACTGGGACTCGCCGAGTTCCACGAAGGACATACCTTCTTCGTGAACCTTTGCGTTGAAGCCATATGCATCGAGGAACACTGCGATCGTCGCAACGCACTCGGGTGAGAGCACTACCTCGTATTCGCCTGGTTTTGCATCGAATGGGTTCATCGAATCTGTTGCTCGGGTCGCAGCCAATGATCCAACGGCGTGCGCATCAATGGCGTCAAGCGAGACTCCAGCAGCATGGCCAGAGCCTGCGGACTGCCCGGTCTGGTGGATGCCATCGAGGATGGCGGTGGTGTATCGCCCGGATACGGTGCGCCCCTCGGTATTCCCATATGCATGAGCACGCCCCTCGGTTTGGCAATACCCGGCTGCAGACAGCCCTCCACCTGCATCGACAAACTGCTTGACCTTCTCTGCCCTTGCGACCGGGTCTGCTGTCGCGGTGGCCTCGTCAAAGTGCTCGACCGTTGGCGGGTCGACAACTCCACCCAGACCGGGCCAATTGTCGTCCACCGGCTGATCTGCCGCGAGTTCGATCGTTGAATCGACCAATCGCTCGAGCGCATCGGTCGTGACAACGGTCCCCGTGGCACTTGCGATCCGGCCATCCCTCGCGACACGCACGGATACCTGAGATGCGTCTTCGGACACGTTCTGGTGGATGAAGGAATTCGCAAATCGGGTGAGGGATGACTCCCCAACGTCGGCATACACCTCAGCGTCTGCCCGATCTCCGACCATCTCCAGGGCTGCGTCCACGAGTTGGCGTTCGTTGCTCATCCCTTCACCCCCACTCTGACGTTCGCAAACCGTCCCGGCGATGCGCTGTGACCGGTGTGTGCAACCTGCATCGGCTGCCCCTTTCCACAGTTTGGTGTGCCCCAGTGGACCCACTCCGACTCGCCTGCCAGCCGATCGAGCGACCCCCAGAACTGAGGTGTGATCCCGGTGTAGGTCGGGTTCTTCAGCATCCGGCCAAGTTCTCCGTTCTTGATCTCCCAAGCAATCTCGGTTCCGAACTGGAAGTTGAGGCGTCTGTCGTCAATCGACCAGGAACGATTCGTGGACATATACACACCGTCGTCGGTGTCAGCGATGATGTCGTCAAGGGTTCCAGAGCCCGGGAGAAGACCAACGTTGGTCATCCGAACCATCGGCAATCGGTCGTAGCCATCGCCTCTAACCATTCCACCGGGTGGGAGTCCGGCAATCGCGGCAGAGTCCCTCCCGGACAGGACCCCAACCCAGATCCCGTCCTTCACAATGTCGACGCGCTGGGCAGGGGTCCCCTCATCGTCATAGCCAAAGGTGCCGAGTGCACCGGGCAGCGTTGCATCAGCCGTGATGTTCATCAGCTCTGACCCGTACCGATGACTGTGCAGTTTCGGCAGCTCGAGATGGCTTGTCCCGGCAAACGCGGCTTCCCACCCGAGAATCCGGTCGAGTTCGATTGCGTGCCCAACACTCTCGTGAATCTGGAGAGCAAGCTGCGAGCCTTCCAGGATCAGATTGGTCTCCCGCTCCTCCAACTCGTCTGCGGTGAGCAGCGCAACGGCCTCCTCGCCGATCCGTTGAGCATTGTCTCGGTAGTTCCACGCTTGAACTGTCTCAAACCCACCTGTCTCGTATTGTCCGAACGATTGTGGATACGACCGTCGCTGTGTCTCGTGTTCGCCGATCGCTGTGGCGTCATAGCCGCCCCCCGACTCGACGAGATGCTGATGGATTCGATGGCCTTGCGATGACACAAACCACTTGTTGGTATCCCAGAAGGTCAGCGTCCCCGTTGCGATCGACACACCGTCAACGCCTCGCATCGTGCCTGTGACATCGACCAAGAGATCGACCTTGTCAGACATTGCGATGTCGAGCGGATTGATCTCATAGGGCGTCTCCCACGCTGTTTGATGGACAGGTACGTCCGCAAACTCCATTGGAGGCCCGGGTACAAGCGCCGACGCCTTTGCGATGGCAGCAGCCCGTTCGCCCGCAGCGCGGATCGCTTCAGACGTGAGGTCAGCAGTTGCAGCAAATCCCCACGACGAGCCAATCAACGCACGAACGCCAACACCTAGATGCTCGGAGCGGTCATATCGCTCAAGACTCTGATTCTGCACATTGATGGTTTCCGTAGTCACGTGGACCACTCTGGCGTCGGAGTATGCGGCACCCGCATCCAACGCAGACTGAACACCAAGCGATGCCTCGTCGAACATCACAGCCTTTCGTCGATGTCCGCTCAGACTACGACGGTGCGATGTGCTGTACGGGGGCGCCCGATGCCTTTGACACACTCACCGCGTTGGTGACTGCGGCGGTGAGATGTATCGGGCCGTCTGCCCCTTCCACCAGCATCGAACCATCTGGACCTGATGCAACAACCACGACGGCGTCTCCAGGCCCGAGACCCTGCGACTGGAGAAACTCGCCATACGGCGGCTCGGCGTGTTCCAGGATCACTTCACCGGAACCGGCCGGGATGTCCTTCAATACCGCATGCGGCATCTGGCTCTCCCCGACGCCTGCGGGTATCGCCTTCCCTGTCGGCCCTGTGGCTGGATCGCCAAGGAATCCGGAGAGTCGGTCTGCAACCTCGCCGGGTGTCACGTGCTCCATTTCGCAGGCCACCTCATCGGCGCTACGAGGAGACATTCCGAGGTGATCAACGAGAAATACACCCCACAATCGTCGCGACCTGAGCACGACATTGGCAAGCCGCTCACCGTCTCCGGTGAGTGCGGCCCCCTTGTATGGGACATAGCTGACCAGCCCCATGGTCTCCAGCTTCTTGACCATTTGATTTGCGGAGACCGGAGATACGTCCAAGGCGGTTGCGATCGAAGACACCGCAACCAGCGGCCCCTCACCGTCCTCGATCGCGCGGGCGATCGTGATGACGTACATCTCCTCGGCTTCGGTGGTCGTGCGCTCGGAAGGAGTCATGCTCGACAGGCTACAGATACACGGTCATGGCAGTGGCGGCACCTCAACGGGCACCGGGTCCGACACACTTTCGGGGGTCGTGATCACAAAGCTGACCACGATCGACGTTGGCGTATTCGAGCCGCTGAGCGGCTCGCCGGATCGCACGAGCGGCTGCGACGCCGAGAACAGGTACAAAGGTCCCGGTGGCCTGATTCCCGTGCCCTGGGCGAGGGTGCGGAGATGTGGCGGCGTGAGCACAGTTGCATCGACGTCTTCGGTCGCTGGATCATCTGTACCGACAAACGTGACGATCGTGTCGACCTTGGCGGGCAAATCTCCCTCGACGGTCCACGACACGTGGCCCCATCCGTCGCCGATGTCAAGCGACTCGATGAACACAGCGTTCTCGTCCCCAAGCTCTATCCGATAACCATTCACCTGTTGCGGGACGGTTGCCTCGAGGAGGAGTTCGGCCTCTGTTACCACGGCACCTATTGCGAGGTGTGCTGAGAGTGAGGCATCCCTGATGGCAGCTATCGGCGGGAACTCGATCGTGATATTGCCGAGTGTCCCGGTCTGGCCGTACTGGCGAAGCATCTGCGACGCCTCGTCACCAAGGAGCAGCTCCCAGTAGGCGACATCCGGTGGCGGTACCTCGGCTGCGTCGACACCCCCGACGACTGCCGTGGTCAGACCGAACGTGAGCGCCGTTGCAGAAACATCGACGGCTTCAACCCTTGCACCCACCTCTTCGTCAAGCGGTGAATACCCAACGGGAAGCTCGCTCGATTGTTGCTGCTCGGGGGCTGCCGGTGTCGTGGTGACGGTCGTCTCCGTCGCGTCATCACCGGTTGCAGCCTCGTTCCCAGTCGCCGCGGCGTACACGACAAGCGCGCTCACGATGAGTGCGCCCAACACGGCTGCGGCAACTGGCGCTTTCCACGAGAGGTCAGATGAACCCTCCTCCCGGTCCGGAGTCGCGGGATCAGGGTCGTACGGCGACCTCATCAGGTCGCTGTAGTCGGTCTTGTCGTTCTGCTTGTCGGTCATGTGACACCTTCGAGCGAGATCTCGAACGCGCCTTCGATAGGAACCCAGACCGTTCCGATGGCCTGGAGAGGAATCTCGTCTGGAAGATCTCCTGCGACCCATGTCAGGGTGACCCTCGGCCTGCCCTCGGCCTCGAACACTGCCGAGCGCCAGCCTGGGCCGTCGCCGACCACCAAGAAGCCTGCATCATCAGGGTTCTCGATGTCGAGCTCGACCTGCACAATGGTCGTCTCGCCTTGTACGGAGATGTTCAGAAGGCTCACGGACAGGCCGTCAACGACCTCCGTCTCAGGTTCGGCTTCAGAAAGCGTGAAGGTCTCTTGCACCGCAAAAGGGGCGAGGGCTTCTGTGATCTCGACAGATTTGATCTCACTCGTTGAGAAGCCTTCGTCGACATCGAACCGGGCAAAGCGGGTGGAAGCGTTCGCTGGGCCACCCTCGAAGGTCTCGCCATCGTGTGTCTCAACCCTCCAGGTGCGCGGGTAGACATGGTCGAGGTCTGCGTTCTCGATGGTGGTGACGACACCAAATCCGGCGACGAAGGAGAGGGCCGGCACGCCAAGGTGGGGTGACAACGTGATCAGGTCATATCCGATTGCCAGACTCGACGGCGATGCCTCGATCGACGTCGGCACAAGCGAGGTTGACGCAATCAAGGTCTCGGATTCGTCTACTTGGTACGTCGTCGCGGGAAGCGTGGTGGTACTGCTCGTTGCAGCGGCTGGCAGCGAACTCGCGTCTTCCGTGGTGTTGACCTCGCGTATCACGCGAACACCGACGCTCCCTGCGGCGAGAGCCCCAAGTGCAAACGCCACAACGACCAGCAGCACGGCTCTTATGTTCACGGTGCCTCCGACGATCATCCGAGCCTTCGGACCCAGGGATGGTAGGTCTGAGCTGCGACCTGGCGCCGTAGACACATCTAGGCTCGCAGCGTGGCGATGCTGCCCATCCTGACTGCCAACCGACGAGGTACCTCACATGACAACCCACGACCTTGTCGGAAGCTGGAAGCTGGTCAGGTGGACCGTCAAGATGAACGGTGGCCGCGAGGTCCAGCCGTTTGGTGGGAAGGCAACTGGGGTCATCACCTACACCGAGGAAGGCCGCATGGTTGCGACGCTCATGCGCATCGATCGACCGACGATTGGAACTCGAAGCTTCAATGAAGCAACCGCCATGGAACGGGCGTCGGCGGCAGCGGGGTATCTCTCCTATGCGGGGACCTTTGACGTTGTTGGAGACCAGGTTCATCATCACGTCGATCTCAGCCTCTTCCCCGACTGGGTCGGAGGCACGCAGATCCGTCACATCGACTGGATCGACAACGGCGATGGCACCACCGATCTCGAATTGTCCGATCTCGGTGTCGACAACCATCGCACTGCGACCATCCACCTGCGGTGGCATCGAATCACAGAGGACCGTGAGACTCCATGAAGACACTCGAAGATTGGCAAGCAGCCGCCAAGTCGGTATCACCGCGCAACGATCTTCTTATCGATGGCGAGTGGACAGAGGCCCTCAGTGGTCAGCGATTCGAGACGATCAACCCTGCAACAGGTGCGGCCGTCACGGACGTGGCCGAAGCAACTGACGTCGACGTGGACCGCGCCGTTGCCGCGGCACGAACGGCCTTCGACGATGGCAGATGGAGCACACTCTCACCGCGGGACAGGGGACAAGCCCTCATCAGGCTGGCAGGACTCATCGAATCACACGGCGAGGAGCTCCAGCTCCTTGAAACACTCGACGTCGGAAAGCCTGTCCGATACTCCCGACGTGTCGATGTTCAGCAGGCCATCTCAACATACGAGTGGTACGGCGAAGCCGCGGACAAGCTCTACGACGAGATCGCACCGACCGGGCCAGAGGCACTCGGTCTGATCACACGCGAACCAGTAGGCGTCGTCGGTGCAGTGACTCCATGGAACTTTCCCTTGATGATCAACGCATGGAAGCTCGCCCCAGCGCTCATGGCGGGCAATTCGGTGGTTCTGAAACCGGCCGAGCAGGCTCCGCTTTCTGCCCTGCGCGTCGCCGAGCTTGCGCTTGAAGCTGGCATTCCACCGGGGGTGCTGAACGTTGTGCCGGGCTTTGGTGAGACAGCAGGACGTGCGCTGGGACTACACAACGACGTCGATGCCGTGACGTTCACCGGGTCGACCGATGTCGGCAAGATGTTTCTTCGCTATTCAGCAGACTCGAACATGAAACGAGTGTCAGCGGAAACCGGTGGGAAGACGCCCAACATCATCTTTGCCGACGCTCCGGATCTCGATTTCGCTGTCGGAGCAGTTGGTTTCTCCATCTTCTGGAACACGGGCGAAATGTGCATCGCGGGTTCGCGACTGATGGTCGAACGATCCATCTACGACGAAACTGTCGAAAAGGTTGCAGGAGTTGCCGCTTCGTGGAGCCCCGGCGATCCTCTGGATCCAGCGACCAAAGCTGGGCCGATCGTCGATGCCTCTCAGCTCGAAAGGGTGACCGGCTATATCGACCGAGGAGTCGACGAAGGTGCTCGGCTTGTGGCAGGGGGAAGCCGAACGCTCACCGACACGGGCGGGTACTTCGTGGAGCCCACCGTCTTCGCCGATGTTGACAACAGCATGGAAATCGCACGCGATGAGATCTTCGGCCCCGTCCTCTCCATCATTCCGTTCGACGCGGAGGATGCCGTCGGCATTGCGAACGACACGAAGTACGGATTGTCGGCTGCAGTGTGGACATCGAATCTCGGACGGGCCCACACCATGGCAGCTTCACTCCGCGCCGGCACGGTATGGATCAACAACTTCGACACGTCCGGAATCGTTGCGCCATTTGGCGGCTACAAGGAGTCCGGTTTCGGAGGCAAGGACAAGTCGCTTCACGCCCTCGACAAGTACACCAACACAAAGACGACTTGGATCAACCTCGGCCGCGGTGGGGTCTGAGCCACACGCAGATCGCTCAACGGACGCTCTAGCCAGCAGGCGAGGTCGCCGGGGTGACGGTCTCAAGCCAGGCAACAAGCGCTTCAGCCACCCTCGGATCGATGGGCTTCTGTAGCTGCTGCTTGTACTTCTTTGGGTTTGAGATCGGACCAGTCTCCTCTCGGAGGATGTGGTCGACGTCAGGGATAACAACGGCGGTACCGCGATCGCCCGTGATCTCGGCGACTGCTGCGATATCGGCGGGATTCACCTGAACATCCTTCGATCCCGTGATCGCGAGAACAGGCGTCTCGGTCGATCGAAGCACCGGCTGCGGGTCGTATGCGATGAACTCTCTCATCCACTTCGCATTGATCTTCTGCATCTGGATTCTCGCAACGTCATCTGTCGTCGATGTGAGCTTCGTCAGTGCCTTCGCCTGCTGCTTCTCGATGCTGGTACCAAACACACCCATCAGCGTTTTGATCCAACCGGGAACCGTCTGACCAATCTCGCCAGCCTGCCAGATCAGGGTGCCCTCTCCGGTGTTGATGGTGTAGGACAACAATGCCGCACCGTCCGGAGTGAGACCCCTCGCCGACATCTCGGCGGCAAAGAGCGCTCCGACACTGTGGCCAATGGGAACCACCTGGTTGACCGCTGGTTGGGACTGCAACCATTCAAGCGCCGAGATCGCATCGTCCAACTCGTCATAGAACCCCGTGCTGAGATAGTCCCCAGACGATTCGCCCACCCCCCGCTTGTCGTACCGCAAGGATGCCCAACCTGCGTCGGCCAGTAGTTCGGCGAGGTCCAGCGAGACACCGAGACTGAGACGCTTGTGGTTTCCATCGCGGTCAAGCGGGCCCGACCCGGCCACAAGCAGCGCAGCCGAGAACGGACCATCACCGGAAGGCACCATCAGCGTCCCTGCCAGCGTGGCATCTCTAGCCGGAATCTCAACTGTGTGGCTGGTGGTCATCTTGGTTCTCCTCGATTGTTCTCATAATTGAGAATATTAGGGTAGGATCGACGACATGACAAGAGCAAGTTCGGACACTCTCCTTCACCCGATTCGGCTTCGGATCGTGCTGTCAGCTGCGAACGAGGAAGTCACAACGGCTGATATCGCGGAGAGACTCCCGGATGTGCCGCAGGCTTCGCTCTACCGCCACATCGCCCGACTTGTCGACGCGGGCATGCTTGAGGTTTCGAGCGAACGGCCGATCCGCGGCGCCATCGAGCGAACATATCGCGTGAATTCCTCCGCCGTTGTGATGGGTCCCGAAGATGTCAGCCTCATGTCGAACGAGCAACATCTGCGCGCGTTTACGACCTTCGCGGCTGTCTTGATCGAGTCATACGGGCGATACCTGGGATCACCTGATGCCAACCCATCCATCGACGGTGTCAGCTTTCGACAGGCGCGTCTGTGGCTGAGCGAAGCTGAACTCGAACGCATGATCGCCGACCTTGGTGCGGCACTTGCGCCGTATCTCAGTCTCGAACCTGGTCCAGATCGATCCCCTCGGACGCTCAGTACGATGCTGATGCCTGAACCGCCTCCACCACAGGGCTGAATCGTTATGGACCGCACGCAGATCGACGAATCAATCGACGCTTTGTATCGCGACAAGAAGTGGATTGTCACCGCCGATATCGCGGCAGGAGCAACCACCATCGTCGATGGGCTGAAGGACCATGGTGCCGAAAAGATCATGGTCGTATCGGGTATCGAAGGCGTCGGTGAGCTGCCAAAGGCGGACCGCATCGCCTACACACGATCAACCGGCGACACGATCATGGGTGGCTTCCGAGCCTTCCACGACTCGATCGAACAACCTTCCGAAAGCCTGCTGAACTCGGTCGACGCCTTCGATCCGGCCTGCACTGCTCGCGTCAGAGGACAGGGCTTCGCGCGGCAGAACACCCTTGCGGGTAGGACGGTGTATGGGCGGAGACCCAAATCATGGGGAGATCTGGAGGACAAGACCACCGTCGACGCACTCTGGCGCGCCGCTGGGCTGTCAATCGCACCATCGGTGGTCGTTCCCCTCGAGGAAGCTCCGACAGCATCCGCCGAACTAGGCACAGAGCTCGGGACGGTGTGGGCCGCCGACAACCGCGATGGGTGGCATGGCGGCGGCGAGTACACCAAGTGGGTCAAGGACCCCAGCGACGTTTCGTCCACAGTCGCGTGGCTCGACGGCAGAACTACCAACGTGCGGGTCATGCCGTTTCTCGATGGGTTGCCGTGTTCGATCCACGGTTTCATCACCAACGATGGTGTTGCAGTGTTCAACCCCGTCGAGTTGTACATCCTGCGCACCCTCGACTCGCCTGGGTTCTACTACGCCCGAGTTGGAAACCTCTGGGAGCCGCCAGCATCGGGATCGAAAGAGATGCGAGCAGCAGTGCGCTCTGTAGCTGACGTGCTCTCACGCGAAGTCGGCTACCTCGGATCGTTTGGGATCGACGGCGTGCTCACGACGGAGGGGTTTCGACCGACCGAACTGAACCCTCGGATGAGTGTTGGGTCAGGAATCCAGTGGTTCGGTTCAGGACTGCCTCTCGCAGACATGGAGCTGATGCTCTACGAGGGCGACATGGAAATCGATGCACGATGGCTGGAGTCCGTTGTCACCGGGTGGGCAAAGGGGAACCGGCGGGCGAGCTTCATGTTGCCAACGACATCGCCAGTCACGGAGCAAACCGAGATCGGTTTTCGCTTTGGCGACGGGGACGTCACTGCGGTCGACCTTGATGAACAGGGTGAACCGTCGGAGGAGACGGATGGCACGATGCGAATCGGCCCGTCCAACTTCGGAGGCGTAGCGTTGGTCCGGCTTGACTCTGATCGAATCGAACGCGGGCCGTCAACGGCGCCGCTCGCGATTCCCCTTATGGAGCTGGCAAGAGACCTTTGGGATATCGATCTACCGGACTGCGCTGCAGCACCCGACGTCACTCGTTGACGATCTAGGCGCCGTCAGGGATCGCCCTGGCAAAACCTCTGTGGACATACAGCAACGGCTCGCCGTCAGGGTCGGTTCGGCCGCCGGCGATGACCTCGCCGTAGATCACCCAGTGATCTCCCACCTCGTCGCTTCGAACGACATTGCACTCGAAGTGGCCATATGCCTGGTCGAGGACCGCACCACCCACGCCGGAACTCGGCGGAGTGTGGTTCGAATCGCCGAACTTGTCGGCACCGCTGGTTGCAAACAACATTGCGAGGTCGCCGGTTCCTTGCGGAAGGAAGTTGACCGTGTAGCTCTCAGTAGCGAGAAAGGCTTCCAGCGAGGCAGATCGCTTGTCCACGCACACGAGCACGACCGGAGGATCGGCAGACACGCTCGTGAATGCGGAAACGGTCATTCCGCTTGGCGAATCAGATACCCCGTTTGGAGGGATCGTCACCACTGTCGTTGTCGCAGCAACAGCGGACATCATGTCCTTGAACTTGTCTGGTGTCAGCACGCTTCTCCGGATGTCGGGACGCAATCGTAACCGGACCGCGATCGCCCAGCGATCAACACCGTGGGCCTCTCAGCCGCCGTCGCGTCGTCACGTCACGGTTTCTACGCAGGGTGTACGAACACTCGATAAACAGCAGCGACGATCAGGGCTGCGAACACTGGACCAAGAAGCCAGAAACCCGCCGTTCCCGCAATCACTGCGGCCCAGATGCATGCAGTCCCTGCACCCAGCCGACCAAACCGCACCCGGACCGCGTCAATGCGACCGCCTCGTTTGTCGGTTCTGGCTTCGACATCAATTGGCCGTGCAGCGAGCAGGGTCGCGGCGCCCGCCACAGCAGCAAGCACATAGGCGGTGGCCGTCACTTCTGCATCGAACGGCGAAGTCTCCCAAATCGCAAGAACACTCAGCGATGCACCGGCAACCACACCAACACCGAATGCAATCAAGCCCGGTGTGCGCAGCTCCCCCACCTCTGGTGCGGCCCAGAGCCAGATCAGCACCATGACCCCGCCGAGCCATGCAACAGGCTCGATCGCGGCGGCAAACCCGATAGCGAGAAGCGCCGCAACATCAACGGGCCGCACGGCTGCACCGATGGTGCCAACCACCACTCGGATCCCGAGCATGGTCACCCCAGCAGCCAACGCACCGGGGGGACTCCACAGTGCGAAGGCCAGACCCAGCACCAGAGCCCACTGTGCGACTCCTGCGTTGTCGGGATCGAGTTCCCTGCCGACCGCCCAGGCCAGGTACACACCGACAGAGGAGGTGATGGCGACGAGAACCGAGCGTCCATCAACAAGAAGTGCTTGCACGACCAGCACGACAAGAGCGACGCCCCATCCGCTGATTGCAAACCGATTGGATGGGTTCTTCATCACAAGCCCACGGCCGAGGGCGGTTGGATACGGGCGAACAGTCATGGCGGAGACGCTAGAGCGATTTCAGGAAGTTGATCACACGCTCTCGGTCCCCTTCGGAGAGCGCGGCGAAGGCATTTCGCGCTACCTCAGACTCGCCTCCGTGCCACAGAACCGCCTCTTCAATTGTCCTTGCGCGGCCGTCATGAAGGAATCCGGCCGAGGAGTTGACGGTCCGCGTGAGTCCGAGACCCCACAGCGCTGGAGTCTTCCACTCTCGAGCGGCGGCATCTCCATCGCTTCGACCGTCGGACAAGCCTTCTCCCATGTCGTGGAGGAGAAGGTCGGTGTAGGGATAGATGGTTTGATTCGACAGCGCTTCGATCTCGTGGTCTCCGGTGGTCCACCGTCGGACATGGCACGAGTCACACCCCAGGGACTCAAAGATCTTGGATCCTTCGATGACGGACGCATCCTCCGCAAACGGTCGCGATGGGACCGCCAGTGTCTGGGTGTAGAAGACCACGTCGTCGAATCGCTCGTCCCCAATTTCCGGGAAGCCACCTGACTCGGCGTCGCGACAGGCCGCCTGCACCGGTGGGCAGTTCTCCCCAGGGAGGAGAGGCGAGGTGATCCCCAGATCCCTCAGATAGGCAATTGCGGTCTGGTCTTCCACCGATGCGACGTTGGCTTTGTGACCAAAGCGGCCAAGAACCTCCACATCCGAGCCGAGAGGCCTGACGTAGTGCAGCCTGCCGGACACGCCATCGCCGTCTGCATCGTCTGGATCTGCACCACTCACGATCTCCTCAGTAGCGATCGCCTCAAGGAGACCCAATCCGATCAGCTGCGGAGCGAGTCGGACGGAGAGGGCTGTTCGATCCGAGAGATCGGAGAAGTTGCCCGTCGCCCGGACTTCTGGGCGACGAAGTACGTACGGCGTACCGTCCGCGTACTCCCCGCTGATCTCAACCCAGTCAACCGAGAACGAGCCCTCGGAAGGAACACTGGGAATGCCGAACGCCTGCAGTTGATCGGCGTAGTCGTCGAGGATCGCTCTGCCACCGTGGCCATTGGTGAAACCGAGGACTCCGATGCTCTCATCACTATCAGCCCCCGGCGCGCTCGACCGACCATCACCGATATGGCACGCAGCGCACGACGTCGCAAGAAACGTTGGACCCAAACCGTCGCGTTCGGGCGAACCCGTTGAAGCTTCGACCCAGGGCTCGGTGAAGAAGTCATCTCCAACCCGAAATCGTGCCACCTCGTCCGTCGAGAGGTTTGCAGCTGGTTGGCTGAAGGCACCGGGTCCCTGCACATTCACAGATGTCTCTCCGCCAGGGGCACTCGGGCCTTCCGCATAGTTGTTGTAGCCGCGAACCAGGCCGCAGCCAGCAAGAACCACCGAAAGGGCGCCGAGAAGCATCAACGTCGAAGGCGTGAGACGAGAGGACATCGCACGAGGGTATCTAGGCATTCATTCAAGAATCTTCACGAACCGGTCGATTCCTCTTCCTCAAGGAATTTCTTGAGTACGCTGGTCATCAACGACCGAAATGGGGGGTCGGATGGGTAAACGCACGAGCCAGGGCAGTTCGTCATCTGATGCACAGGTTCGCAAGGCACCGCGAACGCTGTTCGGCACTCTTGTCCGCGTGATCGCGATCGCAGCGGGTGCCCTGCTCATTGTGTTCCTGCTCACTGGGTGGATCTACTCGGGGCAGATCCGCGATGGCGCCCTCAAGCCGCCAACGAACGAACCGCCCTCGCTCGATTGGGAGGTCGTGAGCTCCGGCAACACCGTTTCGCTCCAGGCATCGAGCGGAGCAGACCAAGCTGGCCAGGAGGGCATGTCTGGTCTGTATTTTGAGAACGGCTATGCCCACACCATCGATCTGGTCTCCTCGACCGATGGGGGTGGAACCACAACCGATGTGCGATCCATGGAGTCCGGCTCAACACCACCTGCCGTAGGAACGGATGTCAAGGTCGATGAATACTTCTATCGGGGTGACCCGATGTCTGCCCTCGGAATCGAATTCGAGAGCGTGTTCTACGCCTCCGATATTGGAAGCTTCCCGGCCTGGTACATCGAAGGGACCACGGACACTTGGGCGATTCTCGTGCACGGCAAGGGTGCCACGCTCGAAGAGACCCTCCGCGTCATCCCAACCTTCCACGAGCTTGGGTACCACGTCATGGCGATCACCTACCGAAATGACATCGGCACACCTCGGGATCCGAGCGGCTACCACCAATACGGCGTCACTGAGTGGAAGGACCTCGCAGCGGCCGTGCGCTACGCACATGATCACGGCGCAGAGGACCACGTCCTCTATGGAGCGTCAATGGGAGGCGCTGTCGTCACGTCATATCTGACACAGTCAACACTCCGGAACTTCACCAAGGGTGCGATCCTCGACTCACCTGTGCTGAGCTTTGAAGCCTCCGTCGACTTCCGAGCCTCCGAGACAGAACTCCCGCTCCTCCCGATCACGGTGCCGGACGTCGTGACCACCTTCGCGAAGTGGATCTCATCTTGGCGTTTCGACGTGGACTGGGATGCCTCCAACTACCTCGCTCAGGAGAAGTTGACAAACCTCCACGCTCCAATGCTCGTCGTCCATGGCACCGAGGACATCTCGATTCCATATGCGACGAGTGCGCAGCTTGCAGAGGAGCGGCCCGATATCACCACGCTCATGACCACCGATGCGGGCCACATGCGGTCGTGGAACATCGGCCCAACGGAGCTGCAGGAAGCGATAACCGCGTTCCTCGCCGATCTCTAGAGGCGGGCCGGTCGACATGCAACCGCTCGTTGGCTTGGGCCAAGCTTGCGAACCGACGGTGTCGGCATGAATGTTGAGGGGCACGCCGACAAACTGATCCGCGGGGCGACCGAGCGCGGTGAGATGGATGCCGCAGGTGCCGGCCAACCGCTCGGAGCACTCACGAACGATCCGGACTGGTGGATCAGGGCCTTTCTCGAGCGAGAACTCATCCCAGACCGGTATGAGGAGATGCGCGCATCGATCGACAGGCGGGTTGCATCAGCCGTCGAGCAAGACACCCTCGATGATGCACGAGCACTACTTGCGCAGGCGAATGCCGATGCGACGAGATGGAATGCGGAGGCGCCGGCCGACTTCCAGATTGCAGAGGTTTCAGAGATCGACCTTGTCACCAGACGCGCTCAGCGCCCGGCCAGATGACCGGGCGCTGAGGAGCAGGGTGGGAGTGGTTCGTTTAGGCGGTGTCGCCTTCGGCTTCATCGCTTCCTGAGCGCTTTGCCCTGCGGTCCATGCGGTGCTCCTTGCGGAGTTCCTTCAGCTCTTCGGAGGTGATCTGACCATCGGCCGCTG
Organism: Acidimicrobiia bacterium; assembly: GCA_051011415.1. GTDB lineage: Bacteria > Actinomycetota > Acidimicrobiia > Spongiisociales > UBA5794 > SZUA-442. Next base: position 87,227 of record JBPCTY010000060.1, read on the forward strand.
CTTCAGCAAAGATTCCGTCCGGATCGTTGAACGGGTGGTCATCACCGAGCTCCGCCAGCTCTGAAGAGTCGATCACATCGTCTTCGAGCATCTCCTTCACCTGTTCACGTGCAGCTTGACGTTCTTCCTGGCGAGCCTCACGTTCTGCCTTCAGCTCTTCGTGCTTTGCGGCAAGAGCCTCCTGAACAGCATCGGCCTGTGGCTGGGTGAGAGTCCCGTCCGTCACCAGTGAACTCAGGACCTCCTCGAGGTGTTCGCCTCGCTCCGGCTTCTCCGAGTCCGTGTCGGTGGTCGTCTGGACCTCGACCGATTGTGCACTGGCTGTGCCCGTGGTCACTGTGGAAGCGACAAAGGCGCCTGCAACCAGGACTCCTGCGGCTGCTGCCGCTGCGATGAACCGTTTCATGATGTTCTCCTTTGGTTGGCATCACCCTCAAAGGTTCACAATCAAGTTCGGAGAAAGTGTGGTGCTGCGCTGAGAGAACGGTGAGAGAACGAATCTCTCCGTGGTTCTATGTGGTTGGGATGGTGAATCCAACCTCGGCGCCAGTCACGGTGGGACGATTGCGAGCGAAGACCGTTCCCCCATGGTCAGCCACGATCGCATCAACAATCGAGAGACCAAGCCCAGACCCTGCTGTTGTTCGGGCAACATCGCCTCGGTAGAAGCGTTCGAAGACGTGGGGTAGGTCTGCGTCAGGTATACCCGGACCGCTGTCGATCACGGTTACTGAACCATCAGCAACCTCGATCATGATCTCGGAGTCCTCTGGCGACCACTTGTCCGCATTCGAGACGACGTTTGAGACCGCACGCTCCAATGCATCGTGGCGACCTGTGACGACCGTGCCCTGCTGAGCCTCCACTCGTACGGTGCGGCCGTTTCGCCGATGGACGCGACCAGCAACGCGGTCGGCGATCTCCGCCAGATCAACGTCCGCAAGCGGCTCCTCCACGTAGCGATCAGTTGCAAGGTCGACGATTTCTGTGACGAGCGAGCTCAGCTCTTCAACTTCCTCGTTGGCTGCATCGATCATCGTGGCCCGCTCATCCGGCTCGACCTCGTGTCTCTGCAGGACCTCGAGGTTCATCCGGAGGGCGGTCAACGGTGTCCTTAGTTCGTGGCCTGCGTCTCTCACGAGTCGCACCTGCTGTGCACGAGACGATTCGAGTTGCTCCAGGAGATCGTTGAACGCCGCAGCGAGCTGTGCGACTTCGTCGTCACCGTCAACATCGAGCCTCACCCCGAGTTCCTCAGTCTTTGCGACATGGGCGACGTCGTCTCTGAGCCCCTCGATCGGCTTCACGGCGTTTCTTGACACGAGCATTCCCAGCAGCGCAGCAACGGCGATACCGACCAGGGATCCGAAAAGAAGCAGCGTGGCAAACTGTGCCAGGGTCTCATCTGCCTCAGTCAACGGTCTCGCTATCTGAACCCAAAGGTCAAGGTCCTCCTGGTACACCGTGACAACGCGGAGATGGAGACCATCGACATAGACCGACCAAAGAGTCGGCTCTTCCGGATTGAGCATCTCCCCCTCAGGAAGTGGGAGCACAAGATCGTCCTCACCGGCATTCAGCACTGACCCGTCGGAGAAGATCACCTGGTAATAGACGGCGTCGAAGTCCCCACGCAAAGGACGAAAGATGGCGTTGGTCACGGCGCCGAGGTTCGCCGGATTGCGTCGAATCTCCGGCACATTCTCGATGACCTCGGCGCGTCGGAGCAGGCTCTCATCGATTGGCTCGAGAACCTGTTGTCGTGCCCCGAGAAACGCACCTACCGAAACAAGAACAACGGTGATGGCGACGGCGGCCGCCGAAACGACAGTGATGCGGCGGCGTATCGACATCAGTCAGTACGCAGGACGTACCCGACACCACGCACTGTGTGGATCAACCGCTGTTCGTCCCCAGCTTCGGTCTTGCGCCGCAGATACCCGATGTACACGTCCAGCGAGTTGGACGACGTGAGAAAGTCGATGCCCCAAATCTCTTCATAGATCGTGTCACGATCGAGGACGATTCCCGGTGAGCGTGCGAGAAGGAGCAGCAGGTCAAACTCGGTCTTGGTCAGCCCGAGATCGCGGTCGCCCCGAGTTGCGGTTCGTGCAGCAGGGTCGATCGTGAGGTCCTCGTACCTGATCGTCGTCGAGACCTCACCATATGACCTGCGGAGCAGTGCCCTGATACGGGCGAGCAGTTCATCGAGGGCAAACGGTTTCGCCATGTAGTCATCTGCGCCGGCATCGAGTCCGTCAACTCTGTCGCCGACCGCCGTCTTAGCCGTCAGCATGAGGATCGGGACCGTGTCGCCAGCCGCTCTGATTCGCCGACATGTCTCGATGCCGTCGACATGCGGCATCATCACATCGAGAATGACGAGATCGCGTTGCTTCTCTCGCATCATTGAGAGGGCGACTGCGCCGTCCGTTGCAGTGTCGATCTCATAGCCCTCGAATGAAAGGGCGCGCTGCAGCGCATCCCTGACCGACGAGTCGTCTTCAACCACCAAGAGGTTGTGTGTTGATTGCTCCATACCGGAATCGTACGCCGGTGCTCTGAAAGACCAATGAACCACGTATGAGAAGCACATAAGGACTTCGCTCTCGGTGTGCCATGTACGCTCCGCCACCATGTCGTGGAGTGTCCTGGATCAAAATGTGCTGATCACCGGAGGCAATTCGGGTATCGGAGCGGCCGCAGCAGAAGGTCTGGCCGCGGCAGGTGCCAGGGTCACCATCACGGCACGAGACATCGCAAAAGGGAAAGCAGCTGCGGCGAAGATCGAGGACTCAACGGGTTCGGCGATTGAGGTCCTCGAGCTCGATCTCGCCGATCTGGAATCGGTCCGCCGCTCCGCCGACGAGTTCCAATCCAATCACGATTCGCTCGCCGTCCTCGTCAACAACGCTGGCGGCTTCTTCGGGAGCCGCAGCGTCACGCCTGACGGTTTCGAGACGACATTGGGAACCAACTACCTGGGCCCATTCCTCTTCACCAACCTTTTGACAGATCTGTTGATCTCGTCTGCTCCGTCCCGCATCATCAACGTTGCTTCGTCGGCGCACGGCGCAGCATCCGACGGCATTCGTTTCGATGATCTCATGGCCGAGGACAGCTACAAGATGATGCCGGTCTATGGGCACTCGAAGCTCGCCAACATCCTCCACGCCCGTCAACTCGATACGCAACTCGGAGCAAGTGGGGTCCATGCATTCTCGATGCACCCAGGCGTCGTGCGCACTTCAATCGGCCAAGGCGGGGACTCATGGCTGGTTGCTCTCGGTGTCCAGCTTCTCAGATGGCGATTACGTACTCCTGACGAAGGTGCAGACACGATCATCTGGCTGGCGACGACCCCCGAGCTACCGAACCCGGCCGGAGGCTATTTCGAGGACCGAGCGGAGGGTTCATCCTCTCGGCATGCGCGAGATGATGACATGGCGAAACAGTTGTGGTCGGTGACGACCGAGCTACTCGACGGATCGAGCAGTTCGTGACTGAAGGTGCACCAGAGCCGCCACAGGACGCAGCGGATGTCCCGTCGGCCTCCAGACCAGTGTGGTGGAAGCAGCTCCTCTCGATCGGTATCACCGTGCTGGTTCTGGTCCTGGTATTCGGTTTCGTGCTTCCGCAGGTTGCCGACTACCGAGAGATCATGGGCTACCTCACCGACATTTCGACCGCATGGTGGATCGTTCTTGGTGTGATCTCGGTGTGGTTCCTCGTGGCGTATCCGATCGTGCTCACAACGACGATCCGGACGCTCAATCTTCGCGAGGCTTTCGTGAACCACATGACCGGCACCGCGATCACAAACTCTCTTCCATCCGGTGGTGCAATCGCCATTGCAGTGAACTATGCGATGTACCTCTCGTGGGGCTTCACACCAGAGGCCGTATCGGCCGGTTTGCTCGCAGGTGGTGTCTGGGACTGGTTTGCTCGGATTGCACTCCCCGCGTTGGCGGTGTTTGCGATCGCCATCGTCTCGGTGGTTCTTCCGTGGATGTGGCTGGTAAGCATTGCAGGCGTCCTGTGGGTCGCATTCGCCGCATGGTTGCTTGCCAAGGTGCTGCGATCGGAGGCGATGGCAACCTCCGTCGCCACTTGGGTTGACGGTGTGGTCGGACGCATCTTCGGCTGGATCAAGCGCGACCCACCGGGCACATACGACGCAATACTGCAGTTCCGCATCGACCTGCGCACCGTACTGTCAGACCGCGTATGGCCGCTCACCGCTGCCACGGTTGCCAACCACATGGCAATGGCCAGCCTGTTCACCGCGTCGATCTACGCCGTTGGGGTGAGCCCAGAGGACATCCCCATCCCTTGGGCCGTGCTTGCGTTCGCCCTCGGACGGTTCCTCGTGATGATTCCAGTAAGCCCAGGCGGTCTGGGACTCGTGGACCTCGGATGGATTGGTCTGCTCACGCTCGGGTGGCAAACCGCAAACCCAGGGGAACCAGTCGATCACGACGTCATCGCTGCTGGAGTCCTCTTGTTCCGCGGCCTCAGCCTGCTCCCTCCGATTCCAATAGGGATGGGAACATGGGTCTTCTGGCGGTTCAACAAATCCTGGCGGCAACCATGGCGGACCGTGCGCCGGGGCGAGACAGTGTCAGTGTCAGAAGGGCAGCGAGGGCTTCAGATCGACACCGATAACGATCTGGACAGCAACGGCCAGTAGCAGCCAGGCAAGCCAGCCAACGATCATCGTGGCAATGGCCCTCTTGGTTGTGAAGTCCATGCCTTCGCGGATACCCACCACTGCAGCCAGCAAGCTCCACACGGCTCCAATGAAGCCCAACCACGGAATCACGCCGATCGCAAGCGGTGCGTTTGCGAACCCGATCACACGCAACATCTCGCCATAGTCGGACGTACCTTTGAAGACTTTGACGCCGATCCCAACCGCAATTGCCGACCAGATCAGCCAGCCGACAACTCCCACCAGCGCCCCCACTGCTGCGCCAGCGAAGACATTTGACTCTGTCGCAATTGCCGATCCAATACCGTTGAGACCGGTCGCCAGCACAACAACGATTCCTGCCTGCCAGGTCAGGCTCTTGTCAGCCTCAGCTTGGTTGTAGAAGTCGACATCGAGCATCGCTGCTCGCACGACGTACTTGCACCACTCGACGATTCCCATCGCCCCAGTATCCCCGATCGGCGTTTCTTGTCGCTGTGCTGTCCCGAGCCCGTCCCGAATGTAGAGTGAATTCACTCGGCGACAAGGGAGTAGTTGTGACGACGGTGCTTGATGGCGGAAGTGCGACCACCGGCAAGGTGAGCGGTTGGTGGCTGGTGGGCCTCCTTCGGATCGCCTTCGGGTGGACCTGGCTCTGGGCGTTCTTCGACAAGATGTTCGGGCTCGGCTTCGGCACATGTTCGAGCACGAATGACGCTGGTGAGAAGGTCGTGGAGGTGATGTGCGACGCGGCATTCGTCAATGGCGGATCACCGACCTACGGGATTCTCACGTTTGCCACCGAGGACTCGGCCACCGGAGGGCTCTTCTCCTGGATGGCATCATCAGCACCCGACGTTCAGAACTGGGCAGACTGGCTGTTCATGATCGGGCTGCTCCTGATAGGGCTGCCATTCATTCTCGGCATCGGTGTCCGGCTTTCAGGTCTCGGTGGCGTCATCATGTACACCTTCATGTATCTCGCTATCGCCGTGCTTCCAGCGAACAACCCGCTCATCGACGACCACATTCTCGGTGCCCTGACAATGGCCCTTCTTGTGTTCCTCAATGCCGGCGTCTACATGGGTCTCGGAAAGTGGTGGCAGGATCTCGACATCGTTCAGAAATACCCGATTCTGAGATAGCTCGGATAGATCTGCAGATTGGAGGGTCAGTCGATGCTGGCCCTCCATTCGCGCAGGGCGATTCCGATCTCACCGGGAGAATCCTCTTGAATGAAGTGGCTGCCAGCAACCGTGACCTCCGTTTGGTTTGGCCACGCGCGGCAGAACTCACGCTGCGAGCCGATGAGAATCGCTCCGGGTTCCGCGTTGATGAATAACTTGGGGACCGGTGAGCTGACAAGCCAGTCGGCATAGTCCTGAACGATGCGGTGGACGTCGTCCGGCTCACCGTCCAAGGGGATCTGGCGTGGCCAGGTCAATGTCGGTCTCCTCGACTCGCCCGGTTCGACAAACGGTGCGCGGTACGCATTCATCTCCTCGTCGGAGAGATCCCGCAAGATAGATGCAGGCAGGATGCGCTCCACGAACACGTTCTTTTCAAGAACGATGACCTCCCCAGCATCGGATCGCATCGCCTCGAAGATCGGACGCGAGGCCTCATTCCAATCCGACCACTGCACCGGAGCGACAATCGCCTCCATGTACGCGATCCCAGCCACACGGTCCCGATTCCGATTGGCCCAATCGAACCCGAGGCCGCTTCCCCAATCATGGATGACAAGCGTCACTGCGTCGCCGAGGTCGAGGCTGTCGAGCAGAGGATCGAGATACGAGCGGTGCTCCACAAACCGGTAGCTCTCTGGGCCCGAGTCCGCAAGCTTGTCCGAATCCCCCATACCAATCAGATCCGGGGCAATGCACCGATAGGTATCGGACAGATGCGGAATGATGTTGCGCCAGAGATACGACGAGGTCGGGTTGCCGTGGAGGAACACGATTGGGGCCCCTTCGCCGACATCGACGTAGGCCATCGTGCGGCCGTTGATGGTTGTGGTGTGCTTCTGCATGGTGACCTCGAGGGTTGCGACGTCCCCACCGTACGCGAGACTGTCCTCCCATGCAGACCGTGACCTACTCCCTTGGCATCGCCGGAGCCTCGATGGCGACGGGTCCAACAATCGTGATCGACACATTCCGAGCATTCACCACTGCCGCGGTGCTGTTCGACCGAGGTGTCGGCAGGATCATCCTGTGCGACGATGTCAATGACGCACGAGACACCGCATCACACCTCGGTGCACTCCTCTGCGGCGAGGTCGGCGGGGCCAAGCCTGAGGGCTTCGACTTTGGTAACTCGCCATGGGAAGCGACATCGCAACCTTCGCTGGCTGGGAGCATCGTCGTGCAGCGCACGAGTTCCGGAACCCGAAGCGTGCTGGCAGCGATCAATGCCGGCGCACGTCCCGTACTCGCTGCCAGTCTTGTCGTCGCTTCGGCGACCGCCGAAGCTGTGCGAGATTTCGATGCAGTGACCATCGTGTCTGCCGGGCAGGACGGCACCGATGCTGCCGAAGAGGACGACCTGACCGCAGCCCACATCGCTGCACTGCTAAGCGGGACCGGGATCCCCGAGACAGCAACGGCGCTCCTGCAATCCGAAAGAGCCTCGTTCGTTGCGGAAGCATCCTGGGGGTATCCCGAAGACGTCGACATCGCTGCGGACGTCGACCGATTCCCCTTTGCCATGCTCGCAGAGCGAACAAGCGACGGCCTTGTCGATCTTCGGACACTGGGTCGATAACTCGCTCAACGCCTGGCGAGGATCGGATTCGTCTTCGAGTGCGGGTGACTAGTCAGCCCGACGGTGCCGCAAACCCTGCTTGGCAGAACGATTCAGACCGGTAACTTAGGCATCGGGTTAGCACTGGTAGGAAGGCGCGGACGTCCGAAAGGGAAATGGAATGTCCTCGAAGCACACAGCACAACCGCTCTCATCTGAGACCGGCCTCGATGCAGATTCACAATCCACCGAAATGGCCCACGAGGTTGACGAACTAGCCGACGTCATTGAGCTCCCAGGAGCTGACGAGTCGTGGTATCAACGCAACAGCGGCGCACTTCCCAAGAGCGAAGCTGGCATGGCCGACTCACACCGACGCAACCAGCTGCCGACGCCGCGGTTTGAGGAGAAGGCATCGATCCCCGATCGTATTCGAAGCCTCCTCCGACAGTGAACACCTCAAGGTTTCAACGATTTCAGCCGATAACGCGGCCATGAAGCTGTTCAAGCGAACCCACACCGACGAACGTCGGGTCGACCGCAAGTACGACGAGGCGGTCAACGACCGCATGAAGTCCGTCCTCGGTCGAAGCACCGACCATGACGACGCCGATGCTGTAGAACAGCGTTTGCGCAACATGGTCTACGGCACCAACAAGAAGTAGTCCGCTCCTTCTTGAGACCCACTCGGCCAAAGGCCGGGCTGTGTCGCGCCCGTAGGACCATGGTTCTCACGTAAGATTTTTACCCAACACAGAGAGTGCTCTCCCACTTACAGAGAGTAGCCACATGCGATCCCAAACATGCGTACAATGATGTTGGGGTACATGGAGGTATGGAATGGGACTCTCGAGCAGGGAAGTCGAAGGACACAAGTTCTCGACGTCAATGCGCGGCTACGACAAGACCGAGGTGGACACCTTCCTCGGCGAGATCGCCAAACAGCTGTCGACGAATGAAGAGCAGCTTGCGATAGCTACGTCGCGGGCAGAACGAGCCAAAGAAGAGCTCGACAGCCTCAACGACGTCCTCGAAGCTCGGCTCGCAGAAGCACAGAGTGCTCGCGAGGCGATCCTGCAGAAGGCAAAGGCTGAGGCAGCACAGATCGCATCTACGTCGGATGGCGGGATCGAAACCGCTGACGCATCACGAAAAGCGGCGGCCATCGTTTCTGAGGCAGAGACCAAAGCGTCGCTACGAATGGCCCAGGTCGACACCGCCATCGAACAGGCAGAAGCCGATGCCGAGCGCATCACAAAGGCTGCAGACGATGACGCTGGCTTGAAACTGGCCGAGGCAGACCGGGTTCTCGAGAACGCACGGCGTGAGGCTCGCGAGATGCACAAGGCGACCGAGGCGGCCAGGACGGAGCTTGAAAGCAATGTCCTCGAGCTGCGCAAGCTGGTCGCAACTGCCAACGCCGCCGACGGTGACCTACACGACGTCAACATCGTTGTCCGCAATGGCGAAGAAATAATCGTCGATCTGCGAGCACCGGTCGCGGAACGCGAAGACGTTCGAGACCCGGCGTAACACCTAGGTGGCGTTCAAGCCTTCAAGCACGAAGCCACACAGGTCGTGTGCAAATGCGGCACGGGTGAGTGCCCCAGAGTCGCTGAACCATCGGTCAACGGCGTTCAGGATCGATAGCACGTAGATCGCCGAGAGGCGCACAGACCGGTCGGGGTCAAATTCACCCTCCGCCACACCGCGCCGGATCGTGTCAACGAACACCGCTTCGTAGCGCTGCCGCATCCCGGTCACCCTTGCTTGCTCGGATACTTCGAGGAAGTCCGTTTCAGACAGATAGGTCCGCGCCTCGGCCCGGTGGTCAAGAACAACATCGATGTGGCCGACAACCAGCAATCGAAGCGTGGAGCTTGGACCATCTCCGTCTGCCACTGCACGGTCGGCGGACTCCTCGAAGTAGCTCGCCCCGCGTTCGATTACTGCGATCAGAAGCTCCTGCTTGCCACCGACGTGCGCGTAGATCGAGCTTCCGAGGATGCCGAGATCCTCACCAAGGTCCCGCATCGATGTTCCGTGGTATCCGTGGGTCGCAAACCGTCTGCCAGCCCCGGTGATGATGTCGTCGCGGGAGAGTCGAGTCATACGTCGTAGGTCAGCTCGACCACTTCGGAAACAGGATGCGATTGGCACGTGAGCACCTGGCCGGCGTCAACTTCAGCTTGGTTCAGACTCCAGTTGCGATCCATGCGAACTTCGCCAGCGGTCACTTGGGCCCTGCACGAGGCGCATGCACCGCTGCGGCATGAGAACGGGCCTTCCGGCCGCACCGAGAGCACATGATCAAGGATTGGTGCTCCATCGGGATCAACAATCACAGAGGAGGTCCGACCATCGAGCGTGAATCGCACCTGCGACCCGATGGCGTCATCGACGGCGGCCTCCACAGGCCCATCTCCGCCGGCGTAGAACAGTTCATCGTGGATGCGGTTCGGATCGGTGGCAAGGGAGGACAGAACGGCGCGCGCACCCTCGACCATTCCCCTTGGCCCGCAGAGATACCACCCGTCAACCGCTCTTGGGGACACGACCGTACGAAACAACTCCGACAGCTTTTCTGCATCGAGCCTTCCCGACAAGAGCGGGACCGGCTGGGACTCCCTGCTGAGAATGTGAAAGACGCTGAATCGGTCGGGATACCGACCCTTGATCGCATCAATCTCATCGAGAAACATGACGGACGTGCCGTTGCGGTTTCCAAAGATCAAAGTGAATCGGCTATTGGGTTCATCGCGCAGGGTGCTGGCGATGATGGAGAGCACGGGGGTGATTCCGCTCCCGGCTGCAATGGCGACGTACACGCCAGCTCGGCCTGGTTCCGCTTCGAGGAGAAACTCTCCGGCAGGCGGGGTCGACTCGAGGGACATACCTGCGGAAAGCTGATCGTTCGCCCATGTGGAGAACGTTCCCCCTTCCAGCTTCTTGATACCGACCTGAAGACTTGCCGAACCAGAAGGGGAACAGATGGAGTAGCTGCGACGAACATCTTCGCCGTTAATCGTGCGACGGAGCGTGAGGTGCTGTCCGGGGATGAACCTGAAGGTTTCACCGAGCTCTTCGGGGATCTCGAACGTCACAACCACCGAGTCGTCTGTGAGAGACGCAACAGACGAGACCGTCAACGGGTGAAATGCAACAGCCATCAGATTGCCTTGAACTGATCGAATGGCTCTCCGCAGGTTGTGCACACCATGAGCCGCTTGCAAGCGGTTGACCCGAACTCCGAGATCAGCTGCGCATCGGCCGATGCGCACCGAGGACAGAGAACTTCATCGACGACACCCAATACGCCAGGTGGGGCGATGCCTGTTGCACGAAGCTTGTCCTTTGCTGCATCAGACATCCAGTCGGTCGTCCACTCGGGCGTGTAGCTGACATCCACCTGTGCTGTGTATCCAGAGGCAGCGAGATGTCGCGCTATGTCGCCCTGGATGACCTCGAGTGCAGGGCATCCTGAGTAGGTGGGGGTGATGGTCACGACGACGGTGCCACCCTCATCGATCGCGACATCACGCAAGATGCCGATGTCCGCAATGCTCAGCACCGGAATCTCTGGGTCGGTCACCGCATCGAGACTCGTGCGGATCTCCTCGACGCGATCGACCACGGTCACCATGCAAGCCCCGGGTATGACCGCTGCATCCATTGCATCTTGGCAAGCAGGTGGCCGAGATGCTCGGTATGGATTCCCGCTCTTCCGCCGCTGGTTTGGTACGTGTCTTCTGGCCGTGCGAGACCGGCTTCTTCGAGGGCAGAGTCCACGATCGCGTCCCATGCGGCCCTGAATCCCGATGACTCCGGTGTTCCCGCAAGCTGTCGCGCAGAGTTCTCGACCTCATCGGTCTCGAACAGTTCGTCGGTGTAGCGCCATAGGCCATCGATAGCAGCCTGCATCCGGAGGTGGCTCTCGTCCGTGCCATCTCCGAGCCGCACCACCCATGCTCTCGATCGTCGAAGGTGATAGACGGCTTCCTTGTACGCCTTCGCTGCGATTCCAGCGATGCGTTCGTCGGTGGCCTCCTTCATCGCTGCCCACAACTCCACTTGGTAGGCATCGAACAGGAACTGCCTCGCGATGATGAACGCAAAGTCGGTGTTCGGCTGCTCGACGAGCATCGCGTTGGTGAACTCGCGCTCTGATCGCAGCATCGCAAAGTCGTCCTCCGAGCGCCCGTCATTCTCAATCTGCGCCGCGAACTGATACAGGTGCCTCGCAACGCCGATGTGGTCGAGTCCCGTGTTGGCCATTGCCAGGTCTTCTTCGAGCTCGGGTGCATACGACACGTACTCGGCAAGCCTTTGCCCGAGCACAACGTTGTCATCGCCAAGCCTCACGGCATAGGTAGCGAGAGGATCGCGGGTCGTGATCGTGTTCATAGCTGCCCGACCTCGTCTGGTATGTCGTAGAACGTTGGATGCCGGTACGGCTTGTCCTCAAACGGCTCAAACATCGAGGATGCATCATCAGACGCATGGATCTCCGTTGATGCCACCACCCACACACTCACACCTTCAGTGCGCCGGGTGTAGGTGTCTCTGGCGTTCTGCATGGCGATCTCTGCATCAGGTGCATGAAGAGACCCAACATGGCTGTGGTTCAAACCGCGCTTTGCTCGAACGAAGACCTCCCACAGTGGCCAGCCTTGGGCATCGCCTGAGGATGTGACCTCTTCAACGGACTCTCCGGGTGCAAGCGGTACGTCGTAGCTCATTGGATGCTCCTTCTACGCCGACTGCTCGAGGCGCCGATGCTTGTTGGCATAGGCGGTAGCGGCTTCGCGCACCCAGGCGCCGTCGTCCCATGCCTTCTGTTTGTGTGCGATCCGCTCGCGATTGAGAGGGCCGTCGCCCTTCACTGTTGCCCAGAATTCGTCCCAATCGATCGCACCGATGGACCAATGCCCCGACGCCTCATCGAAGGCGAGCTCTGGATCAGGAATCGTCAGCCCTAGGTAGTGCGCTTGCGGGACGGTTTGATCGATGAACATTTGACGCAGATCGTCGTTGGAAATGCGCTTGACCTTCCACGCCATGGACTGCTCAGTGTTCGGGGAGTCCGAGTCGTGGGGACCGAACATCATGAGGGCTGGCCACCACCACCGGTCAAGGGAGTCCTGCGCCATGGCCTTTTGCTCATCCGAGCCTTCGACGAGAGCCATCATGATCGAGTATCCCTGTCGTGCGTGGAAGCTCTCCTCCTTGCAGATCTTGACCATCGCCCGCGAGTAGGGCCCGTACGACGTGCCTTGCAGGACGATCTGGTTGACGATCGCCGCACCATCGACGAGCCAGCCGACAGCTCCCATGTCTGCCCAGCTCAGTGTCGGATAGTTGAAGATCGAGGAGTACTTCTGCTTCCCGCTGTGGAGGAGCTCCTGCAGTTCGTCGCGTGAAACGCCGAGCGTTTCGGTCGCCGAGTAGAGGTAGAGCCCGTGCCCTGCTTCGTCCTGCACCTTCGCCATGAGAATTGCTTTGCGTAGCAAAGTTGGTGCCCTGGTGATCCAGTTGGCCTCTGGCTGCATACCGATGATCTCGCTGTGCGCATGCTGAGCCATCTGCCGCACCAACGTCGCTCGGTACCCGTCTGGCATCCAGTCTCTTGGCTCGATCTTCTGATCTGCCTCTATCAGCGCGTCAAAACGCGCTTCACCCGGGTCCGCATCCACAGTGGCGTCCTTTCGTCGGTCCGGAGC
>JBPCTY010000061.1:0-2612 GCA_051011415.1 Acidimicrobiia bacterium
TGGGTGGCCTCGTCGGCGCCGTGGAGACATGGGCGACAGAGGAATCAGTGCCGGTGAACGCCGGGCGACTGTTCCGGATGATCAACGATGCCGCAGCGCTTCGCATCGATCTTGAATCGGCAGCAGGTCAAGCATCGCAGCTTCTCCAGTCCGCCGAATCGGGGATCTCAGCCGCTGCACTCGAAGGTGCCCTCGAGGCACTTGAGACGGTCCGCCGTGGATCGATCAGCCTCCAGACCGACGCACTCGGACTCACCATGATGCCTCTCGACACCGTCATCTCGACGCTTCCTCAGCTTGCGAAGTATCTCGCAAAGCGGGTCGACCGAGATGTCGAGGTCGTTATTGAAGGCGAGTCCACCACCGTCGATCGGCAGCTTGTCGACCGCATCGGTGAGATCGTGCGTCAGCTCGTTGTGAACGCGGTGGCCCACGGCATTGAAACCGCCGATGAGCGAGAGTCGGAAGGGAAGCCAGCCCACGGAACCGTGAAGGTGGCTCTGAGCCGTAACGAGCAGCACGTTCAGATCGTGGTTGCTGACGACGGCGCCGGCATTGACTGGAAGAAGATTCGTGAGCTCGCCGAAACCCGTGATCTCATTGGCGATGACCCATCGACAGATGAGTTAAGGTCGGTCTTGTACACCCCTGGGTTCTCCACGAATCCGAACTCCTCCGAGTTCACGGGTGAGGGAGATGGCCTGGCACGTGTTACGCGGATCGTCGAAGAAGTGTTTGGAACGATGACGCTGGACTCGACCACGGGCCGTGGCACGACGTTTGTTGTAACGATGCCTGCGCACCGTGCCCTTCAGAGTGCACAAATCTTCACCGCTGGCGGTCGGACATGGGGAATTCCGGACTCATCGGTCGTCGAGGTCAAGAGCATTCCTGAGGTCTCGATCGCCGTCTCGGAGCGTGGAAGCTTCATCGCTCATGCGGACGAGTCAATCCCGTACTCATCCTTCTCAACCGTCGTCGGTCTGGATGTAGAAGGACTGCCGTCGCAGGTCATGATCATTCAAAGCCCGACGGGTGCAATTGCGCTCGCCGTTGATGATGTTCTTGAGGTGTGCGAAGTGGCCACGAAGGATTTGAGCCCGCTCCTGGCCGGCTCGTCCACCGTCGTGTCCGGTGTGGCTCTGCTCGGCGGGGACGACACGGTGATGCTCGTTGATGCGGGCCGTCTCGCTGAGCACATGCGCGAAGTCGAGGTTCGTCCCGAAGGCCCGGTTCACACTGTCCTCGTCGTTGACGACAGCCAGGGTGTGCGTCAGGTCGTATCTGGTGTTCTGGCATCGCACGGCTTCTCAGCACTCGTTGCCGGGAGCGTCTCCGACGCCCTTGCGATTCTTGCGAAGAACACTGTTGACGCTCTTGTTGTCGACTTCTCGATGCCACGCGCAGACGGTGTCGCTCTGATTCACATGGTGCGGCAGCGGTACGGTGACATACCTGTCGTGATGCTCTCGGGCGTTGCGAATGAGGAGGACAGAGTCCGCGCCGAACGTGCAGGAGCACATGCCTTCTTCGACAAGGCTGACTTCGCAAAGGGTGCCCTTGTCGAGAAGCTCCGCGACCTCATTGACGGTGAAGAGGGAGCTGAGGCTGAAAAGGCCTCCTAGCTCGCTTCGCTACCCCGCTTTGAGCTCTGAGCTCTGGGCATGAGCTATGGTCCGCTCCAGGCGGGAGGTGACGCATGACTGAGATTGGTTCTCTACTTGTCGTTCTGTTGATCATTGCTGTGCTGTGGTGGTTCCTGAAGAAGGTGCTGAAGCTCGGATTCATCATCGCGATCGGCGTAGTGCTCCTCGCCGGCTGGTGGTACTTCTTCGTCCGATAACAGCCATCAGCGTTCGGCCACCACCTCGAAACAGGTGAGCGGTTCGGGGCTCAAAGATCGTGGCTCAGCGCTCAAGCGGCGAAGCGCAGAGAGCCAAACTCCACCTTTGTAACTCCGTGGCTGCTGGCCGGTATCCTCGCGGCATGTCCGAGTCGCCGCTGTTTGATGCCCTGAACTCCACCCAACGCGAGGCCGTTGCCGCAACCGATGGTCCCGTGCTTGTGATGGCTGGCGCTGGTTCTGGCAAGACACGGGTGTTGACGTATCGAATTGCCCATCTCGTCAGGGATCTCAACGTTTCCCCGTACGAGATTCTTGCGATCACCTTCACCAACAAGGCTGCAGGCGAGATGAAGGAGCGGGTCGAGCGGCTCGTGGGTCTCGTGGCCCGCGACATGTGGGTCTCCACCTTTCACTCGGCATGCGTGAGGATTCTCCGGCAGGAGATAAGCAAGTTCGGCTACCGGTCATCGTTCACCATCTACGACGAGGCTGATGCCGTACGGCTGATCACCATGTGCATCAAGGATCTTGATCTCGATCCGAAGCGCTTCCCTCCGCGTCAGATGAAGGCAGCGATATCCAATGCCAAGAGTGAATTGATCGACTACGAGAGCTTCGCCTCACAGGACTCGGGGTTCTATCACGAGAAAGTCGCAGACATCTACCGTCTGTATCAGCAACGCCTGGTCGAGGCGTCCGCAGTCGACTTTGACGACATCCTCAAGCTCACCGTCGAGGTGTTCCAAGCGTTCCCCGAGACTCTGGA
>JBPCTY010000062.1:0-7124 GCA_051011415.1 Acidimicrobiia bacterium
TCTGCTTGCCCACACGTGAAGCGGAATAGACGCAAGGTTCGCCAGGTACCGCAGGCTCTCAACATCGTCCGCAACGAAATAGGTGTTGCCCTTCGTGTCGTCACCAACGTATTGGGTTCGAATCCAATCCGGAACGAATTCGGGCGCATTCTTCTGGAAGAACGACTTGCCATCGATGCCGTCCGGGTATCGGTCCAGGACGAGCGGTCGATCCGCGAGGTAGGGGAGAAGCGCGTCTGAGACAGCCGTGTAGTAGTCGATGAGGTCGCCTTTTGTGTAGCCGTCTTCAGGCCAGAACACCTTGCCCGTGTTCGTGGGTTCCGTCGATCTTGCATCGATCACTGCGGGTGCCGGCGGTTCCGGTGAAGAGGACGACGTGTGCAGCGAGAACAGGGCGCTGTCGTCAAACTCCTGGAGTCCCTCGAACACGGGTTGCCGCAAATGCCCATCCGCAGTGACCTCCTTGAATCGAACCGTTGCCGCAAGTGTCGGTTCCACCCATGTCGAAGAAGAGTCGTCCGGAACAGTTCCCCTTGCCCGCGCGGCCTTTACGACATGCGCATCGAGCTCAGTCCGAAGTCGTTTCAGGTCGGAGTCAGCGAAGCCACTGCCGACCCGTCCGCAGTAGGTGAGAACACCGTCACTTGCTCCGGCAATATGCAGCGCCCCGAGCCCGCTGCGGGCGCCTTTCGGGTTGGTGTATCCGACGATGGCGAAGAGCCCCCGCTCTTCCACTCGGATCTTTCTCCAATGCTCCGATCGTCCGGACACGTACCGAGAGTCGGAGCGCTTGGCGACGATGCCCTCTAGCCCCATCGATTGGGCGCGGGCGAATAGCGCGTCGCCGATACCAACGAAGTGATCAGCGAAACGCAGTGGACCGAGCGACGGGACCATTCCGCGGAGGGCCGTCTTCCGCTCGGTGAGGGGAACTGATCGAACATCGAGATCCTGAAAGCCGATGAGGTCAAATGCGAAGAGAGTGGCTGGCAAAGATGCCGAAGCTGCTGCGACATCGTGCCGGTTCGAGAGGCGCCCACGCCGTTGGAGCATGCCAAAGGATGGGATCCCATCTTCATCGAGAACCACGACTTCTCCGTCAATCACAAAGTCGTCGAATGGGAGACGACGGAGCGCAGTTGCGATCTCAGGAAACACAGCGGTTGCGTCGCCGCCAGAACGATACGACAGGCGAACAGTACGTCCGGCCTTCTGTGCGATGAGGCGGTAGCCGTCGTACTTGACCTCATAGAGCCACGACTCGTCGCTGAAGGGCTCGTCCCATGCCGTGGCAAGCATGCATTCGGGTGCCCCGGACCATGATGCGACGGTGCCGCCCGAAGCGGCCAGGTTTGTGCGAAGAGTCGCGGCCAGATCAGTCGGTTCGGCCAGGTCTTCAACGGTGCGACCGGTGTAGACCGATGTTTCGTTGTGGTCGTAGTCGTCATCGCTCCGATGCCACCCATCCTCCTTCTTGATGAGCAGCCACTCCTTGGGGTTCTTCTTCATTTGAACGAGCGTCCACTGTCCGTGGAGCTTGTAGCCCGCAAGCGAGAACAGGAGCTTGCCCTTGGCCATGCCGACGTCTGGGTCTTCATCCCACGTGAGGGCCCCTCGGTCCCAGACGATCATTTCTCCGCCGCCGTACTCGTCCTTCGGGATCACACCTTCGAAGTCTGCATATTCCAGAGGATGGTCTTCGGTGTGTGCTGCGAAACGCTTGGTAGCCGGGTCGAGTGAGATGCCTGCGGGAACAGCCCATGACATCAGCACTCCGTCATGCTCGAGCCGGAGGTCATAGTGAAGGCGTGTCGCTGCGTGCTTCTGGACCACGAAGATGCCCGAACGCGACTGTTCGGTACCGCCGAACGGTTCAGGAGTGGCTGTTGCAGAGCGCTTGGCTCGGTAGCTTTCCAGCCGATCTGGTGATGTGGACTCGGATGCCATCTGTCGGCGATGCTACCGACGGAGGCACCGATGGCGTGTGACGCCGCCGATGACCTCGGCAGGGTCGTCTGACCCGTTTCGGATCGCCGCGTTGGTCGGCTCACAACGCCAGGCAACGTTCGGAAGGTGGATCGCGGACGTCCTGCGACCCTGTGCCGGGTAAGCGAAGCTGCTTCTCCCTTTTCGCGAGCTGTGATATAACTGACCCCTATGGCACGCCCAATTGCTTCAGGAACCATCAGCTTCGGGCTGGTGGCGATCCCTATCAAGATGTACTCAACCAATGAGTCCGAGGCCAAGATCTCGCTGAACTCGATTCACGAGTCCTGCGGAACACGGATTCGACAGCAGTTCTACTGCCCGACCGACGAAGTCACGGTCACCCGTGACGAATTGATCAAGGGCTATCAGTTCGCAAAGGACCAGTACGTCATGTTCGAACCGGAGGAGCTCAAGGCGATGGAGCTGGCGCCAACGCAGTCCATCGACATCAAAGAGTTCGTGCCTCTGGATCAGGTCGATCCGCTGTATTACGAGAAGGCGTACTACTTGGGCCCTGACAAGGGTGGGGCTAAGCCCTATTCGTTGCTCTCAGAGGCAATGAAGACGACGGGTCGTGCAGCGATCGCTCGGTATGCGGCCAGAGGCAAGGACTACTTGGTGCTCCTGCGGCCCTTCCAGGAAGGGATCCTCATGCAGCAGCTCCGCTACAACGAAGAGATTCGTTCCTTTGACGAAGTAGACGTGAGTGGGGAAGCAGTGGATGAGGCCGAGCTACAGCTTGCCGTGCAACTAGTGGAGCAGATAGCCAGTGATGCGTTCACCCCTGAGGACTATCACGACGGAGTGAGGGAGCAGATGCTTGCTGCGATTGATCAGAAGGTCGCTGGGCAAGAGATGACGTTTGCACCGAAGGAAGAGCCAAAGGCGCAGGTGATCGACCTCATGGAAGCGCTCAAGGCCAGCCTTGGCGATGAAGATGAGGAAGCTGCCCCCGCCAAGAGAAAGCCGGCGAAGAAGGCTCCAACCGCTGCGTCGAAGAAGCGAGCGTCCTCAAAGAAGTAGGCGCCTTCGGAGATTGACATGACCGGTGTGCCCACTCAGACCTTCTCGGTCCGTCAAGTGTCCGAAATGCTTGAGATGTCACCTCGACAGGTACGGGGGTTCGTGACGGATGGCGTTCTGGTGCCGAGGCGAGGGCCCCGGGGGAAGTATCAGTTCTCATTCCAGGACCTCGTCACACTTCGCTCGGTGGCCGGACTGATTCGTGATGGCGTACCCGCTGTCCGGGTTCGTGCTGCCATTTCGTCGCTCAATGATCAACTCACCGACGGACGGGAACTCGGCGAGGTCAGTTTCGAGGTCAGTGGGCAGACGATCGTCGTAAGTATTGACAACGAGCTGTGGGAACCAGAGACAGGTCAAACCGTACTGAACCTCGAGGACGATACATCTGACGTCGCCATCCTCCAGGTCCCGGTTGACATGGCCCCTGGGGAGCGTTCGGCGGGGGACTGGTATGTGTACGCCGATGCGGTCGAGGCCTCGGATCCGCTGGCAGCTGAGCAGGCATATCGGAATGCGATCGATCTGGACCCTTCTCTTGCCGAAGCCCACCTCAATCTTGGAAGGTTGCTCCACGCTGCAGGAACCGTGCGTGATGCACTCGAGCAGTATGTGGCAGCGTTGGAAATCGACCCGAGCGATGCCACGGCGCATTACAACATCGGTGTTGCCTCCCAGGACCTCGGCGAGTTGTCAGCAGCGATTGATGCGTACGAACAGGCGATCATGCTCGCGCCTCGCTTCGCCGACGCCCGCTACAACCTCGCATCTCTCTACGAGCAACAGGGTGAGGACGCATTGGCGGTGCAGCAGTTGAAGCAGTATCGAGACCTCGTCGACGGTCGGTGAGCGCGTCAGTCACTCTGCGGTGGCTACGCTCCCGGTCGAAGATTCAGAAAGGGGAGCCCGGTGGCTTCGAACCAAAAACAGTGGCCTGTGGCCATCATCGTGATCGCCGTGATTCTGCTCATTGGGCCGATCATCTGGGCGCTCAGCCTCACCATGAATGTATTGGCGGCGACGGGCATCGGCCTCGTCATTGCCATCGTGGCCATTGTTGCGGCATTCATCTGGTTCAAGAAGCGGGTTGATGCAAAGCGGTAGCAAGCCCTGAGTTCATCAGAAAGGCCCCGGAATGATCCGGGGCCTTTCCGCGTGTTCGAGACGTGTGACTGCTCAGATGTTTCCGGACATCACCATCAGGACCGCGAGGACTATCAGATAGGCGAGGATGCCACCGCCAACGATCACACCCCGCACATACAGCGGAATCTTGCTCTTGCTTGCGAACAGATAGATAATCACTCCGAGAATCGGTATCAACAGGATCACGAAGAACCAGACGACGAACATCAGTTTCGACATCTCGTCCTGACGTCGAACCATGTCCCAGATCGCCAGCGCGATCCATGCGCCGACCAACGCCAGCGGCAAGAAGTAGGCCCACGTCGAGAACAGGAACGTCCAAAGCGTCGGTTCGGTAACTGGGATGGTTGTCACGTAGATCTCCTTGCCGCGGATCTCGACGCCTTCCGGAAGATCCGGGGTCGTGATCGCATTGAGGTCCGGTTTCTCGAACACGTTGAATGCCGGTGCCACGACCGAGGTCATGGATGCCGGCATGTTCTCCTGAGGGCCTGGCGCCGGCCACGTGCGGTGGTCGGAACCGGCCGGGACACCGTTCGCCCCGTCGGCTGATGCGCCGAGCAGGAAGAAGAATGACCCAAGGTCCATTTGGAATGGCAGATTGATTCCACTGCATGAGTGGTAGACAGTGAGCAGCGGGGGCTGGTTCCACGATGCGGCATTGTTGCCCTCGAAGCAGTTGCCCTCTGACAACGGGCCAACAAGCCCCAGATCTCCCAACCCCGTCCCTGCAATGGTGTTGTCCACGACAACATTGTCAGATGCCCACCAGATGTTCTTGTCGGGCAGGACGTTGGTCACGATGCCGAGGCGATCGTGGTTCACGACGAGGTTCTTCTCAACAACATCGCCTTCACCGCCAGCGAGGATGATCCCTTCACCCCAGGCGAGCCTCGCGAGTCCCTTGGTCGGTGCGTCACCATTGTTGTTGTTGATCACGAGGTTCCCCCCGATGTAGACCTCGCGGTGCGGGGGGTACAGCTCACCATCGAGCGAGTTCGGAGCAACGCCACCCATGTTGTCTGCGTAGTAGGAGTTGATGAGGTACAGCTCGCCGCCAGCGTTCGTACCGGAGTAGGCGAGTCCGTTCTCAACCGAGATGGAATCGGTCACCACGGCGTTGCACGGATAGCACTGACCGATGTAGATCCCGGAATCTCTATTGCCGGAGGCGAACACGTGTTCAAACAGCCCATCGACGGCATCAAAGGCGTAGATGCCGTAGTCACCCATGTTGTGGGCTGTGATGTACGAGCCCCGGTATCCCGTCACACCAGTCCAGTAGAAGCCGTTGACCTCGAAGTTGCGAGCAGTGAAGTTCTCGATCGCCACAGCATCTGCCACGACGTGAAAGCCGTTCGACAGCTCGAACTCTCCGTCGAGAACGGTCTCGTTCCGATCTTCACCTCTGATGATCAGCGAAGGCGTTCTCACGGTGACAGTTTCGGTGTACACGCCGTTCCTGACGTACACCATGTCACCGGCTGCCGCGACGTCGACGGCTGCCTGGATCGTTGCGTGGTCGTCCGGAACGGTGATCGTGTTTCCTGTCCATTCCTCCGCGGGAGGCTCGTTTGCAGCCTCGGGACGCTCGTACTCAGGAACGTCGCCGACGATGACATAGCCGGCCATCCCGCCGCCCTCAGCATCACCGTGCAGCGTGCAGAAATAGGGAACAACACCAGGCTCGTTGAACGTCCGCTCGTAGCGGTCGCCGCGGAGCATCGTGAGATCGGATTCCCATGAGCCGTCAGAGGCGAAGACGTTGTGTGGGTTGTCGCCGACCATGAGCCACTCGACGGTGTCGCCCGGCTGGATCTCGACGATCTCTTCTGCAAAGGCGTCGTCGTAGCCGAACACCTGTGTGGCCTCCGGGTTTGCGGTGTCTGCACCGCCATCGTCGCCGCAGGCCGCCACAACGATCGACAAGGCGACGACACCGAGCAGGGTGATCACCGTCCGCAAACGCCGTCGAATACCGTGTTCCATCGGGCGACAATAGTCTTTTCCGCTTCGCTCGGGAGATGCCTAACGGGCGCCGACGGAGGCCGTTGTCGGTGCCAATCGCCGCACGATCGCGAAGAAGTGTCGTTACCCGCGAGGCCACCGTACATTCCCTTTCGCACCGTCGAGAAGACGGAGCAGCTCCTATGAGGAGCGACACGGCCGGAGAGTTGCGCTACAGCAATGCATCGTGTATCTTTCCGGTCCCGCCGGTCAAGGCCGGCCATTGCCGCTTGTTCTAAGCGGTGATACACTGTGAGGCCCCACTGAGGACAGCCCTGTGCTGTGCGCTGTGGAACCGGGCTCCTTGACAACTGAACAGTGCGTCGATCGTACGTCGCAAGACGAACGATTGAGATTGACAGGCGCTTGCCGCCAGACCCTCGAACTGGGTGGTCGAACGGTGAGCGTTATGTGTCCATCAGACCAACCGCTTTTGCGGAAGGAACGATGGACGTACAAGCCAACGGTCATACATATAGAGGACCCGTCCTCGTATGGCCGACGGTCATGCACATGAGGACTTGTCCTCGCATGGCCACATCCTTTTGAGGGATGAAAAACACTCCTGGTCTGTGTGATACACACAGACACAGGATCTGTTCTCATCGAGAACTTCGATGGAGAGTTTGATCCTGGCTCAGGACGAACGTTGGCGGTGCGCTTTATGCATGCAAGTCGAGCGAGAAGCATTTGTTCCGTAAGGTTCGGATGTGGAAAGCGGCGAACGGGTGCGTAACACGTGAGAAACCTGCCCCCCAGACCGGGATAGCCCAGGGAAACTTGGATTAATACCGGATACTCTCCTTGGATCGCATGATCCGTTGAGGAAACAGTCCGCTGCTGGGGGATGGTCTCGCGGCCTATCAGGTAGTTGGTGAGGTAACGGCTCACCAAGCCGAAGACGGGTAGCTGGTCTGAGAGGACGATCAGCCACACTGGAACTGAGACACGGTCCAGAC
>JBPCTY010000063.1:0-5822 GCA_051011415.1 Acidimicrobiia bacterium
ATGAAGAAGCCGAGAAGCCCATAGACGATCGCGTTGTTGCGGTTCTCGTTGAAGGCCCTCATGTTGAAGCTGAGACCTGCGAGGAACATGAGGTAGAGGATTCCGATCGCACCAAGATCGGTGACCAGGCCACCTGCCTCCAGCCACCCGAGCATGAATGGCCCAAAGATCATCCCGCCTGCGATGAGGCCGATGAGGCCCGGGATTCTGAAACGTTCGGCGATCACCGGCCCGAACACGATCACAAGCAGCAGAACCAGCAGTGTCGCTTCAACTGACCCAACAACCACGCTGGGTGCCCTCCTCGTTGTTCGGTGCATCCTGACACATCACGGATCACTGGTGTGTCCTGTTATGCCGAAGGCGGTCTGGTGTCTCTCTATCATGAACACCGATTCGCAACAGCCGCGGGAGTCTCGATGCAGACGATCAATCATTGGATCAACAACGACACAGCAGCATCAGTGTCTGGGCGCACAGGCCCTGTGTTCAACCCAGCGACGGGAGAACAACAGGCGGAGGTCGCAATGGCCTCAGTCGAAGAGGTTGACTCTGCCGTCAGCGCTGCACGGAAGGCGTTCGAAGAGTGGCGCGGCACTCCGGTGGTGCGACGCCAGCGGATCATGTTTGCGTATCGAGAGATCCTCTCGAAGCGCGGCAACGAAATCGCTGCAGCGATCACCTCCCAGCACGGCAAGACCCTCCCAGATGCCGCGGGAGAGATGCAGCGAGGGCTTGAAGTCGTTGAGTACGCGTGTGCGATCCCTGAGCTTCTGAAGGGCGAATACTCGGAGCAGGTCTCAACTGGTGTTGACACGTATTCCGTCCGTCAGCCGCTCGGTGTCGTGGCCGGAATCACGCCTTTCAACTTCCCTGCGATGGTGCCAATGTGGATGTATCCGATGGCGATCGCCTGTGGCAACACCTTCGTGCTGAAGCCATCTGAGAAGGACCCCGGGCCGGCCATGCTGGCAGCTGAGATGTTCGCTGACGCTGGACTTCCCGAAGGTGTCCTGAACATCGTCCACGGTGACAAGGTCGCTGTCGACCGACTCTTGGAGCACCCTGACGTTTCCGCAGTGTCATTCGTTGGCTCGACGCCGATCGCACGCTACGTACATGAAACCGCCACGAAGAACGGGAAGCGGACGCAAGCACTTGGTGGCGCCAAGAACCACATGATCGTGCTGCCAGATGCAGATATGGACCTGGCTGCTGATGCTGCCGTCAGCGCTGGGTACGGCTCAGCAGGCGAACGGTGCATGGCGATTTCGGTGATCGTCGCCGTTGGGGACGCTGCAGACAAGCTGATGCCAAAGATCATCGAGCGCACACGCAAGCTGACGATCGGTCCAGGCAATGCCGCAAGTTCCGAGATGGGACCGCTCATCACCGGCCAGCACAGGGACACTGTCTCGGGATACGTCGACACCGGCGAGGCCGAAGGTGCAGCGGTCGTGCTTGACGGCCGCGGACTCGAAGTCGATGGAAACGAGGAAGGCTTCTTCCTCGGTGCGACACTCCTCGACAACGTGACACCGGACATGAAGGTCTACAAAGACGAGATATTCGGGCCGGTGCTCTCGGTGGTCCGTGTGGACCACTACGAGGATGCGATCGCGATGATCAACGACAACCCGTACGGCAACGGCACAGCGGTGTTCACCAACGATGGCGGAGCCGCTCGAAAGTTCCAGAACGAGATACAGGTTGGGATGGTTGGCATCAATGTCCCGATCCCTGTGCCTCTGTCCTTCTACAGCTTCGGGGGCTGGAAGGACTCGATCTTCGGAGACCATGACATATACGGCCCGGAGAGCATTCGCTTCTACACCAGGTCAAAGACCGTGATCACCCGATGGCCGGACCCTGTCCATCGTGGCGTCGACCTAGGGTTCCCGACTAGTGACTGACGGGCCAGACACGTCGCCAGCCGACATGACCAATCCCACGATCGATCTGATGGCCGCACACGTTTCCGTGCGCCGATTCACCGCCGAACCGGTCAGCGACGAGATGGTTGACACCATTCTGGACGCCGCACGCCGGGCGCCGACGAGCAGCAACTGGCAGACCTACAGCATCGTGGTGGTTCGTGACCAGGCGATAAAGCAAGACCTGTCGACCCTCGCCGGAGGCCAGGGACACGTTGCAGACAGCCAGGTGTTCTTCGTGTTCTGCGCAGACCTTCATCGGCTCAACCAGGCCCACGCTGTGCATGGCACACAACATGCGCGGGGGCTTGAGCACACGCTGACCCCCATCGTTGACGCTGCAATCGTCGGCGAGGCAGCTCAGATCGCAGCCGAGTCCTTCGGGCTTGGTGCCGTGATGGTTGGTGGTATTCGAAGCAACGCAGCTCAAGTGGCGCAAACGCTTGGCCTCCCACGCGAGGTATTCGGCGTCTACGGCATGAGCGTCGGTTGGCCTGCCACCGATCCGGCAGCCGGAGGACTCAAGCCACGGCTACCTGCAGACCTGGTGATTCACCGCGATCAGTACAGCGACGATGGCGCGGCCGATCTCATCGCAGCCTATGACAACGCACTCGCTTCGTTCTATGAGTCGCGAGGGCGCAACGTTGCAGGAGACAACGCGTGGAGTCAGCCAGTCGCCCAGCGATCGACCGAACTCCGATACGCCACCCTCCGGGATGAGCTCGAGGGTCTTGGATTTGAGTTCGATTAGCAGCTGAGCATCGGGCGTTCATCTTGCGTGGCGTTACGATCGATCACATGACAAGTCGATTTGAAAAGCGCCGATCCGAATTCCTCTCCCAGCTTGGTGACACGGTTGCCATCATCCCGGCCGGGAACGAACAGACCCGCAACGATGACGTCGACCATGCCTTCCGGCAGAACTCCGACTTCTTCTTCCTCACAGGGTTCACCGAACCTGATGCTGTCGCGGTCTTTGACGCAGCCTCAGAGACGCCATACACCGTCTTCGTCCGACCGAAGGATCCGGAGATGGAAGCATGGAATGGCCGAAGGGCAGGTACAGAAGGAGTAATCGACACCCACGGTGCCGATCGCGCCTTCACCGTCGACGAGCTTGGCCCCGAGCTTCGCAAGCATCTCGTCGGTCGTTCCGTGGTCGGCTACACACTCGGTTCACGGATCGATGCCACCGTGCTCGGTGCCCTGAACGCAGTTGACGCACACTCTGGGCGGATCGGCAGCCCAACGCCGTCACAGGTGGTGGACGTTCGTGAGATTCTTCGCGAAATGCGGCTCCTCAAGTCGCCAGCAGAGATCGACGCACTCAGAAAGGCCTGCCAGATAAGTGCTGCCGCCCACGCAGAAGCCATGCGGTTTGCGCGGCCAGGCATCACCGAACGTCAGGTCCAAGGCGCTATCGAGTACGTGTTCGCATCTATGGGGTCCGAGCGAGTTGGGTATGGATCGATCGTCGCAGGAGGAGAGAACGCGGTGATTCTCCATTACGTCGAGAACGATCAGCCGCTGAACGACGGTGAGCTGCTCCTGATCGATGCCGGCGCGGAGTTCGAGCATCTCACCGCGGACATCACCCGTACCTTCCCCATCGGAGGGACCTTCACCGCACCACAAAGGGCGGTCTATGACCTTGTGCTGCACGCAGAGCGGGACGTCATCGACATATGCGCTCCAGGCACTCCGTACACCGACATGCATGACAAGGCGGTCGCCGTGTTGTCAGAAGGACTCGTCGAGCTTGGGCTCCTTCCCGGTTCAGCCGACGAGGTCGTGGCCAAGGGCTGGTACCGAGAATTCTTCTTCCACGGCACCGGCCACTGGCTCGGCATCGACGTGCACGACGCGGGAAGCTATCGGGTCGACGGCGTCGGCCGACCGATGGCACCCGGCATGGCGTTCACCGTTGAGCCGGGTCTGTACATCGCTCCGGAAAAGGTTTCAGTGTCGCTGTCGCACGACGAGTATGACGCTGATGCGGTCCTCGAGGAGTCGTTCAGGCTTGGTGCATCAGCAGCGAAGGCGGCCCGCAAGGAAAGGGCCGAGGAAGCAGGGGCCATGGATTTCGATGTACCGGCAGAATTCCTCGGCATCGGCGTCCGTATCGAGGACGACATCCTCATCACTGAAGACGGCTTCGAGAACATGAGCTCAGACGTACCGGTCGATCCAGACGAGATCGAGGCATTGTGTGCCGAGGAATCCTCGATCCCTGTCTTCTAGGCGACGCAGTACCGACAGCCGGCTTCGTCGTGGGTAGTCCAGCGCTGACCAAGCGTATTCGGAGCGGGGCGAGATGTCCTTCTGTTCAGATCACAGGCACGACAACGGTCGCTGTCACCCACATCGCTACGAGTGCTAGATGTTCCAGGTGTACCCAGTCTGCTCCTCGGATGTCTGCCACAGCCGTTCCATCACCGGCTTGTCATAGGCGAAGGGTTCGAGCGTTCCCTTTCCGACCGGGCCGACCCATTCGTTCCTACCGGTGGGGCCGTACAGCTCCCTGAGGCCCAAACCGGGCTCCGTCGCACACATCACCTGCGGGTAGGAGCCCTTCTCTGCGGACTGAACCATGGGCGACATGGCCATGAGCCTGAACATCACTCTCGTCGCGAGGTTGCCGCTGGTATCGATGAGGGAGGTACGTGACGACCCGGGGTGACAGACATAGACCTTGACATCCTTCTGCGCTGCTTCGAGGCGATCCTGCAGCTCGTAGGCGAACATCATCTGGGCCAGCTTGCTCTGGGAGTATGTCTTGTTCTGGTGGTAGTTCTTGTCCCAGTTCATGTCATCGAACTGGATTGTCTTGATCCCCATCTTGTAGCCCAGGCTGGCGACCACAACGATGCGGCCATTCGACTCCTCGATACGCTCGAAGAGCAGTCCACACAGGAGGAAGTGGCCATAGTGGTTTGTGCCGAGCATGCTTTCGAAGCCATCCACAGTGAGCTTCTGCGTTGGCACCTGGGCGATTGCACCGTTGCAGATCAACGCATCGATAGCCGGAACCGTCTCGAGCACCTGCGCCGCCGCCTTCCGCACTGAGTCAAGCTCGGCCAGATCCATGAGGATGAACGTGACATCGGCATCGGTGCCAAATTCCTGCTTCAGTGTTGCGATGGCAGCCTCCGACCGCTGGGCGTTGCGGTTCAACATCACCACGCTTGCACCCTTGGACAGGAACGTCCGCGCCGCCTCGAACCCCGTGCCGCTATTGGCACCGGTAATGAGATACGTCTTGCCTTCGAGCGAATCGATTCGCTCAGGCGTCCACCCGTCGGGTCCGAAAGTTTGATCGGAAGCCATTGGTCACACTCCTAGCGACGCCCGCCGTTCCGACGGGAATTGTCCTCAAACTGGGACAAGAGTATCTCCGGCCAGCAACCGCTACTGACAACCGCACCAGCTCACGAAACGCAGGCGCACCGTCGCACCTACGGACAAGTACGGATCACTACGATCACTCTCAGATCAAATCGCGGAGGTTCGCATGGGCGCAACACCAGAACAGATGAAGAAGCCACGGATCTACACCGTCAGTTTTGCCAGCGTCTATCCCCACTACGTCAACAAGGCTGAGAAGAAGGGGCGCTCCCAGGCCGAGCTTGACGAAGTCATTCTCTGGCTCACCGGTTACACCGAACAACAGTTCCAGTCGCAACTCGCCAACGACACCGATTTCGAGACCTTCTACTCTGAGGCCCCGGACCCAAACCCGAACCGAACGCTCATCACCGGCGTCACCTGCGGAGTACGGGTAGAGGATGTGGAGGAGCCAACGATGCGCGAGATCCGCTACCTCGACAAGCTTGTGGACGAACTGGCGGGCGGCAAGTCAATGGACAAGATCCTCCGAAGCGCCTA
>JBPCTY010000064.1:0-6571 GCA_051011415.1 Acidimicrobiia bacterium
CGGTCATGAACGCAGCGCGGCCTGCAGTGCATGACTGTTCGCCGTAGTAGTCGGTGAACTTCAATCCCTCGTCTGCTACGCGGTCGATGTTTGGTGTCTGATACCCCATCAAGCCATCGCTGTAGCAACTGAGGTTGGTGATCCCGATGTCGTCTCCCCAAAGGATGAGGATGTTCGGCTTGCCATTCGGCATAGGGGCATTCCTTCCCGGTTGATGGGTTGTCCTTGGCTACTTGTGAGCTAGTGACCGAGGACATTAATGGCACCCAACAGCGCGGCTAACGCTGGCGACAGGACTCTCGATCAGATGAGGTCGAGCTGCTGAGCTCGGGTCACCGCAGCGGTACGACCGGTGACGTCAAGTTTTCGATAGATACTTGCAACGTGGGTCTTCGCAGTGTTGCGAGAGATGAAGAGCTCGTCTCCGATGTCTCGAAGCGAAAGACCACTGGGGAGCCGTTCCAGGATTTCAAGCTCGCGATTCGTCAACGGCTCTGGTGGGTCGTTGGTTGCGAGCCCTTCGGCTGCTTGTGCCAAGAGTGACTCCAGAGCCGTGAGCCGGTCCTCGAATATCCCACCGTCCCCGATCGCTCTCAGGTGAGTGGCAGCTGTCTGTGCGTGAATCCGTGCCGCGCGATAGTCGCCGAGCTTCGCGTGTGTCTCCGCCACGACAACATGAGCCTGAAACGCGTCGTACGGAGCCGCATCCGACAGGGTGCCGAAGACACCTGCCATCGACCCAAGTTGCTGTCGGGCGAGCCCGAGATCACCGTTATGCGCGGTGGATGCCGCCCGTGCCACCTGTGCGCCACAGCTAGGGAGTAGCCGGTTAAGACGCAGGGAATCAGACTGCTCACATGCGTCTGCGGCGAGCTGAGCTCCTTTGTCCCAGTTCCCAGCTGTCATCTCGAGTAGGGCGAGTTGTCCCTTTGCATAGACTGCGATACCGTCGACGCCAGCTGGCACCCCGGCAGCCTCGATGAGCGCAGTGCGCGCTGCGCCGAGCTCGCCCAGTCCGAATCGCGATGCACCAAGGATCGACGCAGCAAGGGGTCGTACGGCACTGTCGGCGGGTTCGAGGTGATACGCGAGCTCGGCATCGGTTTTCGCTTGCGTCAACCCGTTCAGCGCGAGGCCAGCATCCATTATCGCTACAGCCGACTCGTACGACGCAGATCCGTCAACCATTGCGCCATCGAATGATGCTCCTCGGGCGGCGGATGCGAACTGGCGCGTTGCGTGAGCATCTCCCGAAAAGGATGCGATCCATGCAGCTGCAACCAGCACGGGAGGGTATGCGA
This sequence comes from Acidimicrobiia bacterium, assembly GCA_051011415.1. GTDB lineage: Bacteria > Actinomycetota > Acidimicrobiia > Spongiisociales > UBA5794 > SZUA-442. The sequence goes on from JBPCTY010000064.1 coordinate 1,302, forward strand.
GCAGGTCGTTGTCAGGTATCCGTTCGATCCAAGCCCGAAGCGTCTCGATCCATCCGGTGGTCAGATATTCGAGCCAGTTCATGGTGATGACCTCTGACGCCGACTCATACTCGCCGGCCTCCAGCGCATGGTGGATCGCCTGAGCGATGTCACCGGCGTCGATCCACCACTCCATGGCACGCCGATGGACGTGGCGGCTGTCGGCGGCAGGCAGCCTGTTGAAATCGATGCGAAGCGCTTCTGCAAGCAGGTCGTGAAGCCGATACCAGCCGCCGGGCGCATCGAGTGGCATCAACAGCAGGTTTGAATGTGACAGCCGTTCAAGCGTCGAGGCTGAATCTATGCGCTCGGACACGTAGTCACACAGGCCTCCGTTGAGGTGCGGGAGAACTGACCAGGCTGTCAGCAGAGTTCGATCGTGCTCGCTGAGTTGTTCGATCATCTGTTCCATCAAGAAGATGCGGATGCTTCTGTCGCCTTGATCGGCTGTGCCGCTGGTGAGCACTTCGTCACGCGCAATAGCAGCGAGGTACACGCCGACTGGCCATCCTTCCGTGCGCTCGTACACCTGAGTCGCATGCTTCGGTCCCGATCGATCTCCGATCTTTTCGAGCACCTCGCGTGCCTCATCCGGAGTGAACCGCAGGGCTTCCGGACCGATCGTGAGCGTGAGACCCCTGGCCTCGAGCCTCGACAGGCTGAGCGGTGGGCTGGAGCGCGTCCCGAGCGCGACCTGCATCGATAGCGGAGCGTGGTCGATGAAGTACTGCACCGATCTGTGGCACTCGGCCTCGGTGAGCACGTGATAGTCGTCGAGAACCAGGACCAACCGTCCTGGGATGTCGAGCAGGCTGTTCAGAACGTGCGCGATGACTGTGTTGAGGTCAGGTTGGGCGCTGTGCAACAACGCCCATGCACGATCGGCAAGTCCTGGTGCTAACGCCCTGAGCGTGAAGACGATGTATCTCCACAGCAGCGCTGGATCATTTTCGCTGTCCTCCAGTGTCAGCCAGCCGAATCTCCGTAGTGAATCCGAGGTCGCCCATCCCATGAGGGCGGTTGACTTGCCGAACCCTGCAGGAGCCTGCACCACGGTGACCCGGCGGTCGCTCTGATCTGCAAGCCGATCCACGACAGCTGCTCTTCGGACGAGACCGCGGCGGGCGATCGGTGTTCTCGTCTTGGCTACCACTAGCGGCGGAGCAGTGGGGGCAACAACGTCAGCGAGCCTTTGGTCATCGGACATCACTCCTGAGACTACTGAAAGGAGCCTCCCCACAAGGTGGGAATCACCCGGGTGAGGCGCCCGTCACCCGTGACCTAAGGGAGTAGAACGGTGACTAGGCGGGACGGTCTGAGACAGCGAACGCTGGATCTGGGTCCAGGCCCGGCCCAAGAGACGCAATTCGGGAGGCATCTGATGGACGTGCAGGAGTTGATTGGGGCGCTGTTCAACATCGCCCTGGTGATCATGATCGTGGCCACCATGGTCTCGGCCGGGTTCACGACGACGTTTGGCCAACTCGGCAAGGTGTTGAGTCGTGTTGGGCTGGTGCTGCTGGTCTTGTTCACCGGGCTCGTGATTCGTCCACTTGTGGGCTGGGGCACCGCTGAACTGTTCAGCCTGTCGGAGCCCGCCTACATCGCAATGGTGCTCCTTGCAGTCGTGCCGGGTGCACCTCTTGGGGTGAAGTTCGTTATGGGTGCGAAGGGCGACGTCACGACCGGTGCAACATTCCAGGTGTTGCTCGCTGTTGTGGCCTCTTTCACGTTTGCTCCAACGGCCAACTTCATTCTGGAGGCAGCCAACCTCGGTGACGGAGTCTCGCTTCCGGTCGCCGACTTGCTGAAGACCATCGTGTTTCTCCAGGTTCTCCCGTTCGCAGTCGGTCTGCTGATCCGGCATTGGAACGAGAAGAGCGCGCTCGAATGGAATGGATTCGCGGGGAAGATCATCGGTCCATCGTTCCTTGCCGTTGTGGTGCTTGGCCTGCTTTCGAGCTGGCGCATGATCATCGATCTCATCGGCGACCGAGTCCTGATCGCAGCGGTTGTGTTCGTTGTCGTCATGGCCGCTGCTGGGTACTTCGTGTCGCTTGGCGGGTACACGACGAGAGCTGCCACGTCGATGATCCAACCCGGGTCCAACTCGGGTCCTTCGTTCGCAGCCGTTGCGATCGCATTCAACAACGAGCCGGCGATTCTCGGTGCAGTGGTCGCCATCTTGTTTGTGCAGATCATCGTCACCCCTGTGATCGGAACATGGATGGGCAAGGACAAAGAGGATCCGTTGGCGGAAGCAGGCGGATCACCAGAAGCAGACATCGCAATGACAGAGGAGACCACCAATGGCTGAAACACCAAACGTCGTATTCATGCTGGTTGACAACATCGGCTGGGGCGACCTGAGTTGCTTTGGCAACTTGAATCCGACACCTCGTCTCGACCAATTGGCGTCGGAAGGGATCCGGTTCACCAACTTCAACACGGAAGCCCAGTGCACGCCGACGCGCAGTGCCCTGATGACTGGCCGCATGCCGGTGCGGTCTGGTACCTACATGGTTCCTCTTGGCGGATCAGCGCCGTATGGGCTGAGTCCATGGGAGTACACGATGGGCGAGCTGTTCTCGGACGCCGGATACGCCACGGGCATGTTTGGCAAGTGGCACCTGGGTAAGACGGAGGACAGGATTCCAACGGCGCAAGGCTTTGACGAGTGGTGGGGCATCAGTGAGTCCTCAGATGAGGCCGGCTGGAGCGATCATCCGATGTATCCGGACGACATGCCACGACCAAAGATCAAGCAAGCCGTCAAGGGCCAGCCGTACGAGGAGGTCGACGACTTCAACTTGAAGACTCGGCCCTTCATGGACGAAAAGATCACTGACAAGACGATCGATTTCATCCGGCGCAAGCACGATGAGGGGTCACCGTTCTATGCGTACGTCGGGTTCACCAACATGCATCCGCCATCGATTCCACATCCGGATTTCGCTGATGCGACCGACAGCCCACACGGTGGGCCAAAAGCCCTGGCAGAGCTCGATCACCGAGCCGGCCAGATCCTGGACACACTCGACGAGTTGGGTATCGCCGATGACACCATCGTCGTGTGGGCCAGCGATAACGGCAGTGGCGCCACGGCTGGAGAATCCTTCGGCAGCGGTGGCTACTGGAGAGGTTGCTTCGGCGGAGGCTGGGAGGGGTCGTATCGTGCGCCAGCCATGATCCGATGGCCCGGAAAGATACCGGCGGGCGTTGTGACGGAAGAGATCGTTGCGGCGCTCGACTGGTATCCGACGCTCGCTGGGCTGATCGATCAGTCGGACCAGGTTCCAACCGATCGACCAATCGACGGAATCGACATGTCCGAGTTCATGCTGGGCGAGTCAGAGACCTCCGGTCGTGACAACTACCTCTATATGGGAGTGGACGCGGAGATCATCTCGGCGAAGTGGAAGACATTCAAGGTGCACTTCCGGTACACGGAGGAGTACTCGTGGACCGCGCCCTACATCAAGCGCCAGGTTCCGATGGTGATGAACCTCATCAACGACCCGCACGAAGAGATCGATCTCATGGATTCTGAGCTCACCTATGCATGGGTGATTGGGCTTGCGTCGGCCCCGCTGATGGAGCTTGCGCAGAGTGCGGCGGAGTACCCCCATATCCCGCCGGGGGCGGACTTTCACGGGTACAACTAGCGATCGGGATCTTCCGGCTCCTGAGTTAGGATCGTTGTAGTTGGTCCAAACGTAGGAGATGCAGGATGATCCGAGTGATCGATGGCCTTCCATCGAATGTTGTCGGGCTCGAAGCCTCGGGTGAGGTTTCGTCCGGAGACTACGAGGCAGTCCTGGACCCAGCGGTAGACGCTGTGCTCTCTTCGCATGACAAGGTTCGATTCCTCTACGTCCTGGGCGACGATTTCGAGGGGTACTCGGGCGGAGCCATGTGGGAAGACGCAAAGGTGGGCATTTCCCACTGGTCAAAGTGGGAGCGGATCGCCGTAGTTACCAACCACTCGGCGTACATCGACGGTGTGAAGGCTCTGGGATGGATGGTGCCTGGCGAGATTCGGGTGTTCTCTGTCCCGAACCTCGAGGACGCCAAGACCTGGGTGGCCGGGTAGCCGGCGACCGGGTCTTGGTTCGCTGCTGACCAACGAATAGGATCGACGTCGAAAGGCGGGCGCAATGCCTCTGAAAGAAGATCTCGCGACGTACTCGACTTGGGTCGCCGAGGGTAAGAAGGTGGCCGTAGCCACGGTGGTAGATGTCATCGGCTCGGCACCGCGCCCGGAGGGGGCCCGACTTCTCGTCTCGTCCGACGGAGATGTCTCTGGTTCAGTGAGCGGCGGATGCGTCGAGTCCGATGTCATGCTCCACGCACAGCAGGTGCTCGAATCTGGCGAACCGAAACTGGTGACTTACGGCATTGCCGATGACGATGCCTTCGAGGTCGGCCTCACGTGTGGCGGCACTATCTCCGTGTTCGTCGAAGAGTGGTAGCGCGTTGACGCCACCGATCGCAGCGATCCAGCAGCTGGTTGAGGCGGAACAGCTCGGGGCCGAGGTGACGTGCGTCGAGGGTCCAGCCCTGGGTCAGCGTGCCGTCGTCGAGCGAGGGGCTGGCATCATCGCAGGGCAGATTCCGGACACAATTCGAGCAGATGTGCTTGCTGATGCGGAAGCGCTCATGGTCAATGAGCAGAGTCGCACCCTGACCTACGGCGACCATCGTGTCTTCATCGGGTCAATCGCACCGGCACCGATTCTCGTGGTTTTTGGTGCCGGTCATGCAAGCCAACCGCTTGCGCAGTTTTCGCTCGCTCTTGGGTTCAGGGTCATCGTCGTGGATTCACGCGAAACCTGGGCAACCCATGAGCGGTTCCCCGAGATCGATCAACTCATCGTCGGATGGCCGAGTGTCTACTTCGATGACCATGCGTTCGATGAGCGGACGTACGTGGCATTGATGAATCACGATGCAAGATTCGAAGAGCCTGTGTTCCCGAATGTGCTTGGTGCTCCCATCAGGTACATCGGAGCGATGGGAAGCCGTAGAACACATCGTGCCCGTGTCGAACGACTGAGAGAATCCGGCTGGTCTGACGCTGACGTTGACCGAATCCATAGCCCGATCGGTCTGGACATTGGAGCGGAGACACCCGAGGAGATGGCCATCTCGATCGTCGCGGAGATGACACAGGTCCGATATGGCCACGGAACCGGGATGTCGCTTCGCGGAACCGAGGGACGCATCCACGC
>JBPCTY010000065.1:0-8447 GCA_051011415.1 Acidimicrobiia bacterium
TCGTCGCGCTCAACGATTCGGAGAGCAAGCACAATCGTGCACGTCCCGTAGCCGTCTATTTCGCAAGAATGGGCGCCTGAGAAACCGTGCATAGTGCCGGATATGGGCTGGTCGATCTCGCTGCGACGCCGCGGCTAACGTGCGGCGTCTTCGGCTTCCTTGGAGGGACGACAAGTGGGTTCAAGATTGAGTGTCTTGCTGGTGATGGTGGTTGTTGTCGTGGGAGCTGCCGCGTGCGCTGGCTCCGAGCCCGCATCATCGACATCGTCTGCGGATGCAGAGTCGACGACATCTGAGGTGCCGTCGACGACCACGAGTGCTCCGGCATCGACGACCACAATCGGGCAGCCGCCCACTGTCGATGAGGTACTTGCGCAGGCTGTTGAGTCCGTTATATTGCCCGATGGATCAGGCTCGGCGCTGGTCGCGATCGTGGCTCGGGATGGAACCGTTGACTTTGCGGCTCGGGGTGAGACTCCTAGCGGAACTGTCTTGACGCCGGAGGACTTCTTCCGGGCGGGGAGTATCACGAAGACGCTGACTGCCGCAGCGGTTATGACGCTGGTTGATGATGGTCTGGTCGAACTCGATTCTGCCGCCTCCAACTACGTTGCACGTGTTCCAGTCGACGGTGGGGTGATGGTCCGAGATCTTCTGCAGCACACGAGTGGGATCCCGGACTACACACAGAGCGATGAGTTCTTCGGCGAGGTGTATGGGGATACGAGCCGTGTGTGGACGCCCGAGGAGATAACCGCTCTGGTAGCTGGGCGTTCCGACTTCGATCCAGGTTCGGCTTGGGAGTACTCGAACACGAACTACGTGATTCTCGGAACTCTCGTGGAGGAAATCACCGGACGATCCTTCCACGAGGTGCTGCGGGAATCTGTGCTCGTGCCCTCCGATGGCGCGGACAACTATGTCGCTCACTTCGAGGCCGGGACCGAACCGGCTTCGTCCTACACAGTTCGTGTTCGGTCCACTCCTGTCGATTTCGATTTCACATCGATCGCAACCGCCGCCTGGGCGAGCGGCGCGTCCGTAGCGAACGTCGAGCAGCTGGCAGCCAGCTTGGGATCGATCTTTGGCGGAGAAATCATCGGCACCAAGACGCTCGAAGCGATGACGGAGCCCGTGCCGTGGGAGACAACGTTCTACGGACTCCCCGCAGCGTACGGGCTCGGCGTGTTCCGGCTCAGCGAGACACAATTCGCTCATGACGGGGCGATCCCGGGCTTCCTCACCGCCTACGCTCACGACACCAGCACAGGAGCAACCGCGATCTGGGTCGTGACGAATGACGGCGCCACAATTCCTCGCCCGAGCTTCGCTGCCGTGCTCGCGCAGCTCTCAAGCGACTGACGCACACGCCCTCCGTGCTGAGACCACCCATATCGGCATATATGCGTGCGTGAAGAAGCGGGGCACGCTGCCGCCGGTTCTCCACCCTCACCACGGCTGCCACGTCTACTGCGGGCCTGCGGCCGCGACGATGGCGCAGAGGACAACTAGAACCCCCGAGAGACCACCGAAGAGCCACCTTTCGATCGGGTTCTTCGCCATGAGATTCGCTGCCGTGTTGAGCGAGAGGTAGGCGACCACCATCCACGACAGGATCGTGAGCACCGTGTCGTCGAGGCTGGTGTCGATCACACCGGCGCGGGCGAGCACGACCCACGCAAAGGCAAGAAGGAAGAACGCACCCACAGCCGATGCAGCGCGCCACCGACCGGGGAGCCGGTTGTCTGAGTCAGCGACCCGTCCGCCATACACGAGGTGTGCTGCCGACGCACCGAACGCCAGAGCAGCCTGAAACACCGCAAGCGCACCGAGCAAGAGAGCAGCGACAACCGCGACGGATTCGATCATCCTCGCACACTACTTGTGGCTCGAGTGTGCCTTGTTCTCCTAGTAGGAAAGACCGCCGACGGGCAAAGGAACTCGACGAAGCCGGCCGACTGCTTGTAGAGCTTGGCCAGGTCATCGTCGAAGGAGCGGACCGAATGAGCCGCCACGCATAACGGCATATATGGGAGTGCAATTCTGCTTGTTCTGAGCTTCGCGTCAGGTCAGCCGACCATACTGAGGTGATGGGTAGATCAAGCTTTCGGTGGCGTGTCTCGGCGGCGTGTGTGGTGCTCGCACTCGGCGGCGCTGCGTGCTCGTCGGGTGGGTCGGTTGAGGATCTGGTGGAAGATTGGTTCGTCGCCTACGAGTCTGGTGACGCAGCTTCATACCAGTCGATGATGAGTCGCGAGATGACGTTCCTGTGCCGCAACTGTGGCCATGACCGAGCTGTCACGAGGTACTTCGATCCCACGGGAGGGGCTGACCTGGACGTACGGGATTCGAGGCTTCTGGCGTTGGGCGATGGCACCCTCAACCCCGTCTGCGAGGCAGACGACAATGTCGTCACGTGCGCGACCGAGCGGATCAGTGCTTTCGGGTTCTTCACCGACGAGGGCGAGCCGACACAGACTGATCGATCTACCTACGAGTTTGCCGTTTCGGATGGTGCGATAACCCACCTGACCGTCACTCGCGTGTCGTCAGGGAACATCTTCGACTTCGGGAAGATTCAGTCCTACCGCTTGTGGGTCGAGCGCACCCACCCCGACGTATATGACGATCTGTTCTTCTCGAGCACGATCCTGATCGGTACGGACGAGCAATGGCGCAGGCATCAGGACCTGGCCCCAGCATTCCTCGCCAGCCTCTGACGAACGAGGCATCGCTCCCCGTCACCTCCGCTCATATCGGCACATATGAGTGGGTTGTCGGGATGCATAGCCGCAGCGCTGGTCGCCATAATGATTGTCATGTCGTTTGTTGATTACACGGTGGATCAGGTGCGGGCGATGCCGAAGGTTGAGCTGCACGTTCACTTAGGCGGGACGATTCGTGAAGACACTGCCTCAGAGTTGGCGCAACGACACGGTCTGGACCCTGTCGAGGCATTGCGCTTGGTGAACGGCAGGTACCCGGGAACCTATATCGATTTTCCCGACTTCCTCGACACGTTTCTCGCGACCAATGAGCTCGTTCGAACTCCTGACGATCTGTACGACGTCGCTTTTCGGTTCGCTGGGCAGCAGGCTGAGGAGAACATTGTGTGGTCTGAGGTCATCTTCACCGCAATGATCTATGTGCGGAACGGAATGGACCCACATGCAATGTGGGAATCGCTCCGCACGGGCCTGGCGGACGGCGGGGACGGGGTCCGGATTGGGATCGTTGTGGACGCGATACGAGATCTGGGTCGCGAAGAAGCATTGGCGACGATCAACCTGGTCGATTCCGCGGATGCCCCAATTGTTGGTCTCTGTTTGACGGGGATCGAGGACACTGTTCCGACTTCTGAGTTTGCTGTCTTGACCGAGGCCTGCCGCCGCATGGGCCTCGGGCTAGAGGTTCACGCCGGGGAGATGGGTCCACCGTCGAGCGTCACAGCGGCGCTTGATGTGCTTCGAGCGGACCGAATCGGTCATGGTGTCGCTTCTGAGAGGGACCCTGATCTTGTGAAGCGGCTCATCGAAGATCAGACGCCGCTCGATATCTGCCCAACCTCGAATCTGGCAATTCTTGAGGAGTATTCTTCGATGAGTGACCATCCGGTCGGTCGCTTCTGGCACGCGGGCATCAACCTCACTGTGTCGTCTGACGATCCACCGTTTTTCAACACAACACTGACCGACGAGCTGGTCAAGGTCGCTGGCGTCGCAGACCTCAACTATCACGATCTTGTCGAGTTGCAGCGCCGCGCGAGTCGTAACTCCTTCGCGCCAGGGGACACTAAGGATTGGTGCCGCCAAACGATCGACCGATGGGAAGGCTCACAGGCCTAACCCAAACCAACCCGACTCACTTCAAGAACTCGATGTGCACGACCACTCCGGTTGGTACAACACGAATGCCGTCGGACCAAGGCCACGCATACCGGCACACATGTGTGCCTGAAGAACCGAGCACAGTGTCGGTTATGGGCGGCGAGGTGGGAGCTACCGTGATGACATGAGTCGCAGAGTTGAACACGCACTAGGCCTGTACATGGACGGCATCCGTGATGGCAACCCCAGGGAAGCTGTCGCCAAGCACACTGGGTCCCGCTACACCCAACACTCGACGGGGGTGCGAGACGGGAGGGAGGGATTCGTCGAGTTCTTCGAGGCCTTTCTCCAACGCAACCCACATCGGCACATCGAGATCGTCCGAGTGTTCGAGGACGGGCCGCACGTCTTCGTCCACGCCTACCAGTCGCTCAACAACGGGGAAGCTGAGTGGATCACGATGGACTTCTTCGACACCGATGAGGACGAGAGGATCGTCGAACACTGGGATGTGATCGCTGAGTATTCGGATTCCACTCCGTCGGGCCACACCTCTGTCGACGGTGCAACGGAGGTCACAGACCTTGAGCTGACAGATGAGAACAAGGCTTTGGTCAAAGCGTTCATCGAGGACGTCCTGATGGTGGGAGGGGATCCTCGCAACATCGAGAGGTACATCTCCTCAGATCAGTACATCCAACACAATCGAGAGGTCAAAGACGGTCTCGAACACTTCAAGGCCTTGGCTTTCGAACCGAATCGACCTCTCAACTACGACGAGATCGTTCTGCTTCTTGGGCAGGGCAACTTCGTGGCGACGCTTTGCCGAGCCAACTGGCAAGGCGCTCCATACGCACAAGCAGATCTCTTTCGTATCGAAGACGGACGCGTGGTCGAGCATTGGGACGCAGCTGAACCCATCGGGCCCCCCGAGGACTGGGTCAATTCGGGCAAGTTCTGACCGCAGACAGCGTCACATATGCATGGCACCGACGAGACCAGCGGCGACCGATCTCCAAAGTCATGACTTGGTGGAGGGTGGGTTTGGCGCGAGCATGGGTCGTATGGACCGGGTGAACGACGGGTCGGAGGATGCAGGTGGCGATCAAACGTGTGGCGGTGACCGGTGGTAGTGGAAAGGCTGGAGTTGCAGTAGTCCGCGACCTTCGTCGACAAGGTCTTGAAGTCGTGGACATCGATATTGCGGCATCGGGCAACCCGGATGATCCGACTCTGATCGTGGATCTCACGGATCTAGGTCAAACCATCGAGGCACTCTCGGGATTCGACGCAGTGGTTCATCTTGCTGCCATTCCTGCGCCGAACGTTGTCACTGATGGGGAGGCGTTCCGGGTCAATACGATGTCTACATACAACGTGTTCAGTGCCTCTTCCCAACATCAGGTGGAGCGCGTCGTATGGGCTTCATCTGAGACATTGATTGGACTGCCGTTCGTGCGCGAGCAGCCGCGATACGCGCCGATCGATGAGGAACATCCGCGGCTCCCAGAGTTTCACTATGCCCTCTCAAAACTGTTGGGTGAAGAAATCGCGACACAGTTCAATCGTTGGACGGGCATTCCCTTTACGGCTTTGCGAATCTCGAACATCATGACCGAGTCCGACTACGAACGTTTCCCATCGTGGTGGGATGACCCAACAATCCGTGCCTGGAACCTGTGGGGCTATGTCGACGCTCGCGATGTGGCTCTGGCGGTTCGCTGCGCCTTGTTGACCCAGACCCTTGGTGCAGAAGCGTTCCTGATCGCAGCGGCCGATACGTGTATGACCCGCGAAAGCGCTGATTTGCTCGCCGAGGTCTACCCAACCGTTCCGACGACTCGTCCCATCGAAGGCCACGAAACACTTCTCGCAATCAAGAAGGCACAATCTCTCCTCGGATACCAGCCACAGCACTCGTGGCGCGACCACCTCACGGAGCGCTAAGTCCCTCCGGTCTGTCTCGGCACTACTGGCGAACGGCTGCCCGTGTAGGGTCGCTGCTGGAGGTGGACTGTGGAGATCGACCAAGCGCAGCTGGCGATTGCGAATGACGAGGCAGAGGATGACTTCTTCCGAATCTGGCAGCAAGGCCCGGAGGTAACCAGATGGGATCGACTCCCAGTGCAGGTCGGGGACGTCGCACCGGAATTCACTCTCCCTGACCAGACGGGTGCGATGGTGTCTCTCGACGACCTCGTGCGATCAGGCCCGGTGATTCTTCTGTTCTGGCGGCACTTTGGGTGTGGCTGCGGCGTCGATCGGGCAGCTCGTCTCCGCGATGAGGTCTCTGACTATCGATCGACAGGAGCAACGCCTGTCATCGTGGGACAGGGCAAGCCAATACAGGCTGCAGCTTTCGGTCAGGAGCAGAACCTCGATGTGCCAATCCTCACCGACCCCGACCGCTCGACATATCGTGCCTATGGGCTGCTCGATGCGCTTCTTCCTCAGGTGGTCTTTGACGCTCCCCAATGGCTGTGGTCGTACTCAGAGGACACAGCAGCACGATTCATAGAGATGAGACGCGTTGGCGGGAGACGCCTCGTCAACAATCCGTGGCTGCTACCCGGTGAGTTCGTCGTCGACGAAGACAAGACCCTTCGACACGTGCATCGGTACCAACATTGTGAGGACTTTCCGGATCCACGAATACTGACCACTGCGGTCACCGGCAGCTCTGCAGACGGCGAGTAGCGACGGCATCCTGCGGTCGCGTTCAACACCACACGCGAGTGCCCCGTGCGACAGCTAGACCGAGACATCATGATGCGGGATGAAGGAACAGATTTCGACAGATTCGGTGTTGTGGTGAAATGACCTCAGAACAGGTCCGCGCCCTTGCTCTCATCTCCGTAGCTCAGTTGCTGGTGCTGAGCCTTTGGTTCTCCGCGTCTGCCGTGTCCCAGTCCTTGGAGACGGCCTGGGGGCTGAACCGGTCGCAGGTTCCGTGGTTGACGATGGCCGTTCAGGTGGGCTTTGTGGTTGGAGCGCTTGCTTCGGCAGTGGCGAACCTGGCCGACCGAATACCAGCCAGGCGCTTGTTCGCGATCTCGGCGACTATCGGAGCGGTAGCAAATTGCGCGCTGGTGATCGTCAGTACACCGTCGTTCGTCGTGGTCCTGGTCGCTCGATTCATCACTGGTGCGGCGCTTGCAGGGGTGTATCCGAGTGGGATGAAGACGATCGCTGGTTGGTTCAGTAAGCGTCGGGGAATGGCTCTGGGAGTGCTAGTTGGGGCGCTGACCGTGGGATCAGCCCTGCCGCACCTCGTTCGCGGTGTTGGGCTCGACTGGCAGGTGGTGTTGACTGCGTCCTCGGTCTTTGCCCTTCTGGGCGTCGCCATCATGCTGACTGTCGGCGACGGCCCCTACGAAACGCCAGTGTCACAGTTCTCCTGGCGACACTTACACACGATCGCCTCGAACCGCGGTTTCCGTCTCGCCACAGTCGGATACTTGGGGCATATGTGGGAACTGTATGCAGCATGGACGTGGGTCGCCACGTGGGTAGCAGCATCAGCCTTCGTCGGATCGTCTTCTGTGGCGGCATTTGTCATGATCGCCATCGGTGGCGCCGGTTCCTGGATCGCAGGGTGGATTGCTGACCGGAACGGGCGAACACCTGTCGCTGGAGGCTCACTGCTCATTTCTGGAACCATGGCCGCAGCAACTGCTGTTGTCTTCGGTGGACCGTCTTGGCTCATCATGGTCATGCTTGTCGTGTGGGGAGCAACGATCGTGTCGGACTCCGCACAGTTCTCAGCCATGGTTACCGAGGTCGTCCACGACGACGTCCGGGGAACCGCCCTCACGCTGCAGACGGCACTCGGGTTCTCCTTGACGTTGGTGTCGATCTGGCTCGTATCCGCCGTCGCTGAAGCCACATCATGGCAATGGGCGTTCCTCGTTCTTGTTCCCGGACCCGTCGTAGGCATTGTCGCGATGGTGAGGCTCCGACGAGCACCGGCAGCAGCACAGTTGGCAGGCGGCAAGGGCTAGCGAACAGCGCCGCCTCAACGATCCTCCCAGTCAGCGGAACGTGGAACGACGCCTCCGGAACTGAAGCAAAGCGCTACATCGTCGAATCCGAGGACTGCAAGCAACGCAAGAGTGGCAGTAGGCCGACGAGATCGCTCGCCTCAACAGACGAATTGCAGAGCTAGAAGACCGCACCCCAAACAAACCAGTCGCATAGGTCACCGCTCGTATCCGCACATCGCCGCTGGCGAAGGGAACGCAGGTGGTTGGCCTTGGAGTCATCGCTCATTGCGTGAACCGTCGCGCATCATCGAGCACAGCCATTACCTGCACTACTAAGTCCCCGGAGTCCGACGCAGGATCAGATCTTTGCTCGAGGTAGTGGCGCCCACGGAAGAAGCCCGTGGTACTGAGCTCGGACTGAAGGGCGCACAGTTTCTGGATGCTGTCGGGTGTGAGCCAGGCATCGCGAGCCCTTGTGGTTGTGGCGTAGACGCCCTTGGTCTTCCCAGAGGGGCACTCAATTCTTCGGAAGGTTGTGAAGAACGGCAGCCAACCCCACAGATTGAACAACCTCGCGTACCAGCCCCACTGGACGACCTCCAAGCTGCTTGGCAGATCAGCACGGTCGAGATAGACC
>JBPCTY010000066.1:0-6215 GCA_051011415.1 Acidimicrobiia bacterium
CAGCCGAAGCTCTTCAAGGGTCACGTCATATGCGGCGCCGAGGGTTGCGATGGTCGTGATAAAGCTGAGTTCGCCGATCGGTGTAGACAGGTTCATCGGAATGACGAGGTCAGTTGGTGACGGAGACGGATCGAGCGCTAGCTCGTCGACACCGGGGTATGTACGTACCTCTGCTGCCAGTTCTTCAAGCGATGCATCGCCTGGGCGTTCTGCGAGCTCTTTCAGAAACCGGCTGTACATGGCCGATGCGGCTTCGTGCCAGTTGGTCATCGGCTCCCGCATGCCTTTTGGGTGAAGCATCAGCTTGAGAATGTTGCCGCCAAAGATTGGAGCGTTGGCGGGATCGATCACAGCGCTCATCAGCATGGTGGCGGGGCCGTTTGTCATGACCAACGTCCACCGTCGATCGACAACATACGCGGGAAATGGGTCATGGGCATCGAGCAGTGATTGCAGCACATGCCTCACCTGGTCCATGATCGGTTCATCGATTCCGTGCTCGGAATAGGCATCGGAGAACCCTGCAGCGCGCAGCCACACATTCTGTTCACGCAGAGGGACATCGAGTTCGTTCGCAAGGTGCAGGATCATCTCCCGGCTTGCCTTCGCACGACCCGTTTCGAGGAAGCTGAGATGCCGCTGCGACACGCCAGCTGCCGATGACAAGTCCAGTTGGCTCATCCGACGGGTTGTTCGCCATCGTCGGAGCATGTCTCCGGATGTGGATGGGGGAGCGGTCGCGGTCGTCATTGGCCTCCATTCGTCCCCGCCAGTCTATGAACCGGAATGCGCGAGATCGATTACCCAACAGGTAATAGTGAATATTCCTCTGCGTTCGCCTACAGCTTGCTATTCGTAGCCAGCAGGGATGGTCCCGGATGGGTGCTTGGCGTACGTTTCCCGATCGAGGTCGGTGACGTCAACGGTCACCTGGATGTTCCGTGGGGAAGACTCAACCTGGTATTCCTCGACCAAGACCGCAAGACATGCCGTGGAAACGTCACGCTTCGTTGTTTCGCTTCTGCCTTCCATCAGCCGGACATCGAGGTGAATGAATGCGTTAGTTGGATCTCCACTACCGACGAACGAGTCAGTTGAGACAAGCTTCCGACTCTTGACGTTGGAAGGGCCGGCTCCAGCGACGTCCACAAGTATTCGATGGATGCGCTCGAAGACTCGCCGGGTATCGGCGACCGAGTCGAGATCTTCAGAATGATCGAGAGTCACATGGGGCATGGATCGCGGATTCTTGTAAGGGGCACCCGATAGATCGGTTAGGTCGTCTGCTCTGGGTTCTGACTGTTGTCCAGCATCACTGGCCCGCGTAGCGTAGCTCGCAAGTCTTGAAAGGATGATCTGTTGGCTGGTTCGGATGAGTTTCTTGGCACCATATCGAGGAGTTACGAAGAGTCAGAGGAGTGGTGGCCCGAGCCGATCCGCCCGCATCCCGAGGCTCCAAATGTGCTCATCTTGCTGCTCGATGATGTGGGCTTCGCACAGCTCGGCCAGTCATTCGGCGGATTGATCGAGACACCAACCATCGACCGCCTCGCAGCCAACGGGCTTCGCTTCAACAACTTCCATACGACCGCGCTGTGTTCGCCTACACGAGGGTCGCTCATGACAGGACGAAACCCGCACACGATCGGGCTCGGAAGCCACTCGCTCACTGCGATGGGGTTTCCTGGCTACAACGCGATCGTGCCGGATAGTTGTAAGACGGGTGCGAACTACCTCGCCGATTCCGGGTACATCAATTATGCGATAGGGAAGTGGGACCACACTCCGTTGTACGAGATCTCCCAGGTCGGACCTTTCGATCGCTGGCCGAGTGGAGAGGGATTCCATCACTCGTACTGCTTCATGGCCGCAGACGTCCACCAGTTTGTGCCTGTCATGTGGAATGACCATACGCCCGAGCCCTTCCGGGAAAGCGAACACCTCGACATTGATCTCGCCGATAGAGCGATCGAATGGATCACCGGCCATAAGTCCCTAAAACCAGAAGATCCGTTCATGATGCTGTGGGCCTCTGGCTCCATGCACTCGCCGCACCATGCGCCACCCGAGTACATCGATAAGTACCGGGGCAAGTTCGACATGGGATGGGACGTTGCACGAGAACAGATCCTCGCCAATCAGAAGGAACTCGGCATCATCCCCGAGAACACCAAGATCACCGAACGGATCCCTGAGATTCCGGCCTGGGATGAGCTCGACGAAGACCACAAGCGTCTGTACGCACGCCAAATGGAGGTGTTTGCCGCACAGATGGAACACGTGGACCATCAGATGGGACGGATCGTCGAGGCACTGGACAGGGTAGGGGAGCTCGACAACACCCTGATCTTCGTGACAGCAGACAACGGCGCCTCAGGAGAAGGCGGTCTGGCTGGCACGTTTAATGAGACCTACGTACTCAACGGCCTTCAGACGCCGTTCGAGGCCAGCATGCGCCACTTTGATGCATGGGGCGACGCAACGACCTACCCGCACTATCACGCGGGCTGGGCGATGGCAGGCAACACGCCGTTCCGATACTTCAAGCAGAGCGAACACCGCGGCGGCCAGCACGATGCGCTCGTCGTCCACTGGCCGAACGGCATCGAAGCCAAGGGTGAAATCCGATCCCAGTACCACCACGTCTCGGACATCGTGCCGACGATCATGGAAGCGGCACGGGTCTCCATGCCAGACGTGTACAAGGGCATCCCGCAGAAACCACTCGACGGCACCTCGATGATCTACGCCTTCAACGACGACAGCGCTCCGACCAAAAAGGAGCGTCAGCACTACGAGATGTTCGGCAATCGAGCGATGTGGGCCGACGGATGGAAGGCCGTCACGCTGCACGCCAACCGGATGCCGTGGGACCTCGGAGCAAGGCTCCCGTTCGACGAAGACGTGTGGGAGCTGTACAACGTCGATGAGGACTTCTCGGAAAGCACTGACATATCCGCCGAGCACCCAGAGAAGCTCAAAGAACTGATCCAACTGTTCGACGAAGAGGCCTGGGAGTACAACCTCTATCCGCTCTACGACGACATGGTCCAGCGGATCTCGAAGCAGCAGGACAGACTCTTCGGCGACCAGACGGAATTCGTGTACTACGCACCTGGCGCCGTCCGAATTGCCGAGAAGGCCTCTGCTCCCGTGAAGAACCGCTCGCACGAAATCGTGACGACTGTCGACCTTGCGGGAGGCGAAGAGGGCGTGATCGTCGCCTGTGGCGGAATGACCGGCGGATACACGATGTATCTGCGGGACGACCGTCTCGTGTTCGACTACAACTATCTCGACGGCGTCCACTACACGCTGAGGTCCGATCCGTTGCCGACCGGAGCCACGGAACTGAAGTTCAAGTTCATGAAGACGGGGGAGTTTGCAGGAATTGGCGAGCTGTACGTGAACGGCGAGAAGGCCGACACCGTCGACATGCCAAACATGCACATCAGCACGTATTCGCTGGCGGAGACCTTTGACATCGGAATCGACACGGGAACGCAAGTGGATCCTTCATACGCAGGAGATCCATTCCCATTCACGGGCGTCCTCGACAAGGTGGTCATCACCCTGACAGACAAGACAGAAGCGGCTTCACGAGAGATCGAGTTCGTCGACTAACCGAAAGCCACCCGGAAACAGGCCCTGTCGGGGAGAGCGGCCCATTCGGCTCGATCCATGTGGCCAAACTGGAATGTTACATAACGTGGATTATGGGCGTTAGGACAGCTGTTGTCCCGCACCTTGGACACTCAGGGCCTCAAGAGCAGAAATCGATGACTCTTGCCCGCATCGGACCTGGACCGGCACCCACGAGGGCCTGCAGTTGGAACATCTAGCCTCTGGTGACGCGTATCTCACCCGATGGTGTCATCTCGATGAACATCGATTCCGGCTTCTTCGCCATCCAGTAGATCCAGTAGATGATCCCACCGATGATGAAGAAGAGAATGAACCACAGCACGAAGAAACCCCACGAGAAGTTCTGCTTCCTGGTCAACGAAGCTGACGTGTCGGTTTGTGTCGTTACTTCCCAACCTGCGGAGACAGCCTTTGCGATCTCATTCTGGAGAGTGTCAGCCATTTGGTGTATCGCCCTCCGACTACAGCGATGAACACGAGGCATAGGCCTCGACGTTGACCTCAGTGCCGGTCCAGATACCCGAGATGATCATGCACGTAAACAGCGGGAGGTTCTGGTCGAGCGAACTGGCAACGTCGATTCGAATCTCTCCGGTGCCGTCAGAAAATCGGTAGTCGTCTTGGTCGATACGGCGGGTCGCTTCTCCGACCATCAGGATGCGGCCTCCATCCTGGTCGAACGTCGGCACCTTCCCATCGAGGATGTCCTTGGCGGTCGTCACACCAGGTATCTCGGGCAAAGGTGGCGGCGTTGGGCCCGGGATTCCCGGCGTACCCGTCTTGAATACACCCGATACCGGACGCCAACCCGGATCCCCAAAGTTGACGAGGTAGTCGGGATTGCCTGCGGCGTTCGTGTCACGCATGAACAGCACCCCGCCGGTTGGGGCGTAGAAGCTGGGAGCCTGATAGATGCCGAATGTGTCGGTGTTGTTCCCGTCCCAGTCACCCGAGAAGGCGATATCTGTCGATCCGCCGACCACAATCGTGGTATCAGCAGGACCAGAAGACAAAGAGTTCCGCAGGAAGAGCTGACTCGTCGATTGACGATGCAAACCGACCGTATCTGTTCCGCTGCCGTTGAAGTCGCCGACTATCGGAAGGTCGCCAGGGTTGCCAATGTCATAGAAGAACTCGGCAGCCCCGAGGCCGCCGTCATTCGCACCGAGCTTGTTGATGATGTAGACCCGGTTCTCCGATGGGCGCCAGATGCTGATCGTGTCACAGCCGTCGGCGTTGAAGTCACCCGCCAACGGCACGTCGCCAGGATTCCCGAAGAAGAATCTGATGTCTGCAATGCCTTGGGTATTCGAGTTCCGTAGGTAGACGTACCCGTCCGACTGGCGATACAGGCCAGGGGTGTCGGTGCCATCACAGTCCCAGTCGCCCATGACGGCGTAGTCGCCGGGATTTCCGTAGTAGAAGCTGGTCGAGGTCCCATCTCCGTTAAGCAGGTACCAAATGCCCGTGGTTGGGTCGTGCAGACCGACGCCTTCCGGCTTCCCAGTATCTGCACCAGCGGGCGCTAGGACCGTCAGCACCATCGCAACCGCCACCATCATGACTACAGAAACACGACGCACTTGCGTCTCCCCTCTCGAAGTTGACTGAGATGATAGCAACCATTCCATACGCATGGTATGGAGAGGTGACACATCATCTGGATGGGCAGCGGCACGTCAACACTGCCCACCTGCCAACTCCCTGGTGAACTCGATCTCAACGATCCCTGAGCAGAAAGGCGTTGGTCACGCCAGGGATCCCCTTGAGGTGAAGGATGACAGCATCGCTGAAGCGATAGTCGCCGGCATCTCCCAGGAGTGCACGTGCGGTTTCCGTCACCAATGTCTGGCCAGGTGTTGCTGCGGCAGCGACGCGCGCAGCCTTGTCCACGGTCTGGCCTTGATAGTCCCCTCCCCTACGCAGAGCGTCCCCGGTATGGACACCAACTCGTACGCGCACATCCCCATTGTTCAGGCGAGCGACCGAGCGGTGAATGTCCAATGCCGCGCCGACGCCGGCTGCTGCTGAGTTGAACACGAGCATCGCGCCGTCGCCGAGAGTCTTGACAACCATCCCCTGATGTTTCGTGGCAACTTCCTCAATGTCCGCGAAGTGTTGACTGACAATGCGGCCCCACTCCCTGTCTCCCATCTGGACCGCCCTGTCTGCTGAACCCTCGACATCTGTGAACACGACAGTCACCGTGGTGGTCGGTGAATCTGGTTGTCCAAGATCAATGTCTGATCCGTCCTGGATGGACTCGATCAACGAACTCAAAGTGTCGGTCAGCTCGACTCCCATGATTTCAGGGTCGTTCGGTGTTGGCTCGGACACCTGCCACAGCGCGACCTTCCACGCGCCTTCGATGAGATTGAAGACAGCAACCATCCTCAAGGGAACGTGGTGAGCCTCCCTCACGACGCCGATCACCTTTGCGGCCGCCCACCCAACGGTTCCCGACTGAAACGCCTCGATTGATTCGAACTCGTATCGATAGTCGGCGAGGCCCTCGATCTGTGTGAGCAACAACCCCACCGCGTTCGATCCGTGAGTCCACTCCTCAGCGG
>JBPCTY010000067.1:0-19322 GCA_051011415.1 Acidimicrobiia bacterium
CAGCCTTGCGAGAAGAGGCGTGACCACACCGACATCGCCGAGCCAGCCGGGTGCGGCGCGGTCCACGGTGATGTGCACGTTGGTGTCAAAGCGTGCCTTCCACTCGTGGATCTCATCCGGATACAGGATGTCCTGAGGTGTGCGTGCGCCGTAGACGACCGATACTGACCGATAGCTCGCGCGATGACTGAGGGCGTGGTAGATCACAGGTCGCACCGGTGCGAGACCGATCCCGCCCGCCACGATGACGAGATCGCGGTCGCTTCCGGCACTCACGGGCCACGATGAGCCGTACGGTCCCCTGATCCCGACTTCGTCTCCTGGTTGAAGCGCGACGATGGCGTCGGTAACCGCGCCAACAGCGCGGACCGTGTGGACCAGACGTTCCGGGTGTGCCGGGTCTCCCGAAATCGACAGGGGCACTTCTCCGGTGCCAAATATGTAGAACATGTTGAACTGCCCTGGTCGGAACGACATAGGCGGTCCACCGTCCGCTGCCAGCAGTACCAGCGTGACTGTGTCGTGGGTCTCCTCGACACGTTCCGTCACTCGAAACGCACGAAGAAGCATGGGGTCCGGTGGCTGGTGGGTGCTGAGCGTGTCCGCTGCGACCATGTCACTTGCCCCCGTACAGGTCGAGCAACTGGAGGCGCACATTCTGGAGGCGCCGACCAGTCTCTCCGGCGATGACGCGCAGGAGCGCATTCTCGAGGGCTGGGTCCTGTTCGCAAGCAGACAGCACCTGGTTTGCGTCGAATTCGGCGAGCGTGCTGTCATCGACTGATCGGGCGGTCCACTGCCACCGATACGGTGCGACGTGCCAGCTCAGACCGAGCATCGCACCTGGCCCGAGCGTTTCGATGGTGATGCTCGGCCTTGCTCCTCCTGCGATCTGGAGTGCGATCGTTCCCGATGTCACGAGGTAGAAGCGGTTCGCTGGCTCGTTGACGCGGAACACAGTGTCACCGGCACCGAAGGAGACACCGGACGCAACCGAGTCGAGAAGGGCAAAGTGATCGTCTGAGAGTTCAGAGAGCAACGAGCTTCTCGATCTCCACTCCATCAAGGTCATGTCAGCACCTCCGAGTCGGCGACAAGCCGTGCAAGTTCTTCAGCGAAATCAATGTGGGCTGGACACCAGGTGATGCACCTTCCACATCCCACACAGCCGCTGCTGTCGAACTGGTCGTGCCAGTACGCCAGTTTGTGTGTCATCCATTGGCGGTATCGCGACCGAGTCGATGAGCGGACTGGATGTCCGTGCAGGTAGCTGAACTCACTGTTGAAGCAAGAATCCCAGCGGCGTCCCCTGATCGCAGTGCCCTCGAGATCTGTCGCATCCTCCGTCGTACTGCAGAAGCAAGTTGGGCACACGAGCGTGCAGTTGGTGCAGCTGAGGCAACGGTTTGCGATCTCGTCCCAGATCGGGTGCTCCAGGTTCGACACCAGCGCGTCGTAGGCCTCGGTGGCAGGCACGTCCCTGCTGATAGATGCCTCCGTTCTCGCGACAATTCCCTCGACCAGTTCGGTGTCGGCTGCTGTCATATCGGTCCCGTTGAGCGCTGCCAGCACTTCGGCACCGTCTTCAGTGCCGACCTCCACGATGAACCGGTGCCCGTTCTCGTCGTCGATCTCGGTGACGACCAGGTCATAGCCAGAGGAGCATCGCGGACCAGTGCCCATCGACGTGCAGAAGCATGTGCCACCGGCAACTGCACAGTTGATGCCCACCGTGAAGCTGTGTCGCCGACGTTCGAGGTACGCAGAATCGGTGAATGGCGAATCGACGAACACCGTGTCTTGCACCGCGACCGCGGCCAACTCGCAGGCACGGAGACCGACGAAGGCGTATCGCTCGGTAGGAGGGGGCTCGGGCGCAAAACGGAGACCGGTCTCTGCGTGCTCAATCGTCAGCATGGTTTGCTGTGGGGGAAACAGATAGTGCTTTGCGGTCCGAGGTCCGAGCGTGTACCCGAAATATGTGTGGTCAGCTGAAGGGGCCGCCCGGTACATGCCAGGTTCGTGCGAGTCGTGCCAGCCGATCGGGAGCTCTTCAGAGGAGGAGACTCGGTCGAGGACGATGGTCCCCTCACGAACTGTCGGTGCAACAACGGTGTAGCCCCGCTGGGCGAGAAGGGGGATGAGCGAGTCGAAGGAGGAGGGGAGGAGGACCTTTCCGTGCATTCGTGCTCCGAGCTCTTGTAAATCCTTAGTTCTAGTCTAAGGTATTAGAGAGGTGATGTGAATGGCACAGTTCCGCAACCTTCAAAAGGCTGTCTCGGGTAGAAGGGCGGGCATTGTCCTTGCGTGCGTCACCGGGGTGATCAGCGGATTCGCTGTGTTCATCAACGGCTACGGAATCCGAGCATGGGCTGGTACCGCGGACGCAACTACCTACACGACCTTCAAGAACATCGGTGCTGCGCTCGTGCTCGTTGCTGTCGCCGTGGCGCTGACCAGAGTTCGCTCGCGGGAGGGTCTTACCGTGCCGTCCTCCAAAATCCAGTGGCTCGGCCTGGCGACCGTCGCCGTCCTCGGCGGAGCACTCGCCTTCGCTCTGTTCTTCGAGGGGTTGTCCCGCGCCTCATCCGTCCAGGCCGGGTTCATCCACAAGACGCTGGTTGTGTGGGTCGCGATCCTCGCGGTCGGGATTCTGCGGGAGAATCTGCGGCCTGTGCATCTCGCTGCCGTGGCCCTTCTCATTGCGGGGCAGCTCCTTCTCGTCGGCGGGGTCGGTGACGTGACGTTTGGGATGGGGGAGTTGATGATCCTCGGTGCCACGCTGCTGTGGTCTATCGAGGTGGTGCTCGCCAAGCGGCTTCTCGCAGGAGTCTCTTCCGCAACCGTCGGAGTTGCTCGCATGGCCGGTGGGGCATTGGTGCTGATTGCGTATGGACTGTTGAGCGGTGGGTTCGCCACCGTTGGCCAAGTGACATTGAGTCAGTGGGGGTGGATCGCGCTGACGGCGATTGTGCTGGCCGGCTACGTCGGGACCTGGTTCGCGGCGCTTGCTCGTGCCCCGGCGATCGACGTCACGGCGATTCTCGTTGGTGGTGCGGTGATCACCGCGCTGCTCCGAGGAGCAGTCGGAGGTGTGGTGCTTCCATCGCCTCTTGGCCTCGCCCTGGTCGCACTGGGATCGCTAATCGTTGCAGCTGCGAGCTTGCTGACGACCGCAACGCACCGTCGAGAATCTGTGATGCGATGACAAGCGGCGCGGAGCTCTTTGCGAGGTACGCCTTCCCGCCGAACGAGCTTGGGTACTGCGGCCCGTCTGATGCTTTGTGGAGCGATGCGGTGCTGCGAACTGAGGTTGAAGCGGATGTGGCGCATGCCGCACAACAGTTTGAAGGCGCGTGGCCCTATCTCGAGCTGATCGGGGGTCTCCATGGGCTCGATCCGCTGGACCGAATGGTCGTTGAGGCCTACTGGGTCGGCAATGAGTTGCTCGATCACGTAGATCTGCTTGCGTGGGGCAACTCAGTTTCAGATCGGTTCTCCTCCCGTGCGGGCAGCTCAAGGCGCGAGCTAGCGGAGGCGATACCGGGGGGTCGACCCAACCATGCCTTCCACGTGTTCTGTGTGTATCCGTGGGTGGGCCTGCTTCATTCGGGGCAAGAAGGCCCATCGCTCGAGGTGATCGACCGGTGCCGTATCAGGGCTGGCCGCGTTGTTGCAACCGATGGCCTGTCAGCTGTAGTGACCACTCGACCGATCTGCTGGGACGGTCGCTGGCTGTCCGAAGGTCCAGCAGTTCCCGAGCGAGTCCGGCTGCCGGTAGGGATCGACGACGTCCACCCGGGTGCCTTCGTCACCATGCACTGGGACTACGTGTGTGATGCGATCGATGCGAATGGGATGCAACGGCTCGCGGTCGAATCCGCACGCCACATTGCCCTTGCGAATCGATCCGGCCGGCGCCTTCTGGTGCGCTCGTAGCGGATTCACAGATTCTGGGAACCGTGCCGTGAGCGCCCAACGTCTAACTCGTGAAATGATTCACAAGCACACATAGCCCAACAATCCCAGCAGATAGTTCACAGGTTCGTCGGGAAGGCCACTCTCTCTCCATTCCTTCCTCCCTGTTGGTCCAACCGACGAAGAGACGATCGAGATCGGGCCCACCCAATCACGATCGTCACCCGAACACCCCGCTCTGATCCCCCTCGGAGTGGGGTGTTCTACGTCCAGGAGGCGCCACACCATTGTGCGCTCTGTCATCGACTAGCTGGGACGTCAGACACCGAAGAGATCGTTGAGGATTGCTCGAAGCCCAGTGCCGGAGATGCCTCCCCTTTGGATATGCGCAACCTCGCCGTTGGCCGAGTAGATCACCGTCAACGGCATCCCTCGCGCACCAAAGGAACCGATGGAAAGGCCGGATCCATTGTTCCCCCCGATATCGCGGGCAATGGGCCAGGAACCCGCGATACCCCACTTCTCCGCGTCTGCAATTCCCCGTCCGCCATCCTGAGAATTGATACCGACGAAGTTCACAAGGCCCTCGAGGTCGTTGCTCACGGCTAGGAAGTCGGGCATCTCTCGTTCGCAGACGTGGCACCACGACGCAAAGAATGCGGCAACTGTTGGTTTTCCGTCGAAGTCGGAGATCGCGTGCCTGGACTCACCGTCGAGCGCTGGAAGATCCCACGCTTCAGCGGTGGTCGAGCCAACGTCGGGTTCTGGCCAGCTCAGCATGGCGACGAGCGCGACGGTCGCGATCGCAGCACCTCCGATTCCGATGTTTCGTGCTCGCCTGCGGCGCCGTGCCCGTTGGGTACGCCGCTCGCGCTCGGCTCGCTTCTTGCTGTTTGCTACCTTTGCGTTTCGTGACATGTCAACGGGTCAACGACTCACGCGACATCGTGCGACGATGATCTGTCGGAACAGCGACACTCGGGAGGCGACCATGTCCAAGCTCATTGCGATCAACGGCGTCGAACTGTCGGTCGATGATCAGGGCGAAGGGCTCGCAGTGGTGCTCATCCACGGTTTCCCAGAGCTGGCCTATTCATGGCGCCACCAGGTGCCAGCGCTGGTCGACGCTGGATACCGGGTTATCTCCTACGACGCCCGTGGATATGGTGCATCGAGCAAGCCGGACGACCTCGATGCGTACACGTTGACAGCGTTGGTCGACGACGTGATCGGCATCCTGGATTACTTCGAGCTTGAGGATGCGACGCTCATTGCGCATGACTGGGGCACCATCGTCATGTACTCGGCAGCTGTTGCGTACCCGGAGCGGGTGTCGCGAATCGTGTCGCTCACCGCGCCGTACCGCGGAGCGTGCTGGGGGTTTCCCCCGATTTCTGCGATCAAGGACCAGCTCGCCGATCGCTTCGCCTACATCCTGATGTTTCATCATGGCGACGCTGCCGAACGTGGCTTCGAAGCGGACCCCGATGGCTGGCTCAACGCGTTCTATCTGGGTGGATCCCGTGGGAAGGCGTTCATGACTGACGAGGAGTTCCGGGTGTATGCCGATGCCTTTATCGCCGGGGGGATCACCGGGCCGGTCAACTGGTATCGCAACATCGATCGCAACAACGCCGAGTGGGCTCATCATCTGAACGCAGTAATCGACCAGCCGACATTGGTGATCGCAAGTGACGACGATCCTGTGCTCCCTGTGACCCTCCTCGAAGGCATGGGGAAGTGGGTGCCCAAGCTCGAGACCACGATCATCGCGAACACTGGACACTGGACACAACAGGAGAGCCCCGTCGAGGTCAACGAAGCATTGGTGGCCTGGTTGCGAGTGGCCGACGGATGAGGAACTGAGACCATGATCAAGGATTGGTTCTTCTCTCTGATCACTGTGGTGGTCTTTGGGATCACCCTCGTGTATTACGACATCAAGGGTCGCTTGGCTCTGCGTCGCGGTCCACGAGCCTTTGAGGAGGCAATGGCCTCACTTCAGAAGCGTCTTCTCGGCGTGTTCGGGATTTCAGGCGTGACTGTCAAGGTTGAAGGCCGTGACGGATTTGCATCTGAGGGTGGGTTCATCATCGTGTCGAACCATCAGTCGATGTTTGATGTACCGATCTTTGGCGGAATCCTCACCAGGAACTATCCGAAGTACGTGGCCAAGTCCTCGCTGGCGAGCGGAATCCCTGCCATCTCCCTCAACCTGAAACATGGGGGGAACGCGCTCATTGACAGGGGAGACCGCCAACAGGCGATCGAGGCTATCGACGAGATGGGTCGAACGTGTCAGGAACGGGATGTGTCAGCGGTGATCTTTCCGGAGGGCACGAGATCGAGAGATGGTTCGCTTGCGATATATCGAAGGTCAGGGCTTGCGGCGCTCATGCGTTCAGCACCCGAGCTCCCGATCGTCCCCGCCGTGATTGATGGGTCGTGGAAGGTCTTTGACAACAACATGCTTCCTGTCCCATATGGCACTGAGGTGAGGATCCGGTTCGGTGCTCCGATACCGAGAACGTCCGGCGAATCTCCGCGGAAGGTCCTCGACGCTTGCCACGATTTCGCCGAAACGACCCTCGAGGCATGGCACTGATACGCTGCGTCCATGGATGACGTACGAATCGGCCTTTTCATCGACTACGAGAACCTTGCGATCGGGGCTCGTGAAGACCTCGGGATGGTGTTCGATTTTCGTCCGATCGCTGAAGCGCTCGCAGAGCGCGGCCGGGTGGTCGTGCGGCGTGCATACGCCGACTGGTCACGGTTCGAGCCAGACCGCAGGATGCTCACCGACAACCACGTCGAGCTGATCGAGATCCCGCAGCGGAAAGGCGCTGTTCGCAAGAACGCTGCGGACATCAAAATGGCTGTCGATGCGATCGAGCTTGCTTTCGAACGGGACTACGTCACTACGTTCGTCGTTTGTACTGGTGATTCCGACTTCAGCCCACTCGTGCACAAACTCCGCGAACTGAACAAGCAGGTCATCGGGGTCGGTCTTAAAGCCTCTACGTCTGCGCTCTTGCCGCCCGCATGCGATGAGTTCCTCTTCTATGAGAACCTTGACGGTGTTGACGTACCGCAGGGCAAGGTGCTGCGACGTGGGAAGTCGGAAGCTCCGAAGCCACCTCCAGCAACGGATATCGACGGGCTTGTTCGTCGGATTTCAAGCACCTTGACCGGTCTGCAGCGATCAGGGGAGACGCAAGTACGTTCTTCGGACCTCAAGCGTGCACTGCTTCGCAAGGATTCGACCTTCGCCGAAGGTGACTACGGCTTCCGGTCATTCGGTGAGTTGCTCCGCAACCTTGCAGAGAGGGGAGCAATCCAGCTCACTGATTCCGCCAGACCGGGAGACCCAACGGTGAGCTTCCCGGCAGACGGACGAGGAGAGCGCGCTGCTTTCGACCTGCTCGTATCAACCGTCGAGTCTGTCGCAAACGGCAAGGCAGTTCCGTTGTCAGGCGTCAAGGACGAAATGCGTAAGGAGAGCCCGAATTTCTCAGAGCGTCAGTACGGCTATTCGGGCTTCTTGCAGTTCGTGAAGGCTGCTCGAGCCAATGGCCTGATCACACTCGACTTCGACGAGGACAGTGGGGCTTACTCGATCCGCCCGGCGTCCTAGGCGAGCATCGTTGGAATTGCGCAAAGTCATTCGCCAACAGCGCCGAAGTGAATTACAATGTTGTTATTCGTTTTGGAGGCCGTGATGGCAGTTGCAGTTCAGGAACCAACAACCAGTGTTGACTTTGTCACTGGGGCCGTCGTCGCCAACCATCGGGCGAGAGTTGAGCCATCCGTCGAGCTGTCGCTTGCCGAACTCATTGATTCGCCGATCGAGGTCGGCTCCACACGGGTTGTGATGGCTCCGGAGCTCCGTTCGGTAGAGGTCGTGCTCGACACCGATACGCCGTTGTTCTCCATGGCCGAAGTGGCATGGGGTCTCCACGCAGATGGTCACGTGGTGAACGTACTTGTGAGTCTCGATCGGCTCGGCGATGCCCACCACGAACTTCGCGGAACGCCATGCACCCTTCAAGGCTGGTGGATTGCCGACGATGCGGTCCATTTCGCCGGCTACGAAATCCCGTAGACCGTCGCGTGACCGTCAGGACTGCCTGACATGCCTCCCCCTCTCCACACCCAGACCGTCATCGCCTTCGTTTGGGATTTCGACAAGACGCTCATCGCGTCAAACATGCAGGATCCGATCTTCGCTGAGTACGGCGTCGACCCCGACGTGTTCTGGGGAGAAGTCGATGGGCTCGTCGCTCACTACGCCCGAGAGGGTGTGATCGTCCAAAAGGACACCGCATACCTCGGGCACCTTCTTACGTATGTTCGTGAAGGCGTGTTCGGCGACCTGTCGAACGAGCGACTCACCGAGCTGGGAGGGCTGCTCGAGCCAGTTCCAGGGATGCCTGAGTTCATGCGTGCGACTCGCGATCATGTCGCTGAGGTCCCGGAGTTCCAGGCTGAAGGAGTAGCGGTCGAGCACTACATCGTTTCGACTGGTTTGCGGGCGATGATCGAAGGCAGCCCGTTCATCGACGTTGTCGATGGCATCTGGGCCAACACGTTCATCGAACATGTCGCCGAACCCGGATATATGGACCGTCTGCCCGTAGCCGAGCCACCTGGCCCTATCACCCAGGTTGGGTACACCATCGACAACACATCGAAAACCAGAGCGTTGTTCGAGATCAACAAGGGCGTCAACAAGGCCCCAGAACTCGATGTGAACGCTCGGATCTCGATTGACCACCGCCGCGTGCCGATGAAGAACATGATCTACATAGCTGATGGGCCATCCGATGTCCCCGCATTCTCCATCCTGAACGCTGCGGGCGGCAGGACGCTCGGTGTCTACACGTTGGATCCGTTCAACAATCACGCCAAGGTGAAACAACTCCAGGAACAGGGTCGAATCCAGGGGATGGCCGAGGCTGATTACCGCCCGGGGAAGCCGGCGTACCTCTGGCTCATGGACACCCTTGAGCAAATCGGGCACGAGATCGTTGAAGCTCGGCGCCAAGCCATGGGTTCTATCCAGAATCCGCCGGGTCACTGACAGTTTCACAAGAAGGTTGAACATGGCAATTGAATCAGTCGGCATAGTCGGCGGCGGTCTCATGGGAGGCGGCATCGCCGAGGTCTGTGCAAAGGCCGGTGTCCGGGTGACCGTGGTCGAGATGGACCAAGGCCTCGCCGTTCGATCGAAGACAGCGACGACGCGGTCACTCGACAAGGCGGTGGATCGTGGGAAGCTCGACCAATCGGCAAGAGATGCGGCGCTCGGGTTCCTGAGCTATTCGACAGATCTCACCGATCTGAGCGGTTCGGATCTCGTGATCGAGGCGATAGTCGAGGACGCCGCCATCAAACGAGACCTCTTTGGCAGGCTTGATGAGATCGTCACCTCGCAGGATGCCGTTCTCGCATCGAACACTTCCTCGATTCCGATCACCCAGATTGCGTCAGCTACTTCTCGGCCACACGCCGTTGTTGGCATGCATTTCTTCAACCCTGCACCGATCATGCCTCTGGTCGAGGTCATCTCGACAGTGGTTGCGGATCAACGATTCGTCGACCGCGCCTCCGAATTCGCAGCCGAGACCCTCGGGAAGACCGTCGTCCACGCGGGCGACAGGGCGGGGTTCATCGTCAACAAGCTGCTGTGTCCGTACCTGTTTGAGTCCATCCGGATGTTTGAGGAGGGCTTTGCGACCAGGGAGGACATCGACGCAGCCATGGTGAATGGAGCCGGGTACCCGATGGGACCATTGGCGTTGGCCGACCTCATCGGCAACGACACTCTGCTCGCAGTCGCGGATGCCTTCATGGACGAATACAAAGACGTTCGATTCGCAGCTCCGCCGCTGCTCCGCAGAATGGTCGAAGCTGGGCTCCTCGGACGAAAGGCTGGCCGAGGGTTCTACGACTACAGCTGAACCCAAAGGGGTTTCAGCTTGCGGTCACCTTCTGCGCTCCGTTGGACTCGAGGAGGCGTGTGAGCTGGTCCTTCTGGACGAGACCCGATGCGCGCCAGCGCTGGGTCACCTTGCGGCCGCCAGCCTTCGAGTTCGGTCGGTTTCGGGACTTCTTTGACTTCTTGGGCGGCTGGGCGCCGAGCAAGACCATGGTGGGCGTTGATCGAACGTTGAACCGCATTGCAGCCTCCGGCATGCGTGTGATGTCGGCCTTGACCACGTGGGCAGACGACCCGTACTCGCGGTGGAGTTCGTTCATGATGCCGTCCATGACCTGGCACGGCGCACAACCGACCTGATAGAAGTCGACCAGCACGGGCTTCCCCGATTGGGAGAGCTGATCGATCTCGGCGAGCGTGTCTACCTTGCGAGCTTTTGGTTTCTTTTTGAACATCGTGTCGGATTCAACCCGTCTGGGGCTGCATCTATGCCCGTTACGAACCGACCACCGAAGAAATCGTCATTCGGATGGTTGCGGGATAGTTCTCTGCGAACCACTCGGCAGTCCACCCGTAGTTGTCGAGGAAGCTCTGATACTTGGCGAGGTACCGCGGGTGGTCGGTGACGGCAGGGAGCGAAGCGTCCAATTCAGCTCTTCCGTTTGCCACCACGATCGCACCTCCGCGGCCGTCGCCTTCCAGGTGGAGGGTCACTTGCGAGTTCGAAGCCAGGTTCCTCACCCGCAGCGACGGGTCCCTGCTGTAGATCGTGATGCTGTCATCGTCTTCGAGGTAGAACCAGACGGGTGCGGTTGACGGCTTGCCGGCGCCACTGACAGTTGTGAGCCAGCCGATGGGTTCTTCGGCAAAGCGGGCATATGAGGTTGGATGATCATTGAACATGGCAACAGCGTAGGCGTCTCGACGGTGCCTACTCTCGCCGTGGACGGGAGGAGTTCCATGGCAAAGATCCACGGTGGCCAGGTGGTTGCCAAGGCGCTCAAAGCCGAAGGTGTCGACACGGTCTTCATGTTGACGGGCGGCCACGTCCTTCCGATTATCGACGGTGCTGTTGCCGAAGGAATGAACGTCGTCGATGTGCGTCACGAACAAGCTGCGGCCCATGCCGCCGATGCGTATGCCCGGCTCACAGGAAAGCTCGGCGTTGCCATCGTGACCGCAGGCCCTGGAGTGACCGATGCGGTCACCGGCGTTGCGAACGCCTTCTTTGCCAACTCGCCGATGCTCCTGATCGGTGGACGTCATCAGGAGAACGAGAATCTCCGTGGCGGTCTCCAGGAGATGGATCACCCCAAGCTGTTCCAGTCGATTACGACATGGGCAGACACGGCAAGGGATGTGGGTCGATTTCCTGAATACATCGCGATGGCGGCCCGCCATGCCTTTGGCGGCAGGGGAGGCCCCGTCTTCCTCGACTTCCCATGGGACGTGAGCGCGGGTCAAGTCGAGGAGAATGCGATCATCTGGCCAGAGCACTACCGAGCCAACCGGCCCTCCGGTGCGTCGGACGACTCGCTCGACGAGATCATCTCGGTGCTCGCCGGAGCATCGAACCCAGTGATCTTTGGCGGGACCGGTCTTCGTTGGAGCCGCCAGGAGGGAATGCCGGACGCGCTCGATACGGTTGCGCGGGCCCTTGATGCCCCCGTATTCCTCAACAGTCTGGCTCGCGGCACATTGCGGTACGACCACCCACTGCTCGGAAATCGTGCTCGAACAGCAGCGCTGTCCCAGGCGGATGTTGTGCTCGCACTTGGCGTTGATTGGGATTTCCGAACCGGTTACGGCAAGAAGGTCAACCTCGATGCCTCCGTTATCCAGATAGATGCTGACCCGGCAAAGATCGGATGGAACCGCGACTCGGACATCGGCACGGTCGCAGATCCCGGCGCTGTCCTGGCACAACTGGCACACAGGGCAGAGACGTTCGGCGTCACCGGACGCCGTGCGTTCACGGCGTCCATTGCGGATGCCGAAGCCGGTCTTCAGGCAATGGCGGACGAAGCCTCAAAGTCAGATGAGAGCCCAGTACACCCGGAGCGATTCGCACGAGAGGTCGCTGACTTCTTCGGAGACGACACGATCGTTGCGGCAGACGGTGGTGACATTGTGTCGACGACGGCAAAGTGGCTTCGAACCAGCCGTCCCGGCGGACTGTTGGACCCGGGTCCGTTCGGCTGTCTCGGTGTGGGGGCCCCCTTTGCGCTTGCAGCCAAGTCGCTTGAGCCGGACACCCGCGTTGGCATTGTGTATGGAGACGGCTCATTCGGCTTCAACGGCATGGAGTACGACTCACTTATCCGTCACGAACTGCCGGTGGTTGGGGTGGTTGGCAATGACGGCACCTGGAACAACATCCGCCAGATTCACCGCATGCTGTTTCCCGAGCGGGTCGTCGGTTCAGATCTCGGCGTCCGACGCTACGAGAAGGTTGTCGAGGGACTCGATGGATATGGCGAGTTCGTTGATTCGCCCAGTGACATCAGACCCGCCCTCGAAAGGGCTCAGGATTCCGGCGTCGCTGCCCTTGTGAATGTGCACATCGCCGACCAGATGCGGATGTCGTCGGCGTACGGGGTGTGAACGTGTCGTGGATCCTCGCTACGGCAACATCGGTAGCGGAGGGATCAACCGACTCCGTTGATTGGCTCACGCTGATCGTTGGCATGGCGGGAGGCCTTGCACTCTTCCTGTTCGGCATGGATCGAATGACCGAATCACTCCGGATCGTCGTTGGGGACGGTGCTCGGAACGTGATCGGAAGGCTGACCTCCAACCGCTTCGTTGGGGCTCTGACGGGTGCGGGCATCACAGCGGTGGTTCAGTCTTCGTCAGTAACCACTGTGCTCGTGGTCGGGTTCATCAGTGCAGGACTGATGACGTTCATCGAGTCAGTGCCGATCATCATTGGCTCGAACGTCGGAACGACCATCACTGCCCAGGTCATCGCGTTCAATGTCACCACGTGGGCCTTGGGTTTCGTGGCAGTCGGCTTCCTCATCGCAGCGACCGCGAGGAAGCAACGGAGCCGTGCACAAGGCACGGCGTTGATCGGGCTTGGCCTGATCTTCCTGGGCATGACGGTGATGGGTGAGGCGATGAGTCCGCTACGGACCTATGTGCCGTTCATCGAACTCATGGCAACGCTTGACAGCCTCCTGGTCGGAATCGTTGTTGGTGCGGTGTTCACCGCGGCCGTGCAGTCGTCTTCTGCAACGACTGCAGTGGTGATCGTGCTTGCGTCGCAAGGCCTCATCTCTCTCGAAGCAGGGATCGCGCTGATTCTCGGTGCAAACATCGGCACATCCGTGACTGCGATGTTGGCGGCGATCGGCAAGCCGCTGGACGCGCAGCGCGCTGCGGTGGCACATCTTCTCTTCAACGTGATCGGCGTGCTCATATGGATTCCCCTGATCGGCTTGGTCGCCGATTGGGTGATGTCAATTGGAGGCGGCATCGAGAGAGAAATCGCAAACGCACACACGATCTTCAACGTCGCAAATGCGCTCATCTTTCTGCCGTTCGTCAACCAGTTCGCTGCTCTCGTTACGAAGCTGCTTCCAGACCGTCCCGACCAGGGACTCGTGTCACCTCGGTACATCGATGACGAGCTCCTTCGCGCGCCTTCGCTAGCGCTGGCCAAAGCCCGGATGGAGATGATGCGGATGGCGTCCCGCGTTCAGACGATGCTCACAGAGATTATGCCCGCTGTAATCGACGGGAACCCCGACGAGCTCCATGGCATCGAGGCCATGGACGATGAAGTCGATGCGCTTCACGGACTCATCCTTGAGTTCCTCGGAAGAGTTTCTCAAGAGCGGCTCAGCGAACCGTCGAGCGCCGAGCTCGTGGACCTGATCGAAGCGACCAATGCCCTAGAGGCAGTGGGCGACATCATCGAAACGAACCTGATCGCCCTTGGCAAACAGCGGATTGCCAATCAGGTGACGGTGAGCGCTGAAACTCGTGAGCTCATCGAGGACTACCACAAGGAAGTTCTCGACGCATTCGAGCTCTCGTTAGTGGCGGTGACGCAGAAGGACCTGAACGCTGCACAGAAGGTCGGAAGGATGAAGAAGGGTGTCAAGCAAGCAGAGGAAGAAGCGAGGCTTCGCTACACGGAGCGGCTGACCGAAGACGAACCGAATCGAGTGGCGACGTACCGGTTCGAGGCGGACGTCATGGCGAACCTCAAGCGCATCTTCTACTTCACAAGGCGAATCGCCCGCGTGGCCGTTCCCGAACCAGAGCAGGCGCGGCTTGGCGAGAATGGTGAAGGGTCGCCTGACGCCTAAGCTCCCCGAATGCTCGATGCGATCTTCTGGGGCATCATCCAGGGCCTCACGGAGTTTCTTCCGATTTCCTCCAGTGGTCACCTTGTGCTCATTCCCGCGCTTCTCGGTAGGGAGGGTCCCGACTTGGCGACCAGTGCGATGCTGCACCTTGGGACGCTCGGTGCAGTGATCGTGTTCTACCGGTCCGATCTTGCCGAGATGGCGAAGTTCGACCGTCCGGCGAGACGCCTCATTACGATCCTTGCGATCGGAACAATTCCAGCTGCGGCTCTTGGCCTCGCACTCGAGGACAAGATTGAGGAACTCGTAGCCGACCCAGTGGCAGTTGCCGTGATGATGATCATCACGGGCCTGATCCTTCTGTCAACAACGATGCTGCGACTCGGAGACCGAACGATCAGGGATGTGGGTGTGGTGGACAGCATCATTATCGGAATCTCACAAGCGTTCGCCCTGATCCCAGGTGTCAGCCGCTCGGGCATGACGATGTCATCGGGGCTTGCGCGCGGTATGGAACGAAGGGAGTCGGCACGATTCGCCTTCCTTCTCGGCATTCCCGTTATCGCTGGCGCTGGACTGCTACAGATTGTGGATGTGATTGCGGCTGGAGAATCCATTCCGGCCGAGGTCTGGGTGGGAATGGTCGCAGCAGGTCTGTCTGGGTATGCCGCGATTTCCCTCCTGATCCGTCTGCTCGGACGCACAGGGCTGGCTCCCTACGGCATCTATTGCGTGGCGTTTGGAGCAATCTCAATCGCTTTGCTGTAGTCAGGGCGCAATCAGAACGAGGATCGCGTCATTTGCGGCAGCCAGCGCCACCCTTCCCGCATCTGACTCAGCCACCGCCACGAAACCTGCTCTCTTGATCCCGAACTCATCGTCTGACGCTGGCATTGCTACGACACCGGTCACCGATGAACCGTCGAGCAGGGAAAGCTTCACCTTGGTGCCGCGAGCCAAGCCAAGCGGAAGTGTGACGGGTACCGACCACCAGTCGTCAGGAACGCTGGAACCTGATCCGACGACAGAACGAGTGAGTGGGTCCCCTGGAGCGATCGCAGCAAGCGCCGAAGACGAGCCGAGATCCGGCATCTTGATCGACCCCTTTGGCACCTGCTTCCATTCGACGATCTCTTCGGTGATTGGTGTGCCAGCGGCAATAGCGTTTGCAGCAAAGGGATAGGGCTCGGTTGCCCGATCCGAGACCTCCCACGCGAGCGCACCTGCAACCAGGATGGCGGCAGCGATCCATCGCAGATACGGCGGTCGGGACAGCAGCAACACGAGCCAATGTATCGAGCGGCGTCCGTCAGTGGAAGGGGTTCGCGTCGAGGGGCGGGGTCGGTGGCTCCCTCATGTCGCCACCGTCCTTGGGGAAAGGATTCAACTGGTGACGTCCACGAGGGGCCACTCGTTGCCTCGGTTCTACCACCGTCGTTGCCGACTGGTGGGTCCGTATTTCGCGAACCCCGGCGACTGGCACTATCTACACTCTTCGCTGTGCAGCACGTGCTTGCGGTGGTCGCCGCCTATCTCATCGGAAGCGTCAACTTCGGGATTATCGTCGCAACCTCCCGTGGCATCGATATCAGGTCGGTGGGGTCCGGCAATCCCGGAACCTCGAACGTTCTCAGGGTCCTTGGCAAGAAGCTTGCCGCGGTTGTTCTCCTTGGGGACGCTCTGAAGGGTGTTGCCGCTGCTGCCATTGGGGTTGCTGTTGGCGAGCCGGTGTTCGGGTACGTGACGCTTGCAGCGGCCGTGGTTGGTCACTCGTTCCCTATCTGGCACAAGTTCATGGGGGGGAAGAGCGTCGCAACTGCTCTTGGCGGCTTTGTATATCTCGCTCCCGTCGTAGGTCTTGTTCTTGCGGTGATATGGATCGCTCTGCTCCTGATCTGGAAGACGGCGTCTGTGGCATCGCTCGTTTCCATGCTGCTCGTGGTGCCTGCGCTCGCCCTTGCTGGAAGAGAAACCGACGAGCTTCTTTGGGCTGGAGCGATAGCCCTCTTTGTGATCGTCCGGCACGCTGGCAATATCAGAGATCTAGCGTCCAGGTCAGAGAGGACCGTCTGATGAAGCCACTTACCGAGGCCAGACGAGAGGTGCTTGCCTCGCTTACACCGATGGAATCCGAGCGAGTGAGCGTGGATCAGGCGCGAGGCCGAGTGACTGCCGAGGACGTCGTGTCTTCGGTGGCAGTTCCTCCGTTCGACAACTCGGCCATGGATGGGTTCGCCGTCAGGGGTGTGGACGTCGAAACAGCTGGGAGAACCTTGTCCGTGATCGAGGATGTGCCAGCGGGATCCGTTGCCACCCTCGAAGTCAGCGACGGCGAAGCGATCCGGATCATGACTGGTGCACCGATGCCAAAAGGTGCAGACACCGTGGTGAAGGTTGAGGACACAGCCGTTGAAGGGAACACCGTTGAGATCGGAGCGGCAACACCCGCCGGCACATCCGTGAGGCCCAGCGGTGGTGACGTGGAGATCGGCGATGTCGTGGTTTCCTCGGGCGTCCGGCTGACATCTCGACATATCGCCTCGCTCGCAAGCATCGGTGTGACACCTCTCGTTGCGCGAGTTCCTCGCGTCGTCGTGATGTCCACGGGCGATGAAGTGTTTCCACCCGAGACGACGGAACTGCAACCCGGTGCCATACGGGATACGAATAGGCCACTTCTTGTGTCGCTTCTCTCAGATATCGGCATTGACGCCGTCGACCTTGGCATTGTCGGCGATGACGTCGACGAACTCCGTCAGGCGTATACCGATGCCGCTGCAACGGCAGACCTTGTCGTTTCGACCGGTGGCGTTTCGATGGGGGACTACGACTTCGTCAAGACGGTGCTCGGCGAATCGGGCGAAAT
Organism: Acidimicrobiia bacterium; assembly: GCA_051011415.1. Lineage (GTDB taxonomy): Bacteria > Actinomycetota > Acidimicrobiia > Spongiisociales > UBA5794 > SZUA-442. The sequence continues at coordinate 17,042 of JBPCTY010000067.1, forward strand.
GCAGTTCTGGAAGGTCGCGATGCAGCCAGCGAAGCCGTTTGCATTTGGCACGTTCAACGACGTGCCGCTGCTCGGGCTGCCCGGCAACCCTGTTTCGACCTACGTGGCGTTTGAGCAATTCGTGCGACCGGCTCTGCTGCACATGATGGGAGCGACGGCACTGCTGCGTCCACGCGTGGGCGGTGTCATGGGCGAGGACATTTCAACGAGTGCAGAGAAGGAGGTCTTTGTCCGCGTGCTGTTGGCAGATGACGACGGCCGCCATGTAGCCGTGCGCTCGGGCGGACAGCAGTCGAACGTTCTTTCCGCACTTGCAGAAGCGGACGCCTTTGCGGTGGTACCGGTAGGGACAGGCTCGCTCTCGGCTGGCGACGCCGTTACCTTGGAGATGTTCACATGGCCAGAGGCCAGAGGTATCGATGAGTGATTTGAGCCACATCGACGACGAGGGCAACGCCCACATGGTCGACATAGGTGCAAAGGGAGAGACCGATCGGGTCGCTGTAGCAGTGGCGACGGTGATCATGGCGGCCGAGACCCGTGACCTTGTCTTTGGCGGCAATGCGCCAAAGGGCGATGTTCTTGCCACCACACGGATCGCGGGCATTCAAGCTGCGAAGCAGACATCGACGCTCATCCCGCTGTGTCATCCGCTGCCATTATCGAAGGTGACCGTCGATATCGACCCAGTCGAAAACGGTGCTCGCATCTCGGTTACCGCAAGCGTTACTGCAAAGACGGGCGTCGAAATGGAGGCAATGACCGGCGCATCCGTGGCCGCTCTGGCCATGTACGACATGATCAAAGGTGTAGATCGTGGCGCATCGGTCTCGTCGGTTGAGCTTCTCCACAAGAGTGGCGGAGCGTCCGGCACCTGGGATCGCGGTGCAACAGGGCCGGATCGTGACTGAGGGCCCTACTGAGCGAAGAGCTGCGGTCCTCACCGTCTCGGACTCTGTGGCAGCTGGCACGACCGTTGATTCCTCGGGCCCAGCAGCCTCGGAGCGACTCAGGGACTCTGGGTTTGCAGTCGTCGAGATGCGTACCGTGCCGGACGGAATCGAGTCGGTAGCAGCTGCGCTGATTGCGATGGCAGACGACGTGGATCTCATCGTGACCACGGGTGGAACCGGACTCTCGCCCCGCGATCAGACGCCAGAAGGCACGTTGCAGGTCGTGGACCGGATGGTGCCTGGCCTCTCCGAGGCGATGCGTCATGAGACGTACGCCACCGTTCCGTTTGGCAAGCTTTCACGCGGAGTATGTGGCCTGCGGGGGTCATGTTTGATCGTGAATCTGCCCGGGTCAGTGAAGGCGGTCGAGGAGGGCCTCGATGTGATCGCTGACGTTCTGGGGCATGCGGTCGACATCGCGACAGGGAACTTCGGCGATCATCGCTGAAATACCCCTACCCTGAGGCTCTCCGAGTTGCTGATGCGCTCGGATTCCGACCAAACTGATGGTCAAACCGCAGATCCTTTGAATCGTCGCGGTCCGTCGGTACGCTCGGACTGCTGGCGGTGGAGTAAGAGAGAACTGATTCGATGGCGATTGTCCTATTCATCCTGATCGCAGGATTGTGGGCAGCATTTCTTCTTCCTTCGTTCTTTGATCATCGGAGTCAAAACCCGAGATCAACGACGAGAGATTTTGCGCGCACGAGACAGCTCCTTGCCACGGTGTCAGCCTCGGATCCTGCGAGTGCGGACTATGTTCGTCGACACACGCAGGTACGTCGTACCCGCATCCTGATTGGGCTTGGTGTCGCTGCCGCAGTCACGCTTGGTGTTGCAACATGGACCGGGTCGGTCGCTTGGCTGTGGGCGGCGATTGCAATCGACGTCATCATCGCTCTCTATGTGACGTCCTTGCTTCACATGAAGCGGCAGCGCTACGCGCCTCGCGCCCAGGTTGTGCCCATCGCATCGCAAACGGCCACGCCGTCCGCAAGGCCCGCAGAGATTCCGGCCGCTCAGGAACTCCCCGAGACGTCCACGGTCAGGGTCATCGCCGGCTAGACAGCTGCCCTTTTGGCGTCGATATCCTTCGACGTGTCCGGGGGTGTAGCTCAGTCCGGCAGAGCACTACGTTCGCAACGGAGGGGCCAGGGGTTCAAATCCACTCACCTCCACTCAAGAACGTCTTCACTTCGAGAATCACCGCAGTGGAGGTCTTCCGCCTTGCTTCGGGTCGTTATTCATTGAGCGATTCATTGCGAGGTGCGTTGGGTGGGGTGCGGCGTTCCGGGCTGTCGGCTTTTTGGTTCAAATCCCCTCACCTC